>JAFGRB010000072.1 GCA_016935365.1 Deltaproteobacteria bacterium
GAAGTGCTCTACCGACTGAGCTACGTGGGCGCATGCCCAAATGGAGCGGGAAACGGGCCTCGAACCCGCGACCCTCAGCTTGGAAGGCTGATGCTCTACCGTCTGAGCTATTCCCGCTCGAAAGCCATGGAGAGGGGAGGATTCGAACCTCCGAAGGCTTAGCCAGCAGATTTACAGTCTGCCCCCTTTGGCCACTCGGGAACCTCTCCGGTTCATCCCGCACCGGCTCGCGTGCCGGCAAGCAAAAAAACGATTATCAGCTGGCGAGGGGACTCGAACCCGTGACCTGCTGATTACAAATCAGCTGCTCTACCAACTGAGCTACGCCAGCAAATCATCAATCAAAGAGCGAAGGTGCAGCAGGTCTGCATACACTACCCCCGCTGCACGGAGCGCACACTGTTACGGGAATCCGTACGCGTTGTCAAGAAATTTGTTGGTCGGAGTGTCTCGGGCTATTCGATTGTATTCACGAGCACTTAGGCATCACGAGCCGGCCGGCACAGCCACTCGTAGAGCAGCACCGCCCCGGCCACGCTCACGTTGAGCGACTCGGACTGCCCCCCCATGGGAACCCGCACCCGGTGATCGAGCTGCGAGGCGATGCCGCGCCGCAGCCCGCCGCCCTCGGAGCCGAGCACCAGCGCGACCCGCTCGCCGGGATCCAGCTCCCAGGGCGCCGGTGCATCCGGATCCAGGACCGCACCGGTCACCCAGTAGCCTCGCTTCTTGAGCCGCTCCAGGGCGCGGGCCAGGTTCTTCACCCTGGCCACCGGCAGGTAGCAGAGCGCGCCCGCCGAGGCCTTGATCGCCGCCGGGCTCACCGGCGCGCTGCGGCGCTCGGGGAGCACCAGGCCGGCCGCGCCGAAGGCCAGGGCCGAGCGGGCCAGGGCGCCCAGGTTCCGAACATCCTGGACCTCGTCCAGGCACAGCAGAACGCGCCGCCCGGAGCCCCCGCCCTCGGCGAGCGCATCCAGGGACACGTGCGATGCCGGGCCGCCGAGCGCCACCACGCCCTGGTGGACGCCCTCGCCGCTCTGGCGATCCAGCTCGCGCCGGTCGGCCCGCAGCACGGTCACGCCGCGCTCCCGGGCGAGGTCCTCGATCTCCGCGCGGACCTCCTGCCTCAGGTTGGTCGCCAGGTGGATCTCCGACACCGCCGCGCCCGCGCGCAGCGCCTCGAGAACCGCGTTGATGCCGTAGATGACCGTGCCGGCTTCCCTCGTCTCGTGCTTCATGCTTCACCCGCCCACCGGCCGCACCGCATCGCCCCGCATCGCGGATCGGCGCCCGCGAGACGACATGAGCCCCTCACTCCGCCTCGACCAGCTCGTCCACGATCGCCTCGACCGCGGCCAGCGGATCGTCGGCCCGGGTGATGGGCCGGCCGATGACCAGGAAGTCCGCGCCGTCCGAGACCGCCTTGAGCGGCGTGGCCACCCGCTGCTGGTCGTGCGCCGCCGCGCCCTTGGGCCGGATGCCGGGGGTGACCAAAAAGGGCTGCTTGCCGAACTCGGCCCGGAGCGCTGTGAGCTCGCGGGCCGAGGCCACCAGCCCGTCCAGGCCCGCCTCGATCGCGAGCCCGCCCAGGCGCAGCACGGCCTGCTCGGGCGGACCGGCGAGCCCGATCAACTCCAGATCCTGCGCCCCCAGGCTGGTCAGCACCGTGGCCCCGATCACCAGCGGGGCCGAGACCATCTCGCGGGCGGCCTGCACGGCCGCCTCGAGCATGGCCCGGCCGCCCGACGCGTGCACGGTCAGCATGGCCACGCCGTGGCGGCAGGCGGCCCGGACTGCGCCGGCGACGGTGTTGGGGATGTCGTGGAACTTCAGGTCCAGAAAGACCTCACCACCCTCTTTCTTGATGAGCGCGAGCGCCTCGGGCCCCAGCGCGGTGAAGAGCTGCTTTCCGACCTTGAACATGCCCACCGTCCCGCGCAGGGTCCTGATGAGCTGGAGCAGCTCCTCGCGTCCGGAGACGTCCAGGGCCACGATGATGCGCCGGGCCGGATCGGAAAAATCGGTGCTGCGCGTCATGGCGCTCCCCCATCGCCCTCTGCCTGGCCGGCCGCTCTGTCCCGCAGCCGGTCCAGCTCGCGCGTCAGGGCGTCGCAGGTCTCCTCGTCGAGCAGGTCCATGGCCTGGAAGGCCGCGTAGTCGACGAGCGCGCGCAGGGCATTCTGGGCGAGCTCCAGCGCGGAGTCGCGCCCCGATCGCTCGCCACCCGACTCCGGTGCGGTGAGCCGCCTCGCATTTCGCATCAGGGTCTCGACGTCGAGCCGGCCGGACGGCTCGAAGCCCACGTTGCGGAAGACCGCCCGGAAGGCCGGCGACGGGTTGCCCAGGAAGTCCTCCAGGCGCTCGGCGCTGCCCGTGCGCTGCTCCAGCTCGCGAAAGATGAACTGGAGCGCATCGGCGTACGCGCGCAGCGCTTCCGGCAAGCCCTCGCCCTCGGTGGCGGCCCCGGGCGCTCCCCGCCCGAGCAGGTCCACCACGCCCAGGCGGCGAAGCCTCGCCAGCGCCTTGAGCGCCTCGAGCTCGCCCAGGCGGCTCGCCTCGACGAGCTCGGCCACGCTGCGCCGCCCGTCGGCCAGCTGCTTCATCTGGCGCTCGTGCTCTCCGAGCGCCACGTCCACGACCACCGGCCGGACGGCCGGCACGGCGTGGCGGTCCGGAAAGAGCTCCTCGAGCCGGGTGAGCTCCTGGACGCGGCGCACGCCCTCGCGGATCACCTCGCGGGTGTCGACGTCCAGCCGCACCGAGCTCCGCAGCGTGGGCTTGCGCCCGGTGAAGATGAACTCGCCCCGCTGGAAGTGGAAGGTGCTGTAGACGATCTCGAGCACCTGCTCCCGGATGCCGTCGTAGAGCTGGCGGGGGCTGAGCATCTCGAGGTCGACGAGCACCGCCCCCAGCTTGCGCTCGGGGGTGACCAGATCGTGGACCTCGGCGAGCTGATCGAGCGAGAGCAGGCCCTTGCGCCACAGCACCTCGCCCAGCCGGTCGTCCTCGACGGTCGAGCTCGCGTAGACCACCTCGCCCTCGGAGAAGTAGACGCTCTTGCGCGCGTGCGGCACGAGCAGGCTCAGCACGCCGTCCTTGCGCATCGACGAGATCAGGGCCATCACCTCGGCCACGTGCAGCAAGCGCAGGTCTCCGTAGAGCACGGGGTGGGCGCGAAGCCCCGGCTGGGCCTGGGCACCGATGAGCAGATCATCCTGCAGGTGCAGCAGGCGAAGCGCGCCCGGCTCGGCCGAGCCGAGCTTGCCGAGCTCGTCTGCGGCCACGACCAGCTCCCCCTGCTCGGTGAATCGAAGCTTGTCAGCCATATCGACCTCGCAAAAAGTCGCTTCGCGACTTTGCTCGGCGGGGGAGGGACCTTCCCTCCCCCGCCACTTGAAGTGAATTCAAGTGGCTCCAACCCCTCTTGGGCCGGCGCCTCCCGGCGCCGGCCGTCGATGGACTTCTTGCGGGTCCATCAATCATGGCTCCTCTCTACCTCCTCGGCCCGCGCCTCGATGCGCGCCGCGAGCGCGGCTTCCAGCTCCTCGTTGGGCAGCTTGTCCACCACTTGCCCGCGCTCGAAGACCAGGCCCTGGCCGCCCGAGCCGTAAGCGATGCCCAGCTCCGCGGCCCGCGCCTCGCCGGGCCCGTTGACCTCGCAGCCCATCACGGCCACCACGAGCTCCAGCCCGCTCGCGGCGAGCCGCTGCTCGACCCGCCCGGCCACCTGGGCGATCTCCGCGCGCGTCCGGCCGCAGGTCGGGCAGGCCACCACGGCCGCGGCCGGCCGGAGCCCCAAGGCGGCGAGCAAAGTCCGGGCGACCCGGACCTCGACCTCCGGAGGCGCGCAGAGCGAGATGCGAAGCGTGTCGCCGATGCCGTCCGCCAGCAGGAGCGACAGCGCCGCCGCCGAGCGCACCGCGCCAGAGAGCGGCAGCCCGGCCTCGGTCAGGCCCAGGTGCAGGGGGATGTCGCTCCGCTCGGCGAAGCGCCTGCAGGCCGCGACCATGGTCTGCAGGTCGAAGGCCTTGAGCGAGACCTTGATCGCGTCGTGCCCCAGGCGCTCGATGCGCTGCGCCATGGCGAGCGCGGAGGCGACCATGTTCTCGGCCGTGGCCTCGAGCCGCTCGCCGCCTTCCTTCGGCATCGAGCCCGCGTTGACCCCCACCCGGATCGGGATCCCGGCCTCGGCCGCCGCCTCCACCACCGCCTCGAGCTTGCGCTCGCCGCCCAGGTTGCCGGGGTTGACCCGCAGGCCGTCGGCGCCGGCCTCGGCGGCCGCCACGGCCAGGCGATAGTCGAAGTGCACGTCGGCCACGATCGGCAGGCCGCATCGTGCTTTCAGCTCGCCGATCGACCCGGCCGCGGCCATGTCGGGCACGGCCACCCGCGCGATGTCGCAGCCGGCGCGGCGGGCGGCGGTGAGCTGGGCGACGATGCGGTCGAGATCGGAAGGCGCGGCCTTGGCCATGGTCTGGATGGACACCGCCGCCCCGCCGCCGACCGGC
>JAFGRB010000004.1 GCA_016935365.1 Deltaproteobacteria bacterium
CGGTCGGCTTCGGGGTGGCAGAAGAGGGATGAGAGCTAGTCGAACTCGATGTCCTTCCAGAACAGGAGCATGGTCCTGCCCGTGGCCCTGCGCTCGTTGCCGCAGGCATCCTCGATAGACTCTCCACGGAACTCGGACCACAGCAGCCTACGGCCGGCCATGCCGCGGGGCTCTGCGACATCGTAGTACGGTCGAAGGTGGGTGAGCTGCATGCTGTGCCCGGTGTCCAGCTCGTACAGGTGGACCTGCCTCTGGATCTTGCCGCCTTCGTTGGCCCGATCAAAGGCCACCACTCCACCTTCAAGGAAGTTATGGCAGTCGCCTATCGAGCAGCGGGTCACCTCGACCTTCTCTCCATTCTCCACGTCGTAGGCCACGATGCTGCTCCCCATCCAGAACACGATCCAGCGCCCGTTGAACGAGTAATCATAATCACACGGAACCGGCGGTGACCAGATGTTCGTCAGGTCGTCGATCATCCGCTCCTCGCCTGTGACCAGGTCCATGAACCAGATCTCGGATCGGGCGCGACCCGAGCATCTCCCGGTGGCTCGCCAGTACACGAGACGGTCGCCCGAGATCGACGGCGCGGCCACGTCATGCTCCTCCGGGTCGGGATCGATGAGCAGGGTCTTCTGCTCTGTCTCCAGGTCGTAGAGGTAGAGAGTTCGCTTGGTCGCTTCAAACATGTCGTCGCAAACGAGATCCGAGCGCTCGAGAAGGGCTATGCTGTCTCCGGAGATGGAGAAGTCCGAGGTGTAAAGGGATTCCGGGTTTGGCACGTGCCACTGCCTGCCCGTGGCGACGTCCGCTGCGTAGACGTCTATGACCCACTTGGGCTCGTACTCCATGGTCTCGAGCCAGGCCACTCGATCCCCGTCAGTCTGGAGAAAATCAAAACAGTTATGGGTTGAGTCGGGCGAGATCCGCCTGTGCTCCTCCAGCTCGAGATCGTAGACCCACACCTCTCCGTTCTGGTAGGCCAGGTACTGGCCTCTGGACCCGGCAAGCGTATAGACACCGGCCCCGCGCTCCGTGTGCCAGCAGGGGACCAGCTCGCCGTAGAAGCCCCCGGCGCACCGATCCCACACGCAGCCGGACTCGTCAGATACCATGTCGTTCGGGCACGGATCGTCCGGGTCGAAGCACTCCCCGAAGATCGCCGGGCAGCCCTGGCAGCCGGCCAGCACAGCGAAGCCTGCGAGCGCGAGAGCCATCGCAAGGAGATGCGTCCTGCCCGTCATCGCTTCCTCTCACGGGCACACGAGGCGCTCGAAAATGCCTCGGTCCGCGTCGCGTGCATTGGTGGCGAACTGGCCCAGCCTCTCCGCCTCCTCCTTGGCCACCCAGCCCACTCTAGCATAGGCCCGCAGCATCCTGTCGTACGATCTGAGCATTCCGGCAGCAGCACGCCAGCGCTGGAGCCTCTCGTAGGTGCATGCCAAGTGCGCGATCGTCGACAGCACCATGCGTGGCACCCACCACATCTTGGCAGTCCACGTCTCCCACCACAATCCGCAGGCCCTGTCGATACATCCGTTCGCATTCACGTCCATGCCACGCGCGCACTCTCCGGGGCAGAGGTCGTCCACGTCTCTGAGCCCGTCCCCGTCCGTGTCGATCACGCGAGGCCGCAGCCACTCCGCATGCTCGAGCCAGTGACCGTACATCTCGCTCAGCATCTCGATCCTCGCCTCCACATCAGGCTTGCCGCCTGCGTCTGTTTCGAGCAGGGCCACGATGCCCGCGGCGTTGTCCTGGGTCAGCTGCAGCAGGCGATCCATGCGGTAGTTCTTCTCGAAGTCGTGTCTGAGCTGCAGGTAATCGAGCGCGGAATCGAGATCCGCGAGCTCGGCCTCGGTGGCTTCCCTGAAGCCGGGATAGCCCTCCATGTCCGACACGCTCATCCCGGGTAATATGGTCCCGTCCGGGTTCCAGCGCGTCCGCCGGTGACCGACCATGGGCTGCTCGAAGTCCACCTCGATGACCCTGGTCACGGTCGCCTTGGAGCGCTTTCCGCCGAGCCCCTGCCTGAGCAGCGACCAGGAGATCGCCTTGTCGATCAGGCCGCTCTCCAGCATGCTGCCCGGGTGGATCTGCTCGGCCGCCCGCACCAGTGCCGCCGCGCTGAGAGCCGGGCTGGTGGCATCCACCCCGAAGGTCTCGGACAGGGCCTCGTGAACAGCGTCGAACACGGTGGCCATGTCCATGATCTCCTGACCGTCGAGCATGGGCCCGAAGGCATCCCACAGGTTGCCCACGAGCTCATCCTCGCATGACATGCCGGGCAGACACTCCCAGATGATGCCGATGGTGCTGAAAAGCCCTCCTCCATGGATCATGTCGAAGATCCAGTCCACGATCGCCGCGTCGACGAAGGCCACATCGCCCCCACCCGCGGCCTCCTCCTCGACGAGCTCCGCTCTCAACTTCTTTATCCTGAACCCGAGCTTGCGATCCGGGCTGCAGTTGCCCATGACGCCCCAGACCGCGTGAAAGTCGACCTCGCAGCCAGGCCCTCCCCGGATGCGGCTCCACTCCTCCCCGTCGTAGGTAAGCACGGTCTCGTCGTCTCCCACTGCGACTACGTGATCGTTGCCGGAGCCCCAGACGTCTCTGAGCGTCTCCGTCGCGCCCGTGTCCATCGTCGACCAGCCTGTTTCATCGAGGTGCAGGATCATGCCATAATCGCCCGCGATGAATAGCTCTTCATCCGTTCCCCAGACCGCATGGAGATCGTCGAAGGTCTTCTTGGAAAGCGCGGTCCAGGTGTATCCGTCGAAGTGCAGCACGGTACCTCCCGTTCCCACCGCGTAGATGTCGTCGTATGCCCGGCCCCAGACGTCGTGGAGAAGGTAGTCCGAGTTCCAAGCCACCTCGGACCACTCCTCGCCGTCGTAGTGGTAGATGTGGCCCATGGCGCCGACGGAGAACACGTCGTTCGGAGACGAGCCCCAGATGCCGTGCAGTCCCGTGTACTCGCCCGCATAGGCCTGCATCAGAGACCACTCGCTGCCGTCGTAGTGGAGGATGAAGCCCCAGAAGTCGCCCACCGCGTAGATATCCGTCGGTGAGAATCCCCAGATCGCTTCGAGCCCCTGGTTGGACGGCACCGGCATGGCGCTCCAGTCGAGCTCCGGGTTGCCGTCGTAATGCAGTACCCTTCCCTGAACGAAAGGCCGGGCCGTCGCAGCGAAGATGTCATCGTGCCCGGCGGCCCACAGGCCCTTGACCAAGTCGTCCGTGCCCGTGTCCATGGCCGGGCTCCATTCGTTGTCCGAGAAGATGTAGATCTCACCGTTTTCTCCGCCGACGAATACCTGGTCGGACGTGTGCCCCTGGACCAGCTCGACCTCCACGCCCGCCAGCCTGCGGTTGGGCTTGGTCTCGAACACGAATGTCTCGCCGATGGCCTCGGAGGGATTGAGGACCTTGAACTCATCCTCCCAAGGGCCCACTTTCTCCGTATAGAAGTCGAAGTACTTCGCCCTGAGCACGAGGTGGTCGCCCTCTGACTCGTTGTGCCAGTCTATGTTCGAGCTCAGCTCGATCTCGAGCCATCTCGTCCATATCTCAGCGGCTGGTAGTGGGGTGTGCGTCACGCTGATCACCGAGTGGTTGGTCCAGTGTCTCTCCGTGTCGTTGTAGTAGGGGTGGAGCGTCTCGTTGGTTGTCCCTTCATCGAAGTAGACATAGGGCCAGCCGTAGTTCATCTGCGACGGGCTGGAGCCGACCCGCGGCCCGGGCGTTGCCCGATACCAGTCTTCCATGTTCGACTCATGGAGATCCTGGCAGTACCCCGCATTCTCCCAGCGCTGGTAGTAGTCCCGGAAGGCCTTCTTGAGGAGCGTGTAGTTGCCGGCAATCGAGAGGTTGTGCCCCATCTCTCCGGTCTTGAGCCAACCGTAATCATTCGCGTATGCCTTTCTGGCATCCTGGTTGTTACTCTGCCACTTCACGGCCCGGGCGAAGGTGATCTGGTCATCGATCTCTTCTATTATGTTCTCCTCATCCTCGGGATCATGGTAGCGAGAGACGTGATGGAACGGGGCGGCCCGCATGGCCGGCTCCGCGATGATGTACTCGGCGCTCTCGTCGATGTCGAAGGCGTCGTCCCATCTATTCAGATAGTAGTCGACGATCAGCCGATTGTAGAAGCCGTACTCGCCCACCTCGTGACGGTTGATCTGGTCTATTTTCGTGATATTCGAGAAATCGTCTGCCCAGCTCTCGAACGTGGCATGCGCGCGACCGAGATAGAGGTAGTTGTGATGCGGCTCGAAGGCGTCCGCGGACGCGTGCAGTGTCCGGCCGAGCATCAGCAGATCCGGATCCTCGGAATTCTTGAAGGCCCACATACCGTACTCGCCGACGCTGTCCACGGGGAGCCATCTAACGCCCAAGCCCAATGCCGAATGTCCGGAAAGCCCATGGTAGTGGCAGGTGATGCCATCGTACATGGTACCTGCCATGGCGGGACAGACCTTAATGAAATCTCCGCAGAACTGGCCGATGACCCCGAGAACAAACATGTGCGTGTTTTCCCAGGCGCAGTCTCCCTCGCTGTCGCTGTCGCAAGAGGATAGAACGTCGTTCTTGAATACGTAGCCGAGGTTCTCTACTGGCTCTCGCTCCTGGCAGCCAGCGACTCGATCGACCATGTCGGATTCGTAGTACGCTCCCACAAGGTGATTCAACGAGGTGAGATCGAACTCACCGTATGAATACGAGCCAGGCTCCGGTAGACCTTCGAACTCATCTAACAAGACCGGGATGATTCCTTCCACCGTATAGAAAAAGCCGGGCTCTGTGAATACACTCAGGTAGTCACAGGCAAGCCGATGACGAATGTACCACGGCAGGTCCTCTACTGTCGGCGGTATGATTGCCGCACAATATTCGATCGCTTGTTCCAGCTTGATGACGATGAACATGTCCCTGTACCAGTCCGTGTTGGCCGCCTCGTCGCGAAGCGCGCATAGGGCCGTGTAACCCTCCGCGCACTCGGGTACCACTACCCAGAGCTCCTGGGGGCCTCTCAGCAGGTGGTTGTACCCCGGCGCCCACTTAAGCCACTCGGCGACCATCTTCATCGACGTATCGCCATTGTTCTCCATGTAGTCGACCGTATCCGACACGATCAGGCGATGTTGGTCCTGGTTCCAGGCGAGTGCGCTCGAGCTCGACATGAGCCATGCGAAGTTCAAGAAGAGAAAAGCCTGTACCGAGAATCGTCGTGCCATGCCTCGTCCCTCCCTTCGGGTAGACCAGAAGAGATACACAGTTCCCCAGGACGCAGGGGCGCGGTCAGCGCCCCGTCAGGCAGGCAGCTTCAGCGGCTCACTTCGGTATCTTTTTTCGCGTGCGAGGCAATACTGCGGGGGGGGGAGAATCCTGGACGGGCGAGCCCTCATTCCTCAGACCCTCTTCTTCTACGGTGCCTCGCTGGAAGTGTATCACATCCAGTGCAAGACGGGAACCCCATCAAGAACCTCAGAACCTCAAGACGTCTGGAGCCCAGCGGAGATCGCTTCAGATCGGCCGGTCATCTCTGGCCCGGGCGGCGTCTACCTCGACCCGCTCCCGGGTACAGGAGATCAGTCGGCCTCGGGGTGGTAGAAGTAGGCCGTGTTCTGGAAGAGGCAGATCTGGTCGCGGCCTTCCTCGCGGGCGCGGCTCTCGGCCTGGGAGGCCCGGTCGAGCAGGTCGGCGGCCGTCTTGACCTCCGGGTTGGGGAAGAAGGCCACCCCCATGCTCATCTCGAACGCGACCGGCCCGAGCCGGCTGACGGCCCGCGCCTTCTGCCACAGCCGGCTGGCGACCGCGATCGAGCCGCTGAAGTGGGTCCGCGGCAGCAGGATCACGAACTTGTCGTCCGCGGCCCGGACCGCCACGTCGAACTCCCGGATGCTCTTGGCCACGCCGTCCGCCAGCGAGCGGATGACCCGCTCGATCTCGGCCTCGCCGTGCTCGGCGTGCAGGCCGGGCAGCCCGTCCAGGCGGAGCAGGATGCAGGCCAGCGGCTCGCTGTAGCGCTCGGCCCGCTCGAACTCATCGGCCAGACGGCTCTTGAGGTAGCGGGCGTTGTAGAGATCGCTGACCGGATCGATCATCGCGGCGTCGCGCTCCTCGTGCTGCGCCGGCGCCACCCGGTCCTGCAAGCGCTTGATCCGCAGCAGGGCCTCGATCCGCGCCAGCACCTCCCGGTCGTCGGCCGGCTTGGTCAGGTAGTCGTCGGCGCCCAGCTTCAGCCCCTGCAGCTTGCCGTCCATGTCCTTCTTGGCGGTCAGGATGATGACCGGCAGGAAGGTCGAGGTGGTCGCCTTGAGGATGCGCAGCACCTGCATGCCGTCGTAGCCCGGCATGATCAAGTCGAGCACGACGAGGTCGGGCGACAGCTCCCGGACCAGGCTGAGCGCCCGGCGGCCGTCCTCGGCCAGCACGACCTCGTAGCCGGCCTGGCTCAGCAGCGCCTGCAAGCCCTCGCGCACCTTGGCATCGTCGTCGACGACCAGGATCCGCGCCGTGTCGGCCGCTGTGATCAAGGGGGCTCCTGCAAACAAGAAACCCGAGACATTCCGAGTATGTCACAGCCCCTCGGCCAGCGCAAGAACGCATCTGCGAGCCCCGTGCGGGCTTGATCGGAGCGAGCGGATCTGCTAACCCTCGGAGCGAAATCGATACGGAGGGAGAGTGGACATGTGGCAGCAGATCTCGGTGACGCTAGACAGGACTTTCTGGGGTAACACCCTTTGGCAGTACGTGTTTTTCGCGCTGGCCATCATCGCCACCCTCGTTCTGCGCCTGATCGTCAAGCACGCGATCGACGTCTGGCTGAGGCGCCTGACCGCCAAGACCGCCTGGGAGGCCGACGACCGGTTGCTGGACGCCTTTCGCAGGCCGGCCTTCTTCCTGGTCTACGTCTCGGGCTTCTACCTCGCGCTCGAGCTGCTCAGCCTGCCCGCAGAGCCGATCGACGTGCCGCGCTTCACCTACGCCCTGTTCACGAGCCTGCTGATCTTCGACGGGGCCTGGTTCCTGTACTCGGCCACGGAGATCCTCTGCTTCTACCTGACGCGCTTCACGGACAAGACCGAGTCCAAGCTCGACGACCAGCTCGTGCCGATCGTCCGCAAGTCGCTGCGGGTGATCATCGTCGCGCTGGCCCTGGTGATGATCATCCAGAACCTGGGCTACTCGGTCAGCTCGCTGCTCGCCGGCCTCGGCCTCGGCGGCCTGGCCTTTGCCCTGGCCGCCAAGGACTCTTTGGCCAACATGTTCGGCTCGGTGACCATCTTCACCGACCGCCCCTTCCAGATCGGCGACTGGATCAAGATGGCCAGCGTCGAAGGGATCGTCGAGGACGTGGGCTTCCGGTCCACCCGGGTGCGCACCTTCGCCAAGACCCTGGTCTCGATCCCCAACAGCAAGATCGCCAACGAGATCATCGAGAACGTGGCCGCACGCCCCATGCGCCGCATCAGCATGCGGGTGGGCTTGAGCTACGAGAGCTCGGCCGATCAGATGCAAGCGGCGGTCGAGGCCATCCGGGAGATCCTCGAGTCGCACGAAGGCATCGATCAGGGCTACTGGCTGGTCTACTTCGACGAGCTCGGGGACACGAGCCTGAGCATCTTCGTCTACTGCTTCACCAAGACGACGGTCTGGGCCGAGTACCTCCAGATCCGCCAGGAGCTCAACCTGGCCATCATGCGCAAGGTGGAGCAGCTGGGGCTCGAGATCGCCTTCCCGACCCAGACCGTCTACCTGCGGCGCGACGCCGCCGCCGAGGCCTGAGATGCTGCTCGCCATCGACGTCGGCAACACCCACATCGTCCTGGGTGCCTACGAAGGGCCGCAGCTGGTCCGCCACTGGCGGATCGGGACGGTATCAGGTCGGAGCGCCGACGAGTACGGAGCCCTGGTCGCGCAGATGCTCTCGATGGCCGGCCTGTCCTTCGAGGACGTAGACGCGGCGGTGCTGGCCTGCGTGGTGCCGCCGCTCGAGTGGGTCATCATCCACATGCTGGAGGACTACTGCCGGGTCAAGCCCCTGGTGGTGGGGCCGGGCGTCAAGACCGGCCTGCGGATCGAGTACGACAGCCCCCGTGAGGTGGGCGCCGATCGGATCGTCAACGCGGTGGCGGCCCTGGACAGGCATCCCGGCCCGCTCATCGTGGTCGACTTCGGTACGGCCACCACCTTCGACGCCATCAGCGAGCAGGGATCCTACCTGGGCGGCGCCATCGCCCCGGGCATCAGCATCTCGATGGAGGCGCTCTTCCGGCAGGCCTCCAAGCTGCCCAGGGTGCCGTTCGCCCGGCCGGACGCGGTCATCGGACGCAACACGGTGGCGGCCATCCAGTCGGGCATCTTCTACGGCTATGTGGGGCTGGTGGATCACCTGATCGACCAGATGCAGGCCGAGCTGGGAGGCCAGGCCCGCGTGCTGGCGACCGGCGGGCTGGGCAAGCTCATCGCCACTGCATCGCGTCATGTCACCGAGGTGGACAACCTGCTCACCCTGCGAGGGCTCCGGCTCATCCACGAGCGCAACCGCTGAGGGCCCCGCCCGGTCGGCCCGTCGCCATTCTTCGTGGTTGACAGCCCCGAAGGCCTCGCATATTGTGTGAGCCCTTCGAGAGCAACTCCCCATCGCGGAGGCATGAATGAAGAAGTACGATCCCGAGAACATCCGGAATGTCTGTCTCGTGGGCCACAAGGGCTCGGGCAAGACATCGCTGGGCGAGGCTTTTCTCTTCGACGCCAAGGTCACGACCCGGCTGGGCAGCGTCGACGCCAAGACGTCCACCTTCGACTTCGAGCCTGAGGAGACGGCCCGCAGCATGACGATCGCCACGTCCACGGGCGCAATCGAGTGGAACAAGAACAAGATCAACCTGCTGGACACGCCCGGAGACGGCAACTTCATCTACGACACCCGCCTGGCCATGACCGCGGCCGACTCGGCCGTGCTGCTGGTCAGCGCACCGGACGGCGTGGAGGTCCAGACCGTGCGCGTCTGGGAGCGGGCCGAGGAGCTGGGACTCCCCCGGGTCGTCTTCATCAACAAGATGGACCGGGAGCGGGCCGATCCCGACAAGACCCTGGAAGAGATCCGGTCCGAGCTGTCCGCCGACGTGGTGGCGGTCCAGGTGCCGATCGGCAAGGAGGCCGACTTCAAGGGCGTCGTGGACGTGCTGAGTGGACAGGCCTTCCTCTTCGACAAGGACGGCAGCGGCAAGATCGAGAAGACGGATCCGCCCGCCGAGCTCGCGGATGTGGTGGCGAAGACCCGCGAAGCGCTCGTCGAAAAGATCGCCGAGAGCAGCGACGAGCTGCTGGAGAAGTACCTCGAGGCCGGCGAGCTGAGCGCGGAAGAGATCGCCGCGGGCTTCTCCGCCGCCACCAAGCGCTGCGTGCTCTTCCCGGCGTTCTTCGGCTCGGCCAGCCATAACATGGGCGTGCAGCTCCTGCTCGACTTCATCGCCGAGCACTTGCCCGCCCCCACCGAGCGGCCCGCCATCAAGGTCTTCCAGGGCGAGGAGGAGACGGAGCTGGAGCCCAAGGAGGACGGCCTTCCGCTCGCCCTGGTCATCAAGACCGCCGACGCCCAGGGCGGCACGATGTCGCTCTTCCGCGTCTTCTCCGGGACGGTGTCGAGCGACAGCCAGGTCTACAACGCCTCGAGCGAGACCGAGGAGCGGGTCGGCTCACTGCTGTCCGTGACCGGCAAGAAGACCGAGCAGATCGCCATCGCGCCGGCGGGCGACATCGCCGCGGTGCTGAAGCTCAAGAAGACCTCGACCGGCGACACGCTCTGCGGCTCCAAGAACGCACCGCTTCGCTTCCCTTCCATCCAGCCCCCCGAGCCCGTCATCTCGTACGCCATCAAGGCCAAGAGCAAGGGCGACGAGGACAAGCTGGGCTCGAGCCTCAACCGCATGCGGGTCGAGGATCCGACGCTCCAGGTCACGCGGCACCAGGACACGAAGGACTTCCTGCTCTCGGGCACCGGCGCTCCGCACATCGAGATCTCGGTCTCGCGCATGAAGCGACGCTTCGGCGTGGAGGTCACGCTGGAGACACCGCGGGTCCCCTACCGCGAGACGATCACCAAGAAGGCCCAGGCCCAGGGTCGCCACAAGCGCCAGACCGGCGGGCGGGGCCAGTTCGGCGACGTCTGGCTCGAGCTCAGCCCCCAGCCCCGCGGCTCCGGCTTCGAGTTCGAGGAGCGCATCAAGGGCGGCAGCGTGCCGAGCCAGTTCTTCCCGGCGGTCGAGAAGGGCGTCCAGGAGGCGATGGCCCGGGGATTCCTGGCGGGCTTCCCGGTCGTCGACATCAAGTGCGCGCTCTACGACGGGTCCTTCCACGAGGTGGACTCGTCGGAGATGGCCTTCAAACGGGCCGCCAGCATCGGCTTCCAGGCGGCCATGGACAAGGCGGCGCCCATCCTGCTCGAGCCGATCCAGGAGATGGAGATCGTGGTGCCCGAGGAGAGCATGGGAGACATCATGGGCGACCTGAACGGCCGCCGCGGACGCGTGCTGGGCATGGAGTCCAAGAACAAGCGCTCCACGATCCGGGCCCAGGTCCCCCTGGCCGAGATCCTGATGTACTCGCCCGACCTGGACTCGAGGACGGGCGGGCGGGGCAGCTTCACCATGAAGTTCTCGCATTATCAGGAAGCGCCCCACGCGGTGGCCCAGCAGGTCATCGCCCAGTACAGGCCCAAGAAGGACGAGGAGGACTGAGCGTCCTCGAAAGTGGAGGGGCGAAAGATGGCGAGCCCCATTCCCGCATCGGCGGTCTCGGAGAACCTCCGCAAGCACATCGATCCCAAGGCCCCGGCCCCCTTGCGCCTGATGGCCGCCCGCGGCATGGTGCCCATGGGCCCCCGGGACATGGTCACGGTGCTGACCGCCCTGTCCTACGACGAGGACGACAAGATCGAGTCGGCGGCCATCGACAGCCTGGTCGGACTCCCGGAGCGGATACTCAAGGGCGCATTGTCGGAAGCGCTGCACCCGCTGGTGCTGGATCACCTCGCCCGCACCCTGCCCGAGAACGAGGAGATCTTCGAGGCCATCCTCATCAACCAGGCGACGCCGGACGAGACCTTCGAGTACCTCGCGGACCAGGTGAGCAGTCGATTGCTGGGCATCATCCTGGAGAACCAGGTCCGGATGCTGCGGCACACGAGCATCGTCACCAAGTGCCTCGAGAATCCGGACATCAGCAAGGCCCAGGTCGACCGGATGATGGACTTCGCGGTCCGCACGGGCATGCAGTTCGAAGACCTCGATGCCTTCGAGGAAGCCAGGGCCCGCATCAAGGGCGTCCCGCTGGCCAAGGAGGAGCAGGAGCGCCTCCAGGAAGTGATCCTCGAGTCGCTGCCCGACGACCTCCTGATGGAGTCCGACGAGGACTACGACGAGGACGATGAGGCGGCGGAGCGGCGGCGCGTGACACTCCTGCAGCGCCTGTCCAGGATGACCATCGCCCAGAAAGTCGCCCTGGCCCAGAAGGGCAACAAGACGGTCCGCTCCCAGCTGATCAAGGAGCGCAACAAGGTCGTCTGCACCGCAGCCATCAGCAACCCAGGCGTCAACGAGGCGGAGGCGGCCGTGATCGCCTCCAACCGGGCCGTGTCCGAGGATGTCATCCGGATCATCGCCAACAAGCGGGAGTGGACCCGTTCCTACCAGGTCAAGGTCGCCCTGGTGCAGAACCCGAAGACGCCGATGGCCCTGGCCATGCGCTTCCTCAACAACCTGCGGAACCCGGATCTGAAGAACGTCGCCACGAGCAAGAGCATCTCCAGCTCTCTGGCCGGGGCGGCCAAGAAGATCCTCCGAAAGCGTCAGGGGCTGGACTAGACCCAAAACAAGTGCGCTGCACTTGTTTTGGGGCTTAGTCACTCTCAGGGGGCTTTCGCAAAGCCCCCTCGCTGCTGGAATA
>JAFGRB010000005.1 GCA_016935365.1 Deltaproteobacteria bacterium
ACCACTTGAATTCACTTCAAGTGGCGGGGGAGGGAAGGTCCCTCCCCCGCCGAGCAAAGTCGCGAAGCGACTTTTTGCGAGGTCAACTTATTTGATTTCGCGTTCTTTTTAGGCCCGCCGTCTCCGATCGAGCGCGCCGGAACGGTGCATCTCCGAGCCGGGCTGCTCCAATCCGGCGCACCGGGATCCCGCATGGCTTTCGATCTTGGCGGAAACGCGTTAGAGTCGGATCCGGGAGAGCGGAGATGGGAATGAGATGGAAGGTGCTGCTTTCGACGATCGCGCTCGGCCTGGGCGGGGCCTGTCTGATCGAGGGCGTCTGCTACGAGGATACCGACTGCGAGGGCGATCGGATCTGCGACCGCAGCCTGGGCCTGTGCGTCGAGCCGCAGCCGGAGTGCAGGTCGGATGACGACTGCGGCCTGGGCAAGCATTGCGATCCGGACACGCAGACCTGCGTCGACATCGCCTGCACGCGCGACGAGGACTGCAGGAGCGAGCTGCTCGTGTGCCAGGACGGGCGCTGCGTCTTTGCCGGGCCGATCGAGTGCCCCGAGGCCATGGTGGCGATCGACAACCGCTACTGCATGGACATCTACGAGGCCTCGCGGCCCGACGCCACAGAGACGGACATGGGAGAGGACTGCTCGCGGGCCGTCTCCCGCCAGGGCGTCATGCCCTGGTGGCACAACCCCATGGACAGCTCGGTCTTCGATCTCTTCAAGCAGGCCTGCCGCAACGCCGGCAAGCACCTGTGCACCGAGCAGGAGTGGTTCACGGTCTGCATCGGGCCCGAGGGGCACAGCTACTTCTTCGGCGATGTCTTCGACGTCGAGACCTGCAACTGCGTCGACACCTTCTGCGACGACTACTGCATCGAGCACGGCATCGACCTCGCCGACTGCCCCCTGGGCGCCAACTGCGGCTACACCTTCGAGTCGTTCCACGACGTGCCCTGCGGCACTTTCCCGGACTGCACCAATAGTTACGGGGTCTTCGACCTGGCCGGCAACGCCTGGGAGATCGTGGAGACCAGCGCCGGCGGCTACCAGGTCCGGGGCGGGGCGTTCAACTGCGCCGGCGCCCGCGAGCGGCTCAAGTGCACCTTCAATGCGACCTGGAGCGCGCTGTATGCGGGTTTCCGATGCTGCTGGACCCCGGGCGTGGATCCGCAGCCCTGAGCGCAAGTTCAAAGGTCCCCCGGATCGGAACTTTTCGGCGCTGGCGGGATGGGTGATGGAATCCTTTCTTTTTCAGTGGCTTGATCGGCAAGCAGCCGGAACGGCGGCCGAACGCGTCATTGACGGCGGCCGCCCGGCCCTCTAAGATGACAGCCTGATGGCGTGGAGAGATCGAAGCCGGCTCGTCCTTCTGCCCTGCCTGCTGCTCGTCCCGGGTTGCCTCGTGGACGAGGTCTGCTTCGAGGACCTCGAGTGCGGGGCGGGCAGCAGCTGCGACCTGGCCACGGGCCGCTGCAAGCGCTGGGCCTGCGAGTCGGACGCGGACTGCGACGAGGGCGAGATCTGCAACGTCGAGCACCGCTGCGAGCCCAGGGGCGATCCGATCGACTGCCCCGAGGGCATGGTCTCGATCAAGGACCTTTTCTGCATCGATATCTACGAGGCCTCCCGGCCGGACGCGGACGAGATGAGCTCGGGCTCGGACAGCTCCTACGCCACCTCCCGATACGGGGTCGTGCCCTGGCGGGTGGCCGACAACAACGCCGAGGCCCAGGCCGCCTGCACGGCTTCCGGAAAGGACCTGTGCACCGAGCAGGAGTGGTTCACCGCTTGCCAGGGCCCCGTGCCGCACGACTATGCATACGGAGACGACTACGATCCGGCCATCTGCAACGGGATCGACAAGTTCTGCTCCTGCGAGGGCGAGAGCCCGTGCGCTTCTCACAACCCCTGCCCCTACGCGGGATGCTTCTGGGACTGCCGGCCTCAGACGCCCTTTCACCTCGAGGGCACCGGTACCAACCCGGGCTGCACCAACGCCTTCGGCGTCTTCGACATGAACGGGAACGTCTGGGAGCACGTCAGGGGAGGCAGCGGCAGCCGCGTGCGCGGGGGGGCTTTCAACTGCGGCGATTCGGTGGAGCTGCATCGCTGCGACTACATTCCCGGCAACTGGACCCCGTCGGCACTGGGGTTCCGCTGCTGCTGGAGACCGGACGGATGAGCTGGCGTGCATGGATGGTGATCCTGGTCTGGGGCCTGCACCCGGAGGTGGCCGCGGGCGCCGAGGGCGAGCAGGCGGCCCGGGCATGCCTGGAGGACTGCGCCGGAAGCCTGGACTGCGAGCGCCGGGTGGCGGACTGCCTGCTGCGCGCGGGACAGGGACGGGTCGCGATCGATCGCCTCAAGGCCCTGGTCGAGGCGGCGCCCGAGCGGGTCGGCTACAGCCGGTTGCTGGCCCATGCCTACCACGCGGACGGGAACGACTTCTGGGCGCAGCGCACCCTGCAGCGCTTGCTGGACGCGGACGAGGCCGACTGCCAGAGCCGCTCCTGGCTCGCCTGGCTGCACCTGCAGCAGGGCGACCTGGATCTCGCCCGGGAGGTGCTCGGCGGCTCGAGCGCCTGCCCGAGAACCCCCGCGGACAGGGGCCGCTGGAAGATGCTCGAGATCGGCCTGGCCCGGGTGGACCCGGCCGCGGCCGAGACCTTCGAGCTCGAAAGCGCGCTGGATGCGGCGGCCGGGCCCGGGCAGCTCTACCCCGAGGACCTGCCGCTCTACGAGCAGCTGCGCCGAAGCTCGCCTTTCTGGATGGCGCCGCTGCACGTCAGGGCCGAGTACTCGCTGGGCTACACCTCGAACGCCTCGGCCGGGCTGCCGACGACCGAGGGCGGCCCCGATGCGGACAGCATGCTCATGCGCATGGATCTCTTCGGGCGCTTCATCTACCCGCTGACCGCCTGGCTCATGCCGGCGCTGGAGCTGGGCATCAAGGGCCACTACCTGGACAACTTCGACTACGGACCGGGCAGCGTGGACGTGCGGCTGGGCAACTACCTGGACAGCTCGCTGCGCGTCGGGGCCAACCTGGTCTTCGAGCCGGTGCGCCTCTTCGCGGGCTACCGGGGCGATCTCTTCCTGATGAACCGCGGCGACGACTACGCCTCCCCGCCGCTGTTCTTCTACGAGGCCCACCGGGTCGACCTGGAGCTCGAGTACGCCGCCTACACTTTCTTCCTCGGGGCGGGGCGGCGCATCTTCCGCCAGATGGCCCGCAGCCGCACCGAGCTGGACGGCGGTCTGGGCCGCTCGCTGATGCTCTTCGACCGCCTGCATCTCCTGGCGGCCATGAGCCTGCGGTACTACACCGCCGACGTGGCCGAGTACGATCAGTTCGGTGGCACCTTGCTGGTGGTGGGCCGGCTCAAGCTGCCCGCGGGCTGGTACGTCCGGGTCGGGCTGACCGCCGGGCTGGACTACTACCCGAGCTCGCCGCCGGCCGACGGCGAGGGAAGGGGCGGCCGGGACCTGCTCGTCAAGCCCTCGGCCGGTATCTGGAGCCCCTCCTGGGCCGGGCTGAGGATGGGCTTGAGCTACGAGTACTCGTACCGGGACTCCACCGCCCAGGTGAGCTACCCCTACGACGAGCACCGTGTCTTGCTGCTGGCGCGCTATACGCTCGATCTGGATCCCTGGGCGCCCGGGGCCGCAGAGGCGGGCTCGGAACACGTGCCGATCCCCTGGGGGGTGGGCGGCGGCGCGGCCGGGCTGGACGAGGAGCGCATCCAGGACTTGCTCCGGCAAGACGAGGCGGCCCGGCGGGGCTCGTCGTGTGTGAACTGAGGCGGGCGAGATGGACACGGCAGCGAGCCAGGATGCGAGCCACGAGAAGCCCGGGCAGCCGAGGAGCTGGCTCGCGGTGCTCTTCGATGGTTTCGGCACGGCGCTTCGGGACGCGGCGATCGTCTCGGCGGTCTTCGCGGCCATCGGGGTGCTGGTGGTGCTCTGTTTCCACCCCGAGGGCATCCCCTTCATCGCCGAGGAGGCTTACGAGATCCTGGTCCCCTGCCCCGAGCCGGGCGGTGAGGTGACAGCGCTCGGGGCGTCGGACCCGGCGCTCATGGAGCCGACGACCTTCGTCGTGGATGCCCGCAGCGAGCAGGCATGCGCGCAGTGGCGTTTTCGAGAGGCCATGTGCGTGACTTACGACTACCTCGACCCCACGCCGGACGAGGTGGTCATGGACGTGGCCAGGCGGATCGCCGCCTCCCGCGCACAGCGGGTGGCCGTGTACGGCGACGGCGACGACCCGGATACCGGCGAGCAGCTCGGCAAGGAGCTGTCCTACAAGGGCATCAAGAACGTCTGCTTCGTCAAGGGCGGCGCCCCGGCGCTGCGGGCGAGACCGGACGCTCCCGGAGGGGAGGCGAGGCCGTGATGCGCTTCATCCTCTGGCCCGGCCACGCCTGGATCGCCCAGCCCCTGCGGATCTATCTGGGCGGGCTGTTCGTCTACGCCTGTGTACACAAGATCCTCCACCCGGCCGTCTTCGCGCTCGACGTGGCCACCTACGACGTGCTGCCGCTTTCGCTCATCAATCCCATGGCCATCATGCTGCCCTGGATGGAGCTGGCCGTGGGGGTGATGCTGCTGGTGGCGGTCCGGGTCCGGGCGGCGGCCCTGGTGGTCGCGGGCATGATGGTCATGTTCATCGTCGCCCTGATCCTGGCCCTCGCCAGCGGGCTGGACATGTCGTGCGGCTGCTTCGCCTCCCAGGCCGTCGAAGAGGATCCCATCTCCGGCATGACGATCTTGCGAGACTGCGTGTGGCTGCTGGCCGCCTTGCACGTGGCCTTCTTCGATCGGGATCCCATTCGGGTCGCACGCGGGCCCTGGTCGCTGTGGAGCTGGCTTGCGATTACGGGCTTCGTGGCATTGTGGAACTATCTGCTCACGGCCGCAGCGCCCGTCGAATGGAGGATCCAGCCCTTCTGTCTTCCGATCCCGGAGACCGAGATCGTGCTGGACTTCACGCTCGTGCCTGCGGCCGCGACGCTGGTCTGTCTGGCGCATCTGCTCTGGCAACGCCGACGAGGGCGGGCCGCTCCGAAGGAGGCAGTCTGATGCGGAATGAGATGAAGATGGCATGCGTGGTAGTGCTCCTGTGCGCGGGCCTGCCCGCGCACGCCCAGACGCCCACCTGCGATGGCCTCGGCACAGAGGGCAAGGCTCTGGCGGCCAAGCTGCTCGCGAGCCAGTACCCGTACGACTGCTGCGACGATACGATCGCCAGGTGTCTGGGACGCAAACCGGTCTGCCGGCTGGTCCACCGGCTGGCGGAGAACATCTGCCGCCGGGTGGCGGACGGGCAGGATGAGGACAAGATCGTCCGGGGTCTGTCGCGGCGCGCCCGTTCGATGATGTCGGGCAAGAAGGCGCCGATCGATCTCCGCCCGGAGGTCGCGCCCGTCGTCGGGGAGCCGAGCGCACCCGTGGCGCTGGTGGAGTATGCCTGCGCGCGTTGCCCCTTCTGCACCAAGATCACGCCTCCGCTCTACCAGGCGATCATCGAGGGGCAGCTCAAGGGAAAGGCACGCCTGTACTTCAAGGTCTTTCCCATCCGCTCCCACGAGTACTCCAAAGAGACCGGTCTGGGCTTCATGGCCTCGATCGCCCTGGAGAAGTTCTGGCCCTTCATGCTGCTTTCCTACGAGCGCTTCGACCACTTCTGCCTCAAGCTCCAGAAGGACTGGGCGACCGAGGCGGGCATGGATCCGGAGGCCTTCGGCCAGCTGGTGGCCGATCCCAACATCCGCAAGCTCCTGGTGGAGAGCAAGAAAGAGGGCCTGCGCAACAAGGTCACCGAGACGCCCACCTTCTACATCAACGGGCGCAAGTACTTCGGCGATCTGGACTACGCCGAGGTCGTCGACGTGCTCGAGGAGGAGTACGAGCGCGTCAAGGGTCTCGATCACCTGCCGTGAGAGGCGGCGGAGCAAGGTGAACGACGAGCCGGCAGGCCGCCTCGCCGAGATCGGCGAGCAGGGCATCATCGAGATCGTGGCCCGGGCCGCCAGGGACATCGGAGACGACTGCGCCGTGCTCGATCTGGGCGCCGGGGACCAGCGGCTTCTGGTCAGCACCGATCTCCTGCTCGAGCGGGTGCACTTCCGCAGCCGGTTCATGCCGGCCCGCAAGCTCGGCTGGAAGTCCCTGGCGGTCAACCTCAGCGACATCGCGGCCATGGGCGGGCGGGCGCAGGCCGCTCTGCTCGCCTTCGGCCTGAGAGCCGATCTCGATGCGGGCTGGGTGCGCGAGTTCATGGACGGGCTCGCCGCCTGCGCCCGGCGCCACGGCGTCGATCTGGTGGGCGGAGATACGGTCCGCTCGGATCGCGATCTGGCCATCTGCCTGACGGTGCTCGGCCTGGCCCGCGAGGACGAGCTGCTGCGCAGGCGCGGCGCTCGCCCCGGCGACCTGATCTACCTGGGCCGGCCCACGGGCGACAGCGCGGCCGGCCTGGCGCTGCTCGAATCGGAATCGGAGCGGAGCGAGGACCTGGATCCCGAAGCCCGATCGCAGCTCATCGCCGCGCATCTCGAGCCGGCGCCCCAGCTCGAGCTGGGCCGCCTGCTGGCCGAGCGGCACCTGGCCAGCGCGGCCATCGACGTGAGCGACGGCCTGCTCCAGGACCTGGGTCACCTGTGCAGCCAGAGCGGGGTCGGCGCCGAGCTGGAGGCCGATGGGCTGCCCGTGAGCGAGGCGGCCAGGCGACTGGCCGAAGCGCTGGGCACGCAGGCGCTCGACTGGGCGCTGTCCGGCGGGGAGGAGTACTGCCTGCTCTTCTGCTGCCCCGAGCCGCGAGAGGCCGAGATGCTGGCCGCGTGCGAAGCGCAGCTGGACCTGCGGCCGATCCCCGCTGGTCGGATCGTCGAGGGAAGTGGGCTGCGCGTACGCGTGGGCGGCAGCTGGATCATCCCGTCCCGCTTCGGCTACAGTCATTTCTGAGGGTCTCGGCTGGGACCCGGCCTTTGGAGGGGAAGAGCATGGGCGAACGGCTGGTCGTCATCGGAGGCGTGGCCGCGGGCATGAGCGCGGCCTCGCAGGCCAAGCGGCGCAAGCCGGATCTCGAGGTCGTGGTCCTCGAGCGCGGCGAGTGGGTGTCCTATGGCGCCTGCGGCATGCCGTACAACATCCAGGACCCCGAGCGCCGGATCGACGACCTGGTCGTCATCTCGGCGGAGCGCTTCCGCACCGAGCGGGGGATCGACGTGCGGACCGGGCACGAGGCGATCGAGCTGGACCTGGGCAAGCGGACAGCCCGCGTCCGTCGCCCGGGCGGCGAGAGCGAGCTCGCCTTCGACCAGCTGGTGATCGCCACGGGCTGCCGGCCCATCCGCCCCGACTGGCCGGGCATGGATCTGGCCGGGGTCTTCGTCCTGCACAGCCTGGATCACGCCCAGGCCATCAAGCGCCACCTGGCCGACCGATCGCTCAGGCGGGCCGCAGTGGTGGGCGGCGGGCACATCGGGCTGGAGATGGCCGACGTGCTGAGCGCGCGGGGCCTGGCGGTGACGCTGTTCAAGCGCTCTCCCGAGCTGCCCACGGGCTACCCGGAGGAGATAACCCGCACGGTCGGCCAGGAGCTCGCCCGCTACGGCGTCGACCTGCGCGTCGGCGTCGAGGTGCTGGGATTCGAGGGACAGGGGCGCATGGAGCGCGTGCTGACCGAGCAGGGCCCGGTCGACGCCGATCTGGTCCTGGTGGCGATCGGGGTGCGGCCCGAGGTCGAGCTCGCCCGGCAGGCCGGCATCCGGCTCGGGCCCAGCGGGGCGATCGCGGTCGACGATCGGATGCAGAGCTCGGCCGAGGGCGTCTTCGCGGCGGGCGATTGCGCCGAGGCATACCATCGCCTGCTGGGCCGGGGGGTCTTCCTGCCCCGCGGCACGACGGCCAACAAGCAGGGTCGGATCGCCGGCGCCAACGTCGCGGGCGCGGACGAGCGCTTTCGCGGCGTGCTGGGCAGCTCGGTGACCAAGATCTTCTCCCTGGCCGTGGGGCATACCGGGCTCACCATCGCCGAGGCCTGGGCCGAGGGGCTGGAGGCGGACAGCGTCTCGATCGAGGCCCGCACGCGGGCCCACGCCTACCCGGGCTCCCGCTCCATCGCCGTGCGGCTGGTCTTCGAGCCGGGCGGTGGCAGGCTGCTCGGCGCCCAGATGGCGGGCGGCGAGGGCGTGGCCAAGCGGCTCGACGTCGTGGCAGCCGCCCTGACCGCCGGCTTCGATGTGGACGAGCTGGCCGGGCTCGACATGTCCTATGCGCCGCCCTTTGCGCCGGTCTGGGATCCGGTGCTGGTGGCCGCCAACCAGGCGCGCAAGAAGATCCGGCGCTGAGCCCCTGCGGGGCGAAGGAGCGAGGAATGAGACCAGCTTGCTTGCGGGCCGTATGGATCGCGATGGGAACCCTGGCCGCGGCCTGCTCCGGCGCGGGAGAGGACGGCTTGCCGGAGAGCTGGACTCTCCAGGCGGACGGGGTCCGGCTGGAGGTCGCGGCCGCGCCCTTCTCGTACGCCGTCTTCGACGCCCAGGATCGGGCCGTGCTCCAGAGCCTGGGCGCGGGAGAGGGCGACGGATACGCGGCGCTGGGCTGGACCTCGGGCGAGGTGGCCATCGAGACGAACGTCTCTCCGGGCTACAAGACGGTCACGCCCGATCTCGAGCCCTGGCGGGACGACTGGGAGGTGATCGGGGCCGAGCAGGAGCAGGATCGCCTGGCGCTCACGCTCGCCGCCCGGGACGACCCGGCCGATCGCGGGCGTTTCATCGAGCTGGTTTTCGAGCTGCGGCCGTCTGCGCTGCGGGTCGAGGTCTCCAAGGCCGCCCGCCAGCCGCGCGCCTGGAGCGCGGCCTTCGCCTCGTCAGGCGGCGAGGGCTTTCTCGGCCTGGGCGAGCGCTTCAACCGCTGCGATCAGCGCGGGGTCGACGTCTACTGCTGGGCCGAGGAGGGCGGCATCGGCACGGGCGAGGGCGATCCGCCCGGCCCGGAGAATCCCTTCCCCCACGGCGAGGCGATGAGCTACTACCCGGTCCCCTTCTTCGTCTCCACGTCGGGGTACGCCTTCTGGCTCGACTCGACCTGGTACAGCATGTTCGAGCTGGCCTCGAAGCGCGCGGACGCCTGGCGGGTCTGGCACATCGGGCCGAGCATGGCCTTCGAGGTCTTCCTGCCGATCCCGGGCGACGAGCGCAGCTGGCCCTACCAGCTGATCGATCTCTTCACGGAGCGGACCGGCCGGCCCATGGTGCCGCCCGCCTGGACCTTCGGCCCCCGGCGGCGCGTGGGGCAGGGCGATCGCCAGGGAGAGCTGCACGAGCTCGAGGCCATGCGCGAGCTCGATCTGGCCATGACGGCGGTCGACGACGCGGTCCACTTCTTGCCGCTCGGCTCCCACGTGGGCCGCGAGCAGGACCTGGCCGAGTGGACCGCGTTCGCGCGCGAGCTGGGATACCGGGTTTGCGGCTACTACAACCCCTACCTGGCCCGGGACGAGCAGACCCGCCTGCCCGATCTGCTCCAGGAGGGCCTGGATGAGGACTACTTCCTGCTCGGCGCCGACGGGGAGCCGAGCGAGGCCTGGCTCATCTCGGGCCGGATGGTGACCATCCTGAGCGTCGACTTCACTTTCGAGGAGGCGGTCGCCTGGTACCAGTCCATGTTCGACTGGGCCGTCGAGCTGGGCTACTCGGGCTGGATGTACGACTTCGGCGAGTACGTCCAGCCGGACGTGGTCTCGCACTCGGGCATGAGCGGCGAGGAGCTCCACAACCTCTACCCGGTCCTCTACCACAAGGCGGCCTTCGACTACATGGAGCGCAGCGAGCTGGCGGGTGACTGGCTGGCCTTCGTCCGCTCGGGCTACACCGGGGATGCGGCCTACTCGCCCATGGTCTGGTCGGGCGATCCGGCGGCGTCGTTCGAGGACTCGGACGGCCTGCCGAGCATGGTGCGCGCGGGCGTCAACATGGGCATCTCGGGCGTGCCCCACTGGGGCGGCGACATCAACGGCTTCCACTGCGTGTCCGACGGCTACGCGGCCGCGGACGAGGAGCTGCTGGTGCGCTGGATCCAGCAGGGCTCGATGAGCCCCAACATGCAGGACCAGGACGCCTGCAGCGGGGCGCTGGATACCGGCCGCAAGGCCAACATCTTCGACGATCTGGAGGCGCAGGCCGCCTGGCGGACCTATGCCCGGCTCCACACCCGGCTCTTCCCGACTCTCTACACGCTCTCGCTGCAGGCCCACGAGACCGGCTGTCCGATCATGCGGCACCTGTTCCTGGAGCACCCCGAGCAGGCCGAGCTCGTCGCGGTCGACGACGCCTACTACTTCGGGCCCGGCCTGCTGGTCGCCCCGGTCGTCGAGCGGGGCGCGAGCACGAAGCGCGTGCGCCTGCCGCGGGGCCTCTACCTCGACTGGACCGAGCGCGAGCTCGTCGAGGGCGGCGCCGAGGTCGAGCTCGCAGCCCCGCTGGACAAGCTGCCGCTGCTGCTGCGGGACGGACACCTGATCGCCATGCTCGATCCGTCCATCGACACCTTGAGCGAGGAGTCGCGCCCCGAGATCGTCGGCCCGGCCGACGTGGACGATGTCTACGACGTGGTTGGCCTCGTCTCGACCGCGACCGGCGCAGCCCAGCTGGCGATCTACGACGGCACCCAGCTCGAGCTGCACTGGGACGGCACCCTGCGCGAGCCGGCGCTACCCGAGGCGGCGAGCGAGCAGGAACTGGCCGACTGCGATGGCTGCTACTTGATCGAGACCCTCTCCGAGCGGCTCGGCCGCCTGAGGGTGAGCGCCGCAGCCGGTACGCTGAGCGCCGGCGGGCTCGTGCTCGAGGCCTCGGGCGAGCGCCGCATCCGCTGGGATCTCTATCTGGCACCCTGATCGGTTGCAGCGAAGCGAGAGATCGTCGGTCAAGGGCTCAAGAGAGCGTCCGGGCGAGCTGATCGACATGTTGGAGGAATAGCTCCGTCGTCCGGAGGTCCACAGACAGCTGTCGATCCAGGGGCAGGAATCGGCGGACCTGTTCGGGAAGAGGTCACGACGGCGGTTTCGTCAAAGACACCTCCCGGCGGGACCAGCTCGAAGATCTTCTCGGTCAGCGTCTGTAGTAAATAATTTTGCATCAAGGTTACAAAACACGAAACCTGTTCGCAGGAAAACTGCGAGCCCAGAACATGGCTCGGGCCCGCAGGCGCTTGACAAGCCGCACCGGATGGGCTTTCTTGACGGCAGCGGACCTGGCGGGGAGCGAGGAGAGCGGCCGATGAGCGAGCTTCCGAAGGCAGAGCCATTCAAGAACAAGATCGTCGAGCCCATCCCGAGGGTGCTCTTCGCCAGGAGGGCCGAGGCCCTGGCCCGGGCATCCTACAACCCCTGCCTGCTCGACGCCCGGGACGTGCCCCTGGATCTGCTGAGCGACAACGGCGCTGCCGCGATGAGCGATCGCCAGTGGGCCGGGCTCATGGTGGGCGACGAGGCTTACGCCGGAAGCCGGAACTTCTACTTGCTCGAGGACACGGTCCGTAAGACATTCGGCCACGAGTTCATGGTGCCGACGCACATGGGCCGCGGGGCGGTGCACCTGGTATCGCTGGTGCTGCTCGAGGAGCCGGGCAAGCTGGTCGCGACCAACAACACCGCCCCCACGGCCCGGGTGCACTTCGAGCGCCGCGGCGCGGAGATCGTGGACCTGCTGGGCGAGGCGGCCGCCGATCCCACCTCCCGGGAGCGCTTCCGGGCGGACATCGACCTTCCGAAGCTGGAGAAGCTGCTCGACGAGCAGGGCGAGCGGGTGGCCGTGCTGGCGCTCAGCCTGTGCCCCGACGAGATCGGCTCGCTGCCGATGCGGCTCGGCAACCTGGAGAAGGCCGCCGAGATGGCGCGCGCGCGCGGCGTCAAGGTGCTGGTCGACGCCTCGCGCTCGGCGAGCTGGGCGGCCATGGTCAAGGCCCACGAGAGCGGGCAGGCGGAGCGCACGATCGCCGAGATCGTGCTCGCCATGGCCGCTTGCGCCGACGTGCTCACGGTCAGCGCCAAGGAGGGCTGTCTGGCCAACGCGGGCGGCTTCGTGACCACCCGGAACGAGGAGGTCTTCGTCGGCACCCGCTCGATGGTGGTCGTCTTCGAAGGCCTGCATACATATGGCGGTATGGCCGGTCGCGACATGGAGTCGGTGGCGATCGGGCTGGACGAGATGATGAGCCCGGACGGGCTCGAGTGGCACGGGTGCCAGGTGACGCGGCTGGGAGACGCGCTGCGCAGCGCGGGCCTTCCGGTGCTCGAGCCGTACGGGGCCTCGGGCGTCTTTCTGTGCGCCAGGCGTTTCGCTCCCCAGCTCGCGCCGGAGCAGCTGCCCGCCCAGTCGGTCGCAGCGGCCATCTACCTGGGTGCAGGCGTGCGGGTGGCCGAGCACGGACAGGTCAGCCGGTATCGACAGGGCGCGACCGGCGCCGAGCCGGAGATCGAGCTGGTCGGCCTGCACCCGCCGAGGCGGGTCTACGGCATGAGCCAGCTCGATGCGGCCGCGGCGGCGGTCCTTTCGGTCTGGGAGAAGAGAGAGGCGGTACGCGGGCTCGAGCGCACGCACACCCCCCCCTCGATGGGGGCCTGGGCGGCCCGCTTCACACCCGTCGATCCGGCCGGTCTGCTCGCCGAGCTGCCCGCCGATCCGCAGCTCCGGGCCTTCGAGCGCTACGAGCCCTATCGCGTCAAGGCGGTCGAGCCGATCAAGATGACCGACCGGGACTACCGGGCCGAGGCTGCGGCCGAGGCCGGCTACAACACCTTCCTGATGCGCAGCGAGGATGTCTACATCGACCTCTTGACCGACTCGGGCACCTCGGCCATGAGCACCGCCCAGTGGGCCAGCATGATGCAGGGGGACGAGTCGCCGGCCGGTTCGGCTGACTGGCCCGCGCTTGAGAAGGCCGTCCGCGACGTGCTCGGCTTCACCTACGTGCTGCCCGTCCACCAGGGCCGGGCGGGCGAGCACATCCTGAGCCAGGTCATGATCCGGCCCGGCGACTACGTGCCCGGCAACATGTACTTCACGACCACCCGGGAGCACCAGGAGCGGGCCGGGGGCCGATTCGTGGACGTGATCGTCGACCAGGCCCACCAGCCTGCGAACGACTACCCATGGAAGGGCGACATCGATCTGGACAAGATGCGCAAGCTGATCGACGAGGTGGGCGCCAGGCGCATTCCTTACGTCTCCTACGAGACGGCCGTGAACATGGCCGGCGGCCAGCCGGTCTCGATGAAGAACGCCCGCGAGCTGCACGAGCTGTGCAGGCAGCACGGCATCGCGGTCATGTTCGATGCCACCCGCTGCGCCGAGAACGCCTACATGATCCAGAAGAAGGATCCCGAGTACGCCAGGACGCCAGTGCGCGAGATCCTACGCGAGCTGATGGCGTACGGCGACGGCTGCACGATCAGCTCCAAGAAGGACAACCTGGTCAACATCGGATCGTTCTTCGCCTGCAACCAGAAGTGGGTCTACGAGAAGGCCAAGGAGATGCTGCCGGTCTTCGAGGGCAGCCTGAGCTCGGGCGGCATGACGGGCCGCGACATGGCGGCGCTGACCCGGGGCATCTACGAGATGATCGACGACGACTACATCCGCTCCCGGGTCGAGCAGACGCAGTACCTGGGGGCGCTGCTGCTCGAGGCCGGCGTGCCGATCGTCGAGCCGCCCGGCTCGCATGCCATCTTCCTGGACGCCAAGCGCTTCCTGCCCCATATCGACCAGGATGCCTTCCCGGCCCAGGTGCTGGCCGCCGAGCTCTACATCGAGAGCGGCGTGCGGGCCATGGAGCGGGGCAACGTCTCCGCGGGCCGGGACAAGCAGAGCGGCCAGAACAAGCGCCCGGCGCTGGAGCTGGTGCGCCTGACCATCCCCCGCCGGGTCTACTCCCGCGAGCAGATGAAGGTCTGCGCCGAGGCGGTCAAGCGGGTCTACGCCCGCCGCGAGTCGATCAAGGGGCTCGAGATGGTCTTCGAGGCCCCGCAGCTGCGCTTCTTCACGGCGCGTTTCGAGCGGCTCTAGGCACCGGCTCAGCCTTCCATCCCGCCTCGCATGTCCGTCTCCTCGATCAGATCGGCCAGCCGTCTCCAGACCGCCTCCAGGTCGTTGGACATGATGATCACGTCGTGGCTCTGCCCGCGGAGATCCTTGGCGTAGCGCTTCCGGACCGCCTCCTTGACGAAGCCGGACTTCTCCAGGGCTGCGACCAGCTCGGTCTGATCGGCCATGACTTCGGTGAACAGCAGCTCGATGCCAGCGCGGTTGCCGATCGCCGCGAGCTCCCGGAACAGGGTCGGCCCGACTCCGAGATGGAGGTAGCTCGGGTTGACGACGGCCCGGAGCTCGGCCACGTGGCGGGTCCAGCCGAATGGCTCCCGGTCCATGGTGGCGTCGCCGATGATCTCGCCGTCCTGCTCCGCGACCAGGCGCCAGTGGTCCTTGCCGTCGAGCTGCTCGAGGCGCTGTCGGCACGGCCCGGCCTCGGTGACGTCGTAGCGCAGGTAGTTCCGCTGCTCGCTGGAGAGCTGCCGGAAGAAGCTCACCAGGCGGTCCAGATCGGGCTCGACAGCCGGCTGCCGGAAGACCAGCTCGTGCCCGCCGAGCTGCAGGATTGTGTGTGCCTTCTCGTCCATGAAGACCTCCAGGGCTCGAATCATGAGCCCGTTTTCACGAAAAGACAATCATGATGGACTCGTAAAAAGTCCATCAACGGCCGGTGCTGGAAAGCGCCGGCCGCCAAGAGGGGGTGGAACCACTTGAATTCAT
>JAFGRB010000073.1 GCA_016935365.1 Deltaproteobacteria bacterium
GGCCCCAACGGGGCCTTCCAAGCGTGTAAGCCCCCTTTGGAGGGGGCTTCCGAATACCTCGCCCTCTGGGCGAGGTTGATTATTGTCCTGACATCAAGTGAACTCTCGGCAGGGCAGAGATTTCTTCAGAGCATCCCTGCAGGTAGCCGTACCCGCTGCTTCCATTTCTCGGTCCGGGGTGTAATATGATCTCCCATGCTGGCGCCGGATCTCGGGTTGATCTTCCTGGACTTCGGCTGGTATGCGGAAAGGTGAGCCCGCTGCTCGATGGCGGCCACCTGAGCGTTGTTTCTTTTCAGGCTTCGGGGTATACCGGGCGGGTCGCGCGCGGGTCTTCTCGGGTGTGGAAGCTTGCATGGAACAGGTCTCGGCCAGCGTGAATACAGCACCGGTGGATCGGGCCGAGGCACTGGCTCGCTTCGAGCGCTTCGCGGCTGCGGAGGCCGGCTCGCTGCTGTGGCTGGCCAAGAGGCTGGTGGGTGAGGCCGATGCGCAGGATCTGGCGCAGGATGCGCTGCTCAAGGCATATCGGGGCCTGGATCGCTTTCGCTGGGAGGCCAGCCTGAAGTCCTGGGTGCGGCGCATCCTGGTCAACGAGGGGCTCAAGCGTCTCAGACGGCGACAGCTTTCTGAGCGGGTGAAGGGCGCCTTCCGCTCTGGAGGCCCCCGACCCGAGGGCATGGGGCTTTCCGAGTGGGCCGGCCCGGACGAGCTCGCCGGGCAGGCCGAGCAGGCCCGCACCCTGGATCGGGCCATGCAGCGGCTCTCGCCACGGCAACGCGCGGTCGTGGTGCTGCGGCACGTAGAGGGCCTGCCGGTGGCCGAGGTGGCCGAGACCCTGGGCCTGGGGCCGGGCACGGTCAAGACCCACCTGGTGCGAGCCCTGAGGCAGCTGAGGGCCGTCTGGCCGGAAGCAGAGGAGGCCGGAGATGAGCAATCGTGAGTGCGATCCGATCGCGGTCAAGCTCGCCGCGGGCGAGCCCCTCGACGAGGCCGAGCAGCGGCACCTGGCCGCCTGCCCGCAATGCCGCGCGCTCGCAGAGACCGCTCGGCGCCTCTCGATCTCGGCCCCGGCCCTCGCCGAGTTGGGCGAGCCGCGAAGCGACGAGGTGGCCGGGTTGCTGGCGGGCTTCCGGGCCGCGCGCGAGCGCCGCTACCGCGTACCCGCGTTCGCCTGGGCCGCAGGTCTGCTGCTGCTCGCCGTGCTGGCGGGCAACCTGCTCACCCTCGACGGCTCGTCCGAGCAGACCGATCAGGGCGAGGCCCTGCTGGCGCTGATGGACGAGGTCTCGGGCTACGTCGAGCCGGAAGCGGACGCCTCCAGCTCGAGCGCTCAGCCGGTCGCGGATCCGTATGCCCAGGCAATCGGCTGGTATGACGCGACGCTGCTCGCCGAGCCGGAGCTCTCCCTTCCCGGCGCCTACCGCCTGCTGGGCGAGCTGCTATCGCAGGACGAGGAGGACTGGATATGAGAACGGCCATCGCCCTCGCCGGCCTGTGGGCCGTCCTGGCCGGCAGCGGAGCCATACGCGCGGCCGAGCCGGATGAGGACCTCGGCACCCCGGCGGCGCCGGCCGCGCTCAAGCGCTTCATGCACGGGCTGGGCCTGGATGCGAGGCAGATCGATCGCATCGAGGCGCTGCACTTCCAGGCCGACCGGGAGCGGATCGACATCCGCCATGCCCTGCAGACGGCCCGGCTCGACCTGGCCCAGGCGCTGCGGGCGGACAGACCGGACCGCAGGGTGGTCTTCGAGCTGCTCGACCGGATCGGCGAGCTCGAGATCCGGCTGCGCAAGAACCGCATCGGCTTGGTGCTGGACATCCGCGCGCTGATGACGGCCGAGCAGTGGGAGCGGCTCGAGATCTACCAGTCGCAAAGGCTCAAGCGCGAGACGGATGCCGACCGGGATCGGACCGGGCCGTGATCGGGAGTCGCGAAGAGAAGGCCGGCGTATACCGCGGCGCCCGACCGCGGGTCATGCAGGGTGAAGAACGCGACGGCATTTCTCACGACTGGAGGTTCGAGATGAAGGTACGAGCATGGATCGCGACGCTGGGCGCCATGGGGCTTCTGGCCCTGCCGGCCGCCGCCCAGCCGGGCCCAGAGGGAGCACCGGGCTTGCGGGGACCGGGCAAGGCGATGATGAAGAAGGTCATGCGCGAGGTCGGCCTGAGCGAGCAGCAGATCGGCAAGATCCAGGCGCTGCAGTACGAGGCGGACCGGGCCCGGATCGACATCCGCCACGAGCTGCAGAAGGCGAGGCTGGAGCTGCAGCGGCTGATGGAGCAGGACAAGCCCAACAAGAAAGAGATCTTCACCCAGATCGAGCGCATCGGGGCCATCGAGCTGCAGCTGAAGAAGAACCGCCTGGGCCTGATGCTCGACATCCGGGCCCTGGTCAGCCCCGAGCAGTGGGACAAGCTCGAGCTGCTGCGCGAGGAGCGCAGGGTCCATCGCCGCGAGCGCCGCACGCGGCGCCGCTTCGGCGCCGAGCCGCCCGCCCCGCCGGCCCCGCCCGCGCCCCCGCTCGACTGACCGCCCTCGAGGAAAGACAAATATCGCTCCTCTCGATTTTCCGTAATACTGCGAAATGCCCGTCAATGGAGATCCACCTCGGCAAGATCGAGCACAGCGAAGCCC
>JAFGRB010000074.1 GCA_016935365.1 Deltaproteobacteria bacterium
CGCAATCACGATGATTGACCAAGCTACGCGTCCCCCTCCCTCGGCCTTCGGCCGGTCCCTCCCGCCAGGGGAGGGACGGATAACACTTTGTGCACATTGGAAAATCCACCTCCCCCTCGACGGGGGAGGTCGGGCGAAGCCCGGGTGGGGGTGAAAACGCAACAGCGCGGATAGCTCTCTCTCACTCTGCCTTGTCGTTCCGCCGTGGCGCTGCTAGGATCCGATCGCGAGCTTTTCGAAAGGAGCCGAGATGAGAGGCCTGTGCTGGGTTCTCGGTTTGGCGCTGTGTGCTGGCGCCTGTGGCGAGGACGAAGGTGGCTTCATCCGGGACGTGCGCATGCAGGTGGACTTCAGCACCACCCACCGCGCGCTGATGACGGCCCAGACGCCTGCTGTCTATCGGATCAAGCTCATCCGGGTGACGATCAAGAACACGGACAGCGGCGAGGCCTTCAACCTGCTGAGCGCCTCGTCGGTCGACGACAGCCCGGTCTTCTCGTTCCACGCCGACGAGCCGAACGCGGTCAGCCTGCGGGACGCCGGGGTCGAGATCCCGCCGGCCGCCTATGACCAGATCGAGCTGGGCATCATCTGGCTGGACATGGATCTGCCGTTCCTGATCGGCGGGCAGGAGGAGATCCGGTCGCTTCGCATCTGGCTGACCGAGTACGAGGGCCGGATGCGCGGCGACGTGACCGTCGACCACGACCTGCTGCTGTACGACAACTGGGTCTTCGGGCCCGGCAACCTGCAATCCGATCCCGAGCTGCGCGGCCTTTCCCGGCCGACGGCCTACGACCTGGATCACTGGCCCTCGGGCCGCTCGGCGCTGGAGTACGGGCCATTCGGAGACGGAGCCTTCTGGGACAGCTACACCGATCTGCCCTTTGCCTGGCGCACGCCCATCCCCGAGGGCGTGGAGGAGTCGCTGATGCTGACCGTCCGGGTGGCCAGCACCTGGCACTTCACCGACCAGGACGAGGACGGCGACTACGACTGGCCGGCCGACTACGGCAACGACTGGCACATGGACTTCCCGCCGATGGAAGCAGCGCAGGAGTAGAGAGCCCTCCCATGCGGCCTGCACTCACGCTTGTGCTCCTTCTCTCGGCGATCGCGGGCTGCCAGGGCCAGGGCGGGCAGGCGGACGCCGGGCCGATCGACGGCCTCGAAGAGGAACCCGCGGACGGCGGGGACGCGGGCGGGCTTTCCGACGGGCAGCAGGGCGACGGGGCGATCCACGGCTGGGTCGAGATCGTCGAGCTTCGCCAGCAGCTATATGAATGGGGGATCGTTCGCGGCTACTTCGGCCTCGACCGGCATTTCATCCGCTACCCCGAGCACCGGCTCGACCTGCGCTGCGAGGCGCAAGACAGCCGGGACGCCTGTGTGCTGTACACCAGCTGCGCGCCTTTCGACCGGATGTGCGAGGACGTCTGCAGCCCCGACCAGGAGTGCGTCGGAGGCGTCTGCCGGCCCTTCTCCAGCCCGGTGGACATCGGCCCGATCGCGGTCGAGGGGCTCCCCTCGGACACGACCCTGGAGCAGGACGAGTACGGCTGGTACGGCGCCGGGGAGACTGCCTCGGAGCTTTTCGATCAGGGCGATCCCATCCGGGTCCAGGCCGAGCCCGCCGCTCTCGAGCCGTTCGAGCTGGCCGCGACCGGCGTGGCCGCGATGGAGATGCCCTACTCCAGCGTCGAGCCGCAGGCGGGTCAGCCGCTCGTCTTCGACTGGACGCCGGGGAGCCTGGCCGAGGCCCGCGTCCAGGTCCTGCTGCTATCGGGCTGGCACGCCCCCTATGCGCCCGAGGTAGCCCTGCTGTGCGAGGTGGAGGACAGCGCTGGCCAGCTCGTCATCCCGGCCGAGCTCGTCGACGGCTTCTTGGCGAGGGCCAGCCTCTTCAACCGGCCGGGGCACATCATGCGCTACACGAGCGACCAGCGGAGCTGGCAGGGCGGCGAGGTCCAACTCTGGGTCGGCAGCGCCTGGACACTGCACACCCTGGGCAGCCGCTGACGACAGCACGGCGGGCTGCACTCAGCTGTCGAGGCAACAGGCACCGATCCAGCAGCCGACATCCTCATCGTCGCAGTCGGGCCCGGCGCAGTCCGCGCCCACCCCGTAGCCGTCGCCGTCCGCGTCCACGCAGGCCTCGGCCGGGCAGCACTCGCCTTGCCAGCACGCCGGATCCGCGTCGTCGCAGTCGGGTCCCAGGCAGGCCAGGCCGTCGCCGAAGCCGTCCCCGTCCAGGTCCCGGCAGGAGGTCTGACCCATGCAGGCCCCCGTGGCCTCGGCGCAGTGCTCCCACAGGCAGATCTGTGTCGTGCAGCCGTTCGCCAGCGTGCAGATCATCAGATCCCAGGCCAGGTCCCGGGCCTCGGGATCGCCCTGATCGATGCAGGCGTAGATGCAGGTCAGGTTGCCGCTGCAGCCGAAGGTGCAGGCCAGGACCTCGGCGCAGCTCAGGTACTGGGGGCAGCAAGCGCCGGCCCAGCAGCTCGCGTCCTGCTCATCGCAATCGCTGCCCGAGCAGGTCTCGCCCTCGCCGTAGCCGTCGCCGTCGGCGTCCTGGCAGATGCCGGCGCAGCAGCTTCCGGTCCAGCAACCCACATCGCCGTCATCACAGTCGCTCCCCATGCAGGCTCCGCCCACGCCGTGGCCATCTCCATCCTCGTCCAGGCATTCGTTCTGAACATAGCAGGCGGCCGTGGCCTCCGGGCAGTTGTCCCATAGACACTGCAGGTTGCTGCAGGCGTGCAGCACGGAGCAGACGTAGAGATCATAGGCCAGACGCTGGCTCTCCGGATCGCCCTGATCCACGCAAGCTTGCATGCAGGCCTGGTCCGCGCAGGCGATGACGCACTCCATGATCTCCATGCAGCTCGAGTACGCGTCGCAGCAGGCGCCCTCCCAGCAGGCCGGATCGCTATCGTTGCAGTCGAGCCCGGCGCAGTCTCCGTGGCCGTATCCGTCCCCGTCCCCGTCGAGGCAGGGCTCGGGACAGCAGACCCCCGACCAGCAGGCCGGATCGGCGTCATTGCAGTCCGGCCCTGCGCACACGGGGCCGTCCCCGAAGCCGTCGCTGTCGGCGTCCACGCAGTCCAGCTGATCCGTGCAGGCGGCCACCTGATCGGGGCAGTGCTCCGTCAGGCAGGCCAGGTTCTGGCAGCCGTGCTGCATGGCGCAGGTGAACACGTCCACGGCCAGCTCCTGGCTGGACGGATCTCCCTGGCTCAGACATGCAAGCATGCAGGCCTGGTCGGCACAGCCCAGCATGCAGTCCAGGATGTCCACGCAGCTCAGCATCTCCGGGCAGCAGCCGCCCTCGTAGCAGCCCGGGTCGGCCTCGTCGCAGTCCCAGCCGGCGCACTCGGTCCCCTCGCCGTAGCCGTCGCCGTCGAGGTCGAGGCAGTCGATGAACGAGCAGCAGTCGCCGACAAAGCAGCCCGGATCCAGATCGTCGCAGTCCGGGCCCGCGCAGTCCTCGCCCTCGCCGTGGCCGTCGCCGTCCGCATCCACGCAGTCGACGGCCGTGCAGCACGCTCCGGCCCAGCACCCGGCGTCGTCGTCGTCGCAGTCGGGCCCGTCGCAGTCCTCGCCTTCGCCGTAGCCGTCCCCGTC
>JAFGRB010000006.1 GCA_016935365.1 Deltaproteobacteria bacterium
CCATGGGAGCCGGACTGAGGCCGCTGGGGAAATCCAGGGAATAGCCACCGGACCCTAAAGTGCGCGCGCCGTGTTTCTACCCGACCCACGCCCGAACGCTCCTTCGTGTCTGCGGGCGGCGTGATGCAGCAACGAGATGTGAAGCAGATGAATGCAAGGCTCAATGACCGTCCGGGAGCGCGTAGACGCCCAACGAGTACGTGTCGTCCACCAGGATCCGGCCGTCGCGCACCCGGATCTGGCTCGCGTAGCCCGGGGTGTCGCAGAAGGCCTCCGCCTGCGGATGGCTCGGATCTCGGATGTCGACCAGGTAGACGCCCACCCCCGCGGCCACGATGGCGTGCGGCGGGCTGAGGGCCACGTCGGTGGCGAAGTCCGCGAAGCTCGTGCACGCGCCCAGCTCGACGGGCCGGGCCGGATCGGAGACGTCGATCACCCGTAGCCCGCCCGTGCCGTTCGCCACGTAGGCGGTCTGTCCGTCGACGGCGATGCCCGCGCCCTTGGGCGACGTGCCGCTGAGCGCCAGGGAGCCGAGCTCGGCGATCGCCTCCGGATCGCGGAGATCGAAGATCCGCAGCCTGTGGGAGAGCGCGCCGGAGACGACGCAGGCATGCTCGCCGCAGAGCGCGGCGGCCTCCGCGTCCAGATCGGGGTACGTCGCGCTGCCGAGGATCGCGGGCTGCGAGGGATCGGAGATCTCCGCGACGACCAGCTCCTGGGAGCCGGCCAGCACCGCGCGCGCACCGTCGACGGCCAGGGCCGCGACCGGATGCAGCGTGCCGAAGGCGCCCTCGAGCTCGGGTCGAGCCGGATCGGCCAGGTCCACGACCAGCACGCCGCCTTCCCAGGGCTCGCCGTAACCCCACCTGGCGACCAGGGCGTGCGAGCCCGTCAGGACCGCGTCGCCGAGATAGCGCTGGTCCAGCTCGAGCCGCGCGAGCGGGGCGGGCGGCGCGGCATCCAGGTCGAAGGTCTGCAGGGCCATGGGCGCGGTCTGGTGGGCGTAGTCGCGGCTGGCGGTGAGCAGCAGGGAGCCGGCCGCGTCCAGGGCGGTCAGGTAGCAGAACGCGGGTATGCGGGCGCGCCCCAGGACCTCGGGCTCGGGCACGAGGCGACCGACCTCGTTGGGCTCGCCCAGCCGGCTCACGTCGAAGGAGACCAGCGCGTCGTCCACGGCTGCGAGCAGGGTATCCTGCACGCTGTCCAGACCGTGGCGGTGCTCGCCCGTGCTGTGGAACCAGCCCAGCTCGAAAGGCGCGGCCGGATCGCCGAGGTCGATGACCTGGATCTCGTTGTAGCGCATGTCGGCCAGAAAGGCGTAGCGCTCGGTCGCGCTCATGCCCCAGGCCAGCACGAGCGGCGTCTCGTGCACCTGGGAGCCGAGGAAGTCGCGGTTGACCTCTGTGCAGCCGAGCTCGACCGGGCTTGCGGGCACGCCCAGGTCGATCACCCGGACGGCCCGGAGGTTCTCCGAGCTGCCAGGCCCGTAGAGGACGAGCCGCCCGCCGGAGAACGCAAGCTCGCTCGCCGGGTGCGGAATGCGCGAAAGCTCGGCGGGCGCGTACGGCTCGGCGATGTCCAGCACGACCGGATCGATCTGCAGCGAGGCCACGACCGCCAGCCGATCCCGGACGGCCACGTCCAGCGCCTCGCCGCCGATGCCGAGCCGGGCGAGCTCGAAGGGCGCCTCCGGCCTGGAGATGTCCGCGATCAGCAGGCCGCCGCGCCCGTCGGCGACGAAGGCGTGCCCGGCCTGGACGTCGACCCGCCAGGCCTCGCCGGGGGTGGGCAGCCGGCCCAGCAGCGCGGGCTCGTCGGGGCTCGAGAGCGAGTAGATCGCAAGCCCGTGGTAGTCGACGGCCACGAGCGTCTCGCCGTCGAGCGCGAAGTCCATGATCTCGCCGAGCACCACCTCGCCCAGCTTGTCGAGGCCGGCGCAGCGGTCGTCGATGTCGGGGGCGGACTGCCCGTCGTGCGCGTCGAGGCCGGCATCCGAGCCGCTCGAGGCGGCCTGTTCGCAGCTCGAAGCGGCCAGGACGATGCTCAGGCAGGCGCAGCACCCGGGCAGCCATACGTGAGAACGGAGTCTGGTCTTCATGTGTTCCGAGTCTAGCAGAGGAGGCGGCCCGTGTCCGGAATCCGGACACGGCCGGTACGGGCTCGGACGCAAGGTGCTGGAATTCAAGGACGTGCAAGCTCGGCACGCGGATTGCTCTCCATTCGGGGCCGGCGATCGCATCTCGAGATCGCCGGGAAAGGAGAGCGGATCCATGTCGAGCAGGCTCAAGAAGAAGAAGCTGCGCAAGAGCCGCCAGCGCGGCTCGCTCAACGAAGACTCGAAGGAGGTCATGGTGACCACGCCGGCCGGCACATTCATCGGGACGGCGTGCGGGAGCACGGGCTGGATGAAGCTCGCGGGCTTCGACCTCAACCCGGCCGTGCCTCCCGAGCGGGCCATGCACGTGAGCTTCTGCCACACGACGGGCGAGTGCTTCGTCAAGCCCTACACCTGGTGCCACATCCGCAAGCCCGAAGACGAGCTGCGCGCTCGCCGGGCGGAGCTGCTCGACTTCCTGACGGAGATCAACGCAGGGCAGCCCCCGACGCTTCTGCTCTCGCAGCCCCTGTGGTGGGAGGTCGAGTTTCTCGAGTACGTGATCGACTACGAGCTCAACCCGCCGTGCGGCTGTCAGGTCAAGGCGCCTGTCGAGCGCCTCGCGGATCGGAACGGGGCGGCCTGAAGCTCAACCGCCGGTCTGGACGAAGGCTGCGGCCGCCAGGGCGGCCTGCTGGCCCTCTCCCATGGCCGTGGCGACGTAGCGCTCTCGCCCCCGGGTGAGATCGCCCGCCAGAAAGAGCCCTGCCCGGCTTTCGGTCGAAGCGGGCAGGAGCTCATCGCGCGGCACCCGGCCGATGCAGACGACCAGCTCGTCAGCGCGAAAGACACGGCCGCGATCGAGCGCGAGTGCCCAGCCGAGCTCGGTGCACGCTGCGCGCTCGACCCGACTCTCGAGCTGGATGATCACGCCCGCTTCGCGGGCCTCGGCCTCCAGGCCAGGCGCCGAGCGCAGCTTCTCTCCGCGGGCGAGCAAGACCGCCTCCGCGCCGCGATCCCGAGCCCACAGGGCCGTGTCCAGCGCCGCCTCTCCGCCGCCCAGGACGGCCACCCGGCGGTCGGCCAGCGCCTCGGGCAAGCTGCGTGCGTCGCGGTGCACGCGCCGGCCGTCTCCTTCGACCGGCACGTCCCAGGGCCGCGGGCGCGTGCCCGTGGCCAGACAGACGCAGCGCGAGCGGATGCGCTCGCCCGAGTCGAGGCTGGCGGAGAACGCGCCGTCCGCGCTCCGCTCGAGACGCTCGACCCTCGCCCGGAGCTGCGCTGCCCGGCTGGCCGCGAGCTGGAGCGCCATCTGCTCGCAGAGGGAGAGCCCGCTGGCGCCGGGGCAGCCCGGTAGGTTGTCGAGCCGGCGGGCCGCGCGCAGCAGGCCGCCCGGCGGCTCGTCCGAGACCGCCAGCACGTCGAGCCCGTCGCGCGCCGCCTGCAGGGTGCAGGCCACGCCCGCGGGCCCGAGCCCCACGACCAGCAGGCTGAGGCAGCGATCGGGGATTGCATTGGCTTTCATGATCCGGCCGGGCAGATTGTTGGACCGCTCGTGCATAGAGATAGCCGTCAAAGGGATCTCGCGCAAGAGTCCTGGTATAATCCCCACCCATGAGAACGATGCCAGCCTGGATCTCGATCCTGCTTATCGCGGTGGCCGGAACGGCGGGCGGCGAGGAGCCGCTCGGCGAGGCCTGGAGCACGAAGGCCGAGGACGTCACCGGCCAGGGGATCTCCTTGCGGGTGCAGGGCTCGCAGGTCCTCTTCGACGCCTTCGACCGGCTCGGACGCTTGCGGGTCAAGGACGGGCGCAAGCTGCCAGCTTTCCGCATCCGGGCGTGCGAGGGGCGGATCCGGGATCTGCGGGTCGAGGCGGGTCGTCTGCTGGTGCTCAGCGAGCAGGCCGACATGCGCGAGCTCGGGCCCATGGAGCGCCGCAGGCCGTCGGTGTTCTGCTTGCTGGCCCTGGATCCGGTCTCGGGCCGGCAGCGGTGGAAGGTCGCCGACGCGGGCCCCGCGCCGCTGGCCGTGGCCAGGGGAAGGGTCTTCGTGCTCTCGGACGGGTCGCTGCAGGCCCGCAGCCTGGCGAGCGGCAAGCTGCTCTGGAAGGCCGAGGCGGGCCGGGCAGCGACCGGGCCGGTGGTGGCCGGCGATCTCGTCGCGCTGCAGGCTGCGGGCGCGGGCGGCAAGCTGCGGGCCTTCTCGGCCGGCAAGGGCGAGCTCGCCTGGAGCCGGGCATTGCCGGGCGAGATCCGCTGCCCTGCGGTCGCGGGGGAGAAGCAGCTCTTCGTCTCCCGCTTGACCGGCCTGGAGCAGGGCGAGACGAACGGCTGCCTCATCGCGATCGATCTCGAATCGGGCGAGGAGGCCTGGCGGAGAGACTTCCCCGGAGAGATGCTGAGGCTCGAGCCCCTCTTCGCGGGCGGCCGGCTCTTCGTCGTGGCCGAGGCCGGGCCTGACAGCGAGGAGGTCGATCACCTCTATGCCCTGGAGGCGAGCAGCGGCGAGATCGCGTGGCAGAAGCCGATCGTCACCGGCGGGCACGAGGCCGTGCCCCTGATCGCCGGCCGGGACGTGCTCGTCTGGTCGGGCCGCCTGGAGGAGTTCGAGCAGAAGGCGGTCTGCTCGCGATTCGACCTGCTGGCCTTCGATGGGCAGACGGGCGATAGGGCCTGGGCGCACGAGGTGCCGATGTGGGAGAAGGCGCAGCTCGGCCGGCTGGCGGTGGCCGGCAAGGGGCTGCTGATCTACGCCGACGGTGAGCGGATCCGGGCCCTGCGGAAGAAGAGCCCGGCCCGCTAGCCGTCGGCCCGCGTCACAGGCGGAGGTCGACCAGGATACCCCGGACGCTTCCGCAGAAGAGCTCGACCCGCTCTGCGCCGATGGGCTGCTCGGCTCGATCGTATCGCATGGCCGTGCCCAGCATGAAGACGTCCAGGCGCTCCATCAGACCGTCGACCAGCTCGGAGTCGATCTCGACCCGGCCGTCCTCATCGGGCGCCTCGCAGACGATGGCCGCTCTCGGAATGCAGGGATAGTGATATGTGCTCTCCAGGCACACCCGGATCCGCGAGCCCGGATCGGCTGGCACCCAGGAGACGGAGACTGTTTTCCCTTTGGATAGCTCCACTTGCTCGTCGAGGAGCTCGAGGTTGGCCACTCCCCGGACCTGCAGGCTGATCGGCTCCGGCAGCTGCCCGCCGGATGCGGAGGCCGAGATGAGCTCACCTCGCTCGAAGAGCTCATCCGGCAGCGCATCGATCGAGTAGCGGTCGTACGCATCGGGCTCCAGCTCCACGCCGACGGTCAGGCCCTGGACGGAGAGCGGGCCCGCGTTCAGGCTGGCCGGCAGCGCCTGGCAGGAGAACGCCCCGGACTGCTCCACGCAGTCCTGGATCTCGAAGTCGCACTGCGGCATGCAGCGGTAGGGCTCGTCCTGGGCTTGCTCTTCGTAGAGGCTACAGGTTCCGCGGACGAGCAGCGGGCTGCGGCGGCTCCAGATCTGGTGCGAGAGCGCCCGGCGCCAGTGCGGCGCGCGGGCGAAGCGGGCCTGCACCTCGTTGCAGATGATCCAGTCCGACAGCTGGATGCCCAGCATGGCGTCTCGGTTCTCCAGCACGCCGATCCAGCCCCAGACCGAGTCCTCGTTCAGGCAGCGCCCCTCGACGCAACCCTGCGGGCAGTCGACCTCGACGGCGGGATACTCGCATCGGCCGCTGGCCGGATCACAGCGGCCGTCAGGCGAGTACCTGAGCAGCCTCTGCGCGTCGATGCAGGTGTCGGCCGGCGGGCTTTCGCAGACGACTCCATCGCAGGGATGGGTCGCAGGCGGCCCGCAGGCCTGCATCGGCGTCAGGCCCGCGACGAGAGCAGCGGCCGCGCAGGTCGAGAGGCGGTGCATCGGATCTCCATTCTACTCCATTTTCATTCGTACGCGATCAGGGGGTAAGCCCCCACCCCTGGCTTGACGAAGGAGTGAAATACAGTGTATAGTACATGTCCGGGAGGCAGATTCGCATGTCCAAGATGCTGGCGATACGACTTCCGGACAAGGTCGACAAGCGGCTCTCGCGGATTGCCAAGCGCACGCATCGGACCAAGACCGAGCTGGCGCGCAGCGCCATTCTCGAGCATCTCGACGACCTGGAAGACTACTACCTGGCACTGGGGAGGCTGGAAGAGAACCTGAAGTCCATCCCGCTGGATGAAGTGGAGCGAAGGCTTGGCCTACAGGATTGAGCTCGACCCCAGGGCGCTGCAGGAGCTCGAGAAGATCGATAGACAACACCAGGAACGGATTGTCAGCTTCCTCCGAACCAGGCTGGAGCCGCTTGAGGATCAGCGAAGCATCGGGCAGCCGTTGAAGGGCCACCTGCGGCAGCTCTGGAAGTACCGGCTGGGAGACTTTCGGCTCATCTGCGACATCCAGGATGACGTGATACGGATCCTCGTCCTGCGGATCGGGCACAGGCGAGAGGTATACAGGCGCTAGCCTCCCGCAGGCTCGATCGCGCTTCGACTCGTCACCGGACGCCGAGCAGGCTGCGGAAGCCGAAGCTCACCAATCCGCAGGCCGCGCCCGCGATGCCGATGGCCAGGTAGAGCGTGCCCATGTCGACGAACTCGGCCACCAGTCCGGTCAGGGCGGTCGACAGGGCGGTGAAGCCCACCACGGAGATGTTGAGCAGGGCGAAGATGCGGCCGCGGCTCGCGTCGGGCACGATCTGCTGGACCAGGGTGGTGCGCGGGACCACGAGCAGGGGGACGGTCAGCCCGTGCACGAACAGGGCCACGGCCGCCCAGCTGAAGGAGTCGATCAAGGCCAGGGGCGTGAAGCTGGCGCCGTCGAGCAGCATGCCCACCGCGATGAGCTTGCCCTTGGGCCAGGCGGCGCCCCGGAAGCCGATCAGCAGGCTCGTGCTCACCATGCCGGCAAAGAGCACCGCGGTCAGCGCGGCGTAGGCCTCCGCGCCGCCGCCGAGCACGTCGCGGACATAGATGGGCATGCCCACGATGGCCGGCCCCATGATGATCAGGTTGTCCACGGCGGTGATGAAGAGCAGGCCGCGCAGGCGGCTGTCCTTCCAGGCCAGGCGCAGGCCTGCGGCCACGTCGGCCATGGAGCTCGCCACGGGCGGGACCTGGGGAGGGATGGCGGGCCCCGGCTCGATCGCGCCGAGGCGTGCCGGCCGGCTGCGGATGAGCCACAAGGTCAGCAGAGAGAAGACGAAGGTGGCCGCGTCGATGGTGAAGAGGTGGACGAGGCCCACCCAGGCCACGAGCAGGCCGGCCGCCGCCGGTCCGGCCATGTAGGCCAGCTGGGCGGTGACCTGGACGAAGGAGTTGGCCCGGGTCAGGCCCTCGGGGCCCACCAGCTGCGGCACGAGCGCGTCCCTGGCTGGGTTGAAGAAGGCCGCACCGGCCGCCAGCCCGAAGGCCACGGCGGCCAGGGCGGGCCCGGACAGCCAGCCCGCGGCGTGCAGGGCCGGGACGCAGGCCACCACGAGCCCTTGCAGGCCAGCGCAGGCCATCATGAGCCGGCGTCGATCCAGCCGGTCGACCACCACCCCGGCTGCCAGCGAGAGCAGGATCACAGGCAGGTAGGCCGACGCGGCGATCAGGCCGGTGCCCGAGCGAGAGCCGGTCAGGTCCAGGGCCAGCCAGAGCAGCCCGATGTGAAAGATGGAGTCGCCGAACTGGGACACGAGCTGGCCCAGGCACAGGAGCGTGAAGTCGGCTCGGCCGCGATGAGGGGTGGATATCATTCAGCCTGTGTCAGGCGTGGCTGCTCTCGGACTTCGAGGGCTTGGACGACTTGTCGCTCGGGGGGCTCGCCTTGTCGCTGCTGGCCTGGACGTCGTCCTTGCCGGCCGCAGCTTTCTTGTCGCCGTTCTTTCCGGCTTTGCCCTCGGCTCCGTTGTCCCCGCTGCGCTTGGGCTGGTTGCCCGGGTTGGCTCCATGGGCGTAGTCGGTCACGTACCAGCCGGAGCCCTTGAGGTGAAAGGTGGACATGGAGATCTTCTTGCGGAGCTTGCCGTTGCATTTCTTGCACTTGTTCGGTGGCTTGTCCGAGAAGGACTGCATGATCTCGAAGATCTCCCCACACCGGGTGCACTCGTACTCGTAGATGGGCAAAGCCTGACCTCCAGAACGCGGATCAATCTAGGCTCTGACCGGCGCCCTGTCAAGGCCCCAAGGCCCGGTTAAAATGGAGATATCGTTTGGGATCGCTCAGCCGCCGCCCTCCTGGCCACCCTCCACGGCCGGATGGGTGCCAGGGGGTTCGAGCTTGTCCCGCTCGGCCATCTTGTCCACCCACTCCTTGGCCAGCTTGGCCGTGGGACCCCGCTCGCCCGCGTGCTTGGTGACGAACTGATAGAAGGGCGAGCGCTGCTCGCCGTGGAGCGCGCCGACCAAGATGTTGGCCACCGGATCTTCCTCGTACTTGATCCCGGCCTTGAGCGAGGCCTTCAGCACGTGCATGGGCTGGGCATCGGCCATGGCCACCACCGGATCCACGTACTCGCTGCGCGGGCCGCCCTCGGCCTTGTGGCATGCGCGATAGAGCTGCAAGGCGGGAGCGATGCCCTTCGACTCGGCCGCGCACTTGGACAGGGCCTGGATCAAGGTGCGGTAGCTGGGGGTGTCGTTCTCGTAGATCTCCTTTTGCTGCTCGCCGTCGATGGGGAAGGCCTTGGCAAAGGGCTCGCAGGCGCCTCCGGCCTGCCAGGCGGCGTAGAGCAGGGCTGCCTTGGGCCAGGGATCCTTCTCCTTGGCCGCGTACTTGTCGGCCGTCTCCTTGTCCTTGGCCGTGGCCAGCTCGATGGCGGCCGCGGTCCGCTCCATCGCGCTCGCCTGATCGTCTATCAGGACCGCGATGGCGGCCAGGGGCGAGGGAGGCTTGGCCGGCGTGGAGCCCTTGGTGTTGGGCTCCTTCTGGTAGTCGCCCAGACCGATGTCCACGTCGTCGAGCATCCAGCCGTCGGCGCTCTTGACGAAAGGCAGGGCGCCTTTCGACTGGCCCGCGGTGATCAGCAGCAAGCGGACCTTGCCCGGGTCCCGGCCGCCGCGGTACTCCACCTGGTCGTACTTGCCAGCTGCCGCGTCCTTGGCGAAGGCGGCTGCCTTGGCCTTGAAGTCGGCCGGCTTGACGCAGGTGAGCGCCGCGTCGCCGAAGTGGTGCAGCAGGTTGTACTCCCCGCCCGGCTCGAGGGTCTTGGCCTCGCTGACGAGCGCCTGGAAGCGCTCCTTCATCAGCTGGGTCTCCTTGTCGGATGCCTTGGGCGCCGATTCGTACTTGCTGTCCGAACAGGCCGGCAGGCCTGCGCCCAGCAAGGCGACGGCCAGGGCGAACAAGACCGGATAGCTCAGCATACGCATGAATCCCTCCTCGTCTGGCTCGAGTCCATGATATGGATCATCCCCCTACACGCTCAACAATCGTAGTACAGCTCCACCTCGTAGGGGTGGGTGCGTGTTCGCATCGGCAGGACCTCGTGCCGCATCTTGAGATCCACCCAGACGTCGGTGAAGTCGCTTGGAAAGACCTTGCCCGGCAAGAGGAAGTCGGAGTCCGCCCGCAGGGCATCCAGGGCCTGCTCGAGCGATGCGGGCAGCGAGCCGATCTTGTCGCGTTCCTCGACGGGCAGCTCGAAGACATTGAAGTCGAAGGGGCCGAAGCCCGCCTCGGTCGGATCGATCTCCTTGCGAATGCCGTCCAGACCGGCCAGCAGCATGGCCGACATGGCCAGGTAGGGATTGCAGGTCGCGTCCGGCGGCCTGAACTCGAAGCGTTTCTCGGCCGCGGTGCGGGCTTGCTTGGGTATCCGCACCGCCGCCGAGCGGTTGGCCAGCCCGAAGAACATCCGGGTCGGGGCCTCGAAGCCCGGCACGAGCCGCTTGTAGGAGTTCGTGCTCGGGTTGCAGAGCGCCAGCAGGGCCGGCGCGTGGGTCAGGATGCCGCCGATGAACTGCAAGGCGGTCCTGGACAGCTCCGCGTAGCCCTGCGGATCGTGGAAGACCGGCTGCTCGTCCTTGAAGAGCATCTGGTGGAAGTGCATGCCCGAGCCGGCCTCGTCCGTCAGCGGTTTGGGCATGAAGGTCGCCGTCTTGCCCGCCTTCAGCGCGGTCATGCGGACGAGGTGCTTGATGGTCATGATGGCATCGGCCGCTTCGAGCAGCGGCAAGAAGCCGATCTCGATCTCGCACTGCCCCGCGCCGCCGACCTCGTGATGGTGGTACTTGACCGGGATGCCGGCCGCTTCGATGAGCTCGACCATGCGGCTGCGCAGATCGTGCAGCGCGTCGAGCGGCGGCATGACGTGGTAGCCGCCCTGGTAGCGTATGCGCTGTCCCAGGTGGCGGTTGCACTCCTCTCCGGTGTTCCAGTGGGCCTCCACGGCCTCGATCGTGTAGCTCGAACGGTTGTTCGTGTTGACCGAGGAGATGTGATCGAAGACGTAGAACTCGAACTCGGGGCCCCACAGGCTGCGGTCGGCCAGCGGGGTGACCTCGGCGATGCAGGCCTCCGCCAGGCGGGCGATCTGGCGCGGGTCGCGCTCGAAGGGTGCCCGGCTGTTCGACTCGTGCAGGCTGCAGATCATGGCCACCGTGGGCAGCTCGTAAAAAGGGTCGAGCACGGCGCTGGCCAGCTCCGGGATGAGCACCATGTCGCCGCCCTCGACGGTCTTGAAGCCCGCCACGCTCGATGCATCGAAGGCGACTCCATGGGCGAACGTGCGCTGGTCGAATGCCGAGATCGGCAGGCTCACGTGGTGGAAGCGGCCGAGCAGATCGGCGAAGCGAAGGTCCACCATCCGCGCCTCGGTCTGGGTCAGGAATGTCTGAAGCTTTTCGATCTCCGAGCCTTGCATCGTCTCCTCGCCGTGAAGGCGATCCTCCAAGACATGCCTTCTACTTGTTCAGCTCGTGCAGGAACTCCTCCTTCGAGATCATACCCTTTCTGGCCATAACCCGCATCAGCGCCCAGAAGTAATTCTCGAGCTTGTTGAGCTTCTCCAGATCCGCGGTCTGCACCTCGCGGAGGAAGTCCTGCATGGCTTCCTCGGGGGATATCCCGGGCGAGTCCTGAGGATGGGCAGCCTCCCCGGCGGATCGAGTCCGGGCGACCTGCTGGGCGCGGCGGGCCTTGATGCGCTCGACCCGGCTCTGGACATCCACCTTGGGCAGCGGCTGGGCTCCAGCTTGCGGGGCCTGGGCTGGCTGGGCGGTCGAGGTGTCGACCTCCTCGACCTCGCCCCCGGGGCGGACGAGCTGCATGCGGCCCGTGTCGGCCGTGGTCTGCTTGTAGTAGCTCAGCGGCTTGATGAAGGTGTTCATCCCCCGGTAGTACTTGCGGATCGCGCTGTTGATGGCCGAGATGGTGGCCAGCACGGGGCGCACCTTGCAGCTGGTGGTGAACTCGATCTCGTCGATGATCGACAGGTTCATCGGATCGGCCATGGCCAGGGTGAGGATCTGCTTGCCCCCGCGACCCTCGTCGAGAGCCAGCGGGATGAGATCGTTGTTCTCGCAGGTGTTGAAGGGGACCATCCGCAGCGCCTCGGCGTCGAAGGTCACGGTCGAAAGGTCCACCGTGGGCAGGCCCATGACCTCCCCGAGCACCTTGACGAGCATGCCTTCGGGGATGAAGCCCTTGGCGACCAGGGCGACGCCCAGCCGGTGTCCCCATTGCCGCTGGTAGGCGAGCGCCGCGTTGAGCTGGTCTTGATCGATGATGCCACGCTCGATGAGCAGCTCGCCCAGCTTCTTGCGCGCCATCACCAACCCTTCCTCTGCGAGGCATGCATCGATGCGCTGCATCGCCAGCCATTCCGTCATCCTTCACATAACAGACGCGCACCCCGACGGTCAAGAATACCCCATGCGTCGGGCGACTTGCGATTTGACCTGGACGTCTCACAAGTGGCACAGTGGACTGGAACACTCGCCGGAGGGTGCATGAGAGGAAGGTCGCGCCTGCCAGAGCAGCTCCAGATCAACGAGCAGTTCAGCGAGCACATGACGGATGTCCGCACGCAGCTGCTGTTCCTGTCCCAGGCCGTGGGCGCCATGCGGCTGTTCCTGGACGGTCTGATCGAGCGGCTCGAGCGCCGCAAGGTCTTCAGCCAGGACGACCGGTTGCTGAAGCGCTATCGCCGGGCCCTGGACCGCCTGGAGCGGGCCGGCTTGCGGCTGGACCCGCCAGAGGACCCGCAGGTCAAGGTCGAGAGCATCCAGTGTCCGAGCTGCGACGCGGTGCTCAAGCCCAAACCCGGCAAGAAGATCGAGCGATGCGACTGGTGCGGCTACGTCTTCGAAGACGGTGCGTCTTGACCCGGCAGCGGATCTCGGCTAGGAACGGGGCGTGGTAGAGGGAGCCCGATGGCGAGCCTGTTCTGGTTCATCGTCCTGATCGGCATTCTGATCTTCGCCCACGAGGGCGGGCACTTCCTCTTCGCCAAGCTCTTTCGCGTCAAGGTGCTGACCTTCAGCCTGGGCTTCGGCACGCCGGTCTCCCTGGGCAGGCGCTTTCGGCTGAGCTGGAAGCGCGGCGAGACCGAGTACCGCATCGCCTGGTTTCCCATCGGGGGCTTCGTGCGCATGCTGGGCGACGACCCCACCGAGCCCATCGCCGAGGCCGATCAGCCGCGGGCTTTCCTGACCCAACCGCCATGGAAGCGCTTGCTGATCATCTTCGGCGGGCCGCTCTTCTCCGTGATGCTGGCCGTGCCGATCTACTTCACCTACAACTTGCTCCAGTCCACGGCCCGGGCGCCGGTGATCGGCCGGGTGATCCCGGGCTCGCCCGCGGCGGAGGCCGGCTTGCTCCCGGGCGACGAGATCGTCCGACTGGGGACCAGCCGCATCGAGAGCTGGGAGGAGCTCGACGAGGCGCTACAGGCCGCGGGCGGCGGGGAGGTCGAGCTCGCGGTCCGCCGTGACGGCCAGGGCGAGAAGCGCTTCCGGATCAAACCCTACGCGGAGGTCGACGAGACGGGCCTCGAGCTGCTGGGGGAGCGCTACGAGCTGGGCCTGCGACACCAGCTGCAGGGCAACATCCTCGGCGTGGTGGCCGGCTCTCCTGCGGCCAGGGCGGGCATCCGGTGCTGGGACAAGGTGCTGGCCGCCGACGGCAAGCCGGTCGAGGGATGGGCCGAGCTGCAGCGGGCCCTGGCCGCCAAGGGCGAGAGCGAGGTCGGGCTCCAGCTCGTCCGGGCGGCCGAGGTGCAGATCGGGGCCATCACGATCCGCGCGCCCTCGATGGTCGAGGCCCGCGTCAGACCCGTCCCCGCCAGCTCGGCGCCCGCCTGGACGATCGCCCACGGCGAGAGCTATACGGGCCTGGAGCCGGTCGACCTCTACGTCATGGACCTGCTCGACGGCTACCCTGCCCAGAAAGCCGGCGTGCAGCCCGGCGACAAGATCGTGGGCATGTTCGGCAAGCCGATCTACACCTGGGAGGAGTTCTCGCGCCATATCATCCTGCACAAGCGCGAGGGGCCGATCCCGGTCACGGTGCGCAAGCCGCACGAGGTGGTCGAGCTCGAGCTCACCCCGGCCGAGATCGCCGAGACGAACGACTTCAAGCAGACCACCCGCAAGCCCGGCATGGGGGTCACCTACCAGCCGAACCTGCTGTCGGGCGAGATGATCCCGAGGCCCAACCGCCTGGCCTATGCGCTCAAGTCCTCGGTGACCGACACCTGGCGTGCCATCTCCATGAATGTCCTCGGCTTCGTGCGTATCTTCCAGGGCAAGGTCAAGGCCACCGAGGCCATCGGCGGCCCGATCATGATCTTTACCGTGGCCGGCAAGTCGGCCGAGCGGGGCTGGCGGACCTTCCTGACCATGATGGCGTTCTTGAGCGTGCTGCTCGGCCTGCTGAACCTGCTCCCGATCCCCATCCTGGACGGCGGGCACATCGCCTTCATCGCGGTCGAGGTGATGATTCGAAAGCCAGTGCCCCTCCAGGCCCGGATCGTCGCCTCGTACGTGGGCCTGGTCTTGCTCATCGGCCTGATGGCCTTCGCCATCTTCAACGACATCCACCGCTACTGGCCCGAGATCTCGTCGGTCTTCGGATGACGGGGCGCGCCTTGCTCCTGCTGGCGCTCGATACGGCCACCCGGCACAGCGCCGTGGCCCTGCTGGACGGCGACGCGGTCCTGGCCAGCGCGTGCGAGCCGGCCCGCAACCACTCGGCGGGCCTGCTGCCGGCCGTAGACGGTCTGCTGCGGCAGGTCGGGCTCGAGCCCCGGGACATCGAGGCGTTGGCCTGCGGCATCGGGCCGGGCTCCTTCACCGGCATTCGGATCGGCCTCAGCACGGCCAAGGCGCTGGCCTTCTCCCTGGACGTCCCGCTGGTCGGCGTGTCTTCGCTTCGTGCCCTGGCCGCGGGCGCGCGTGCGCGGGCGGCCGAGCTCTCGGCCGAGATCTGCCCGGCCCTCGACGCGCTCAAGGGCGAGGTCTTCTGCGCGCGCATGCGGCCGGAGCAGCTCGAGACGATCCAGCCGGAGAGGGCCCGGGCCCCCGGCGTCTGGGCGGCCGATCTCGCCGGGGGCGAGGGCCTGCGCTTGATCGTCGGCAGCGGCGCGCTGCGCTACGGGGAGGTCTTCGTCTCGAGGCTCGAAGACCGGGCGGCGATACCGCCTGCGGACGATGGCCTGCACCGGCTCTCGGCCGTGCAGACCGGCCTGCTGGCGCTCGAGCGCCTGCAGCGCGGCGAGCGCGACGACACGGCCAGCCTCGAGCCCCTGTACTGCCGGCCGAGCGAGGCGGAGCTCGGTCGCGAGAGGAAGCGGGCCAAGGCGATCGATCCGGGCTGAGCGGAGGGGCCTCGATCCCACTTGAGCGCGGCAACTTGCCCTGCTAGTGTACGGGCTCGCTCTGGGAAACAGGGCAGATGGAGGTTCTCACGTGCTGATCGACATGCATGTCCACTCCAATCTCAGCCCGGACGCCTCGCTCGCGATCGAGGTGATCGTCTCGCGCGTCAAGCAGATCGGGCTGGACGGCTTCTGTCTGACCGACGTGCACAGCGTGGCCGGGGCGGCCGAGGCCAGACGGCTGGCCGCCGAGGCCGGCCTGCTCGCGCTGGTCGGCTTCGAGGCGTTCTGCGATCGCGGGCACTTCCTGGTCTTCGTCCCCGAGCCGGAGCGCCTGCCGGAGATCCGCAACTGGGTCCGCTTCGACGAGCAGGGGCGGATGAACTACGAGTCGCTGCTCCAGGGCGTGCGCGCCAGGCGCGGGGTGATCGTGGCCGCCCATCCCTTCGACCGCGAGAAGGCCGGGCCGGGCGACGCGGTGGCCTTCCTGGAGGGTATCGACGCCATCGAGGTGGCCAATGGACGCCGGGCCCGGCTGGCCAACGAGCTGGCCGAGGAGATGGCCGCCGGCATCGGCCTGCCGGGCGTGGGGGGATCGGATGCCCGCAACGACCCGGACGAGATGGGCCAGGTGGCGAGCCTGGTGCTCGAGCCGCTGGGCAACGAGGCGGATCTGGTCGAGCGCATCCGCGCCTGCGACGTCTGGCCGGTTCGGATCGGAGAGCCCGAGAAGGAGCGAGAGCCGTCGCGCCGCAAGCGGGGCGCGCGGGGCGACAGGGCGCGCAGCCGCGCCGGCGAACGATCCGGAAGCCGCGCTGGCAGCCGATCCGGCAGCCGATCCGGAAGCCGTGCCGGGAGCCGATCCGGCGGCCGCGCCGGTGACCGATCCGGCGGCCGCGCCGGTGACCGATCCGGCGGCCGCGCCGGTGACCGATCCGGCGGCCGCGCCGGCGAGGGCCCGGGAGCCGACAGGGCCCGGCCCGCATCCGGAGACGGGCGCAAGCCTCGGCGGCGCAGGCGCAAGAAGACCACGCCCGGCGAGAAGAAGGACTGAACGCCGTACCAGACGGCCGCGCCCTTCCGGGGCGCAACAATCATCTCGCCTTCCTCTACCTGGGGCCGAGGCCCTGAGCCGTATACACATGCTTCGCTGACATTTCATGGCATCACCGGGGGGTACAGCCGCCCGGACCTGTGCCGGGCGGCGAGGGGGCGCGCGGCGCCCCCCTCCATATCAGGGGAGGGCTTTATGCCCTCCCGCAAACGCGACATGGCGTGATCGACGTGACGACTGCAAAGAACTCATCACGCAGGGATTGGCCGGTCTCCGAGATCCTCCGAGAGCCCCGCAAGGGGCGTGATAAGACAGCCCAGGGCGAAGCCCTGGGAATAGATACGGACATGAATCGGCAAGCCCTGAAAGGGTGAAATAGCCTAGGCTGGCGGATGCGATTGCGCCCTTGCAGGGCTATAGCGTGCTTCTTGCATCTCTATCCCAGGGCTTGCTTGTCTTGCCCTTTCAGGGCTCGGCGGGGATTTCTACACGCCCCTGCAGCAGCTGGCCAGGCGGCCCTGCCAGCCCGGCCGCTTCTGGAGCGCGGCATCGATGGCCGCGAGGATCCGGCGCTTGTCACGGCCCCAGTCGGGCGCCAGCATGAGCTCGGCCGGGCCCTCGCCGCTCAGCCGGTGGATGACCGCAGACGGGCTGAGCCGCTCCAGGAAGTCGGCCGCGATGGCCGCGTAGGCTTCGAGCGGGCGCAGCGAGAGCTCGCCCGCCTTCCACAGACGCGAGAGCGGCGTGCCCTCGAGCACGTGCAGGTTGTGGACCTTGACGCCCTGGACCCGGAGCTCGTTCAGGAGATCGGCGGTCCGGCTGCGGCTCTCTCCGGTCTCGCCCGGAAGATCGAGGATCACGTGGGCGACGACCTCGATCCCGCGCGCCTGGGCCCGGCGCGCGGCGTCGGCGAAGCAGGCCGAGTCGTGGTTGCGGTTGAGGCGTGCCAGGATCTCGTCGTCGGCACACTGGAGACCCAGCTCCAGCCAGACGGGCTTGCCGGCCCGCGCGCCCGACTCGGCCAGGAGGTCGAGGATCGGCTCCGGCACGCAGTCGGGTCGGGTGCCCACGCTGAGCGCGACCACCCGGGGGTGGGCCAGGGTCTGCTCCCAGAGCGCCCGCAGGCGGGGAATCGGCGCGTCGGTCGCGCTCCCGTCTTGGAAGTACGCCACGGCCAGCGAGGCCTCGTGGCGGCGCTGGATGTGGCCCAGGCCGGATTCGAGCTGGCCGGCGAGCGGCCCGTCGGCCAGACCGTGCGCCGGTCGCAGCGCGTGCTCCGAGCAGAAGATGCAGCCGCCGCGTCCGATGCGGCCGTCGCGGTTGGGGCAGCCGAAGCCGGCTCGCAGCGTGACCTTGTGGGCCGGGGCGCCGAAGCGCTCGATCAAGTAGGGCCGCAGCCTGCGGTAACGCCCACCGCCGGGGAAGCGGTGCGGCGGCTCGACGCGCTCATCGCACACCGGCGACCTCGAGGTCGAAGCCCTCCAGGCTCAGCCCGGCCCGCTTCTCGGCGCGCGTGAGCAGCCCGGCCGGATCGGCGTCCAGGGTCGCGAAGTCCATGGGGTAGAGCTTGACGTTCAACCCGTCTCCCACCGCCAGGTGAAGGCTGTCCGGCGAGAACGCGATCGCGACCACCTCGCGCTCGGCGCTCAGGATCAGCATCGGGCGGCCGTCGCTCAACGACCAGACCCGGACCGTCCGGTCGTCCGAGGCCGTGGCCACGAGCTCGCAGTCGTGCGAGAAACGGACGGAGTTGACCCACTGCTCGTGGCCCCGGAGGCGCAGCCGCTCCTTGCCCGTGCTCTGGTCCCAGATGATGGCCGTGCCGTCCTTGCTCGACGAGGCGATCCACTTCCCGTCCGGGGAGTAGTCCACGCCCGAGATCCAGTCCTCGTGGCCCGACATGATCTGCTCCTGCCGGCCGGTGCGGGGATCCCAGATGCGCACGGTGCGGTCGTATCCGGCCGAGGCCAGGTAGCGTCCGTCCGGCGAGAAGCGCACGTTGTCGATCGCGTCGTTGTGCCCCTTGATGACGAGCACCTTGGCGCCGGTCTTCGCGTTCCAGATCCGGATGGTCCGGTCCGCGCCCGCGCTGGCCAGCAGCTCGCCGTCCGGGGAGAAATCCACCCCGTAGGCCCAGCCGGTGTGTCCGTGGAGCACCCGCAGCGGCTTGCCGCTCTTGAGGCTCCAGATCCGCACGGTCCGATCCTTGCTGGTCGAGGCGAGCAGGCGCGAGTCGAGGCTGATGGCCACGTTGGCGATCACGTCCTCATGGCCGCGGAGCACGTGGCGGATGCGGCCGTTCTTGGCGTTCCAGACCCGGATCGTCCGGTCCAGCCCGCCCGAGGCGAGCAGCTTGCCGTCGGGAGAGAACGCGACACCGTACGGCACGTCGGTGTGCCCCCGCATGACGGTCAGGCCGCGTCCGTCCTCGAGCTTCCAGATGCGGGCCAGCTTGTCGTACCCGCTGGTGGCCAGCAGCTTGCCGTCGGGCGAGAAGACCACGCTGTAGACGAAGTTGGCGTGCCCGCCGATGTTCAGCAGGGGTTGGCCGCTTTCGACGTCCCAGAGCCGCATGGTCTTGTCGTAGCCCGCCGAGGCCAGCAGCCTGGCGTCGGGCGAGAAGGCCAGGCTGAGGATGCCGTCCTTGTGCCCGTCCAGCGTGCGCACGACGCTCCCGCTGCCCAGGTCCCGCAGCGTGACCCGCATGTCGTTGCCGGCCGAGGCCAGCAGCTTGCCGTCGGGGGAGAAGCGGACCGTCTTCACGTCGTCGGCATGCTCGAACGCGGCCCGCTGGCGGCCCGAAGGGATCTCCCAGAGCAGGACCCGCTTGTCGGTCCCGGCCGTCGCGAGCTGCTTGCCGTCCGGGGAGAAGGCCAGCGCCTCGACCTTGCCCGTGTGCCCCTTGAGGATCTGGACCGCGCGACCCTTGCGGAAGTCCCACAGCCGGGCGGTGCTGTCCCAGCCCACCGAGGCCAGCAGCTTGCCGTCGGGCGAGAAGGCGAGCGCGTGGACCAGGTTGCCGTGGCCGCGGAGCTTGCGCACGAGCTTGCCGCCGGCCGCGTTCCAGAGCAGGATCTGCTTGTCCAGCCCGGCCGAGGCCAGCAGCTTGCCGTCCGGCGAGTAGGCCACGGCGTAGACCCGATCCCGGTGGCCCTCCAGGACGAAGACCGGCTCGGGCTTGCCGATCTTCCAGACCTGCACGGTCTTGTCGAAGCTGGCCACGGCCAGGTGCTTGCCGTCCGGGGAGAAGGCGCAGCCGGCCAGCACCTCGCTGGCCGGCATGGCCTGCTGCAGATCGGCCGAGGTGCCGAAGGCCAGGCGATAGACCTTGGAGGCGGCCTCCACCCACAGGGTGCGGCTCTGGGGATGCCGGGACAGGAAGTCCGGATCGAAAAACGGGCTCTTCGTCTGGGCGGGGTTGTGCAGCAGCGAAGCGGAGGCGAAGACCGCGGCGGCCAGGTAGCGCTGGTCCTCCACCATGCGATCGGCCTTCTCCGTATAGGCCTGGGCCAGGTGGAAGTTGGCCAGCCGCCGCTCGGCCTGCTCCTTGGCCAGGGCGGTCTCCTCGGCCTGGCGGGCGTCCTGGGCGGCCTTGCGGGCCTGGGTCTCGGCGCGCAGCGAGAACGAGACCGCCACGAGCGCGCCGATGATCACGGCCAGGATCAAGCTGGCGGCGATCAGCGCGGGCTTGTTGTGCCTGGCGAAGCGCTTCAGCAGCTCCCAGGCGCTGTACTCGTAGGAGGCCACCCGCTCGCCGGTCATGTAGGCGCCGACGTCCTCGGAGAGCGCCTTGGCGCCCTGGTAGCGCTTGGCCTTGTTGCGCTGCAGGGCCTTCTCGGCCACGGCCGCCAGCTCCGGGGGCGCATCGGGGCACAGCTTGCGGACCGGCTGGATCGGCTCCTCCCCGACCATCAGGATGGTCTCCATGGGCGTCTCGCCCTTGTAGGGCGGACGGCCGGTGAGGATCTCGTAGAGCACCGCGCCCAGGCCCCAGACGTCGGAGCGCTCGTCGATCTCGTCGATCTCTCCCCGGGCCTGCTCGGGGCTCATGTAGGACGGGGTGCCGATGGCCGTGCCCGCGGCCGTGTGACCCTCGGAGGCCTTCTGGAACAGGCGCAGCTCCTTCTCGATGTCGTAGGCCCGGATGTCGCGCTTGCCGCGCACCTTGGCCACGCCCCAGTCCAGCAGCACGGTCTCGCCGAACTCGCCCAGCATGGCGTTCTCGGGCTTGATGTCGCGGTGGACCACGCCGTGGCTGTGGGCGAAGGCGATCGCGTTGCACACGTCCCAGAACGAGCCCAGAAGCTTCATCCTGTCGGACAGGGTCTTGCAGTCCTTGAGCTTGCGGGCCATGGTCGTGCCGCGCACCAGGCGCATGGTGTAGTAGATCGTGCCGTCCTCTCGGCGGCCCACCTCATAGACCGGCACGATGTTGGGGTGCTCGAGCTGGCCGGTCACCCGCGCCTCGCGCAGGAAGCGCACCATGCCGGGCGTGGAGCGCTGCAGCGAGCTCGAGCCGAACGCGGAGTCCCACTCGCCCGTGCCGTCGTCGCTCAGCAGCTCCTTGACGGCCACCTCGCGGCCGATGTGCTCGTCGAAGGCCAGCATGATCCGCGCCTGGCCGCCCCGCCCGTGCACGCCTTTCATGGTGTAGCGGCCGGGCTGCGCCAGGGTGACGTTCTCCTCCGACTCCGGCACGTCGTCGGGCGGCAGGTTGTCGGCCAGCGTGCCGTCGCCCTGGACGGGCAGGTCCGTCGCGGCCGGGGAGCCGGCCGCGGGCCGGGATGCGCTGGACTCGGTCACGGTCGCGCAGGAGTCGCGCATCTCGTGCCGGACGCGCTGCTCGATCAGCTTGCGCTGCTGGGCGGTGATCACGCCGTCCTGGTGCAGGCGCTCGGCCAGGCTGATCCCGGGCCGGGTGCCCGAGGCGATCGACGCGTCGGCCACCTCGGTGGGCGTGGCGAAGCCGAGCTGCACCGCGTAGACGGCGAAGAGCACATGCTCGTGGAGCTGATCCGATCCTTCCACGTCGACTCCGTCGGTAGGCCGCGATCCAGCCGAATGCGTGCGCGGATGCAAAGATAGGCGAATGGGGGGAAAAAGACAACCGGGATTGGCCGGTCTCCGAGAGTCTCCGAGAGCCCCGCAAGGGGCGGAACAAGATAGCCCTGGGATGGAGATGCATAAAGCGCGAGAGCCCTGCAAGGGCGAGATAGCCGGGGCTGGCGCACGGTGACGGCGTCCCGGGTAAGGCCTCACCTCGTCTGCAGGCCGAAGCCGGTCCGCCGGACGAGCTCCTGCGATACCTCGTCGAGCTCCGCTGCCGGGATGGGCGCGCTCGGCTTGAGCAGCACCTTGCGGCCCGCCACGTCCAGGCCCGGGCTGCGCGCGAGCTGCCAGGACCCGGGGATGAGCTCGGCCGCGATCCGCAGCACGGCCTGCTGGTCCACGCGCTCGGCCACGCGGATGCGCCAGCCGGTCTCCTGCTCGAGCCGCCCGATCATCTCTCGGTGCGGCCCGGCCAGCTCGGGGCTGGTGAAGGCGATCTCCAGCAGCGGCCCCTCGGCGTCGCTCTTCTTGCTCTTCTTGCCCGGTCTCGCGTCCAGCCCGGAGAAGGCCTCCTCGATGGCCCGGAAGGCCAGGTTGATCTCCATGCGCCCGCGCTCGTCGAAGGCCTTCCTCGCGGCCGGCGTTCCGGCGCCGCCGGGCTCGAGCGAGAGCGCGAAGCCGGTCTCGGCCTCGAAGGCCGCGCAGATCCCTTGCGCGTCGTCCGGAATTCGGTCAACCACCGCCTTGACGCGCCGGGTGTCGTTGAAGACCGAAGGCGCCCGGGCGAGCTCGCAGCCCCCGGGCAGGCCCTGCCGCAGGCGCTGCTCCAGGGCGCCCAGGTGCGTCTCGGGGTGCAGGGCCACGCTCCAACCGGTCGCGCGCGCGAGCGCCTCGATCGCGTCCGCGTGCCGCTCGCGGGCCACGCCCGGGAAGTGGAAGTAGAGCCGGAGCGTCCAGGACTCGCGCTCGGCGCCCCGGCGGTACAGGCCGCTCTCCGGCCCCAGTCTGCGGTCGATCTCGGCCAGGGCGGCGTTCTGCTCCAGGCGGCCGGAGCCGTCCTGCACGGGATCGGCCTTCCCGGTCGCCGGATCGACCGGCCGGAAGCAGAACGGGCGCCGGGCGTCGGGCTCGAAGCAGCCCGCCGCGGCCAGCAGCTTGTGCACGGGCGCCAGGTCCTCGGGCAGGCCCCGGCTTCCGTACCAGAGCTCGGCCAGCTCCCGGGGAGAGAAGGAGCGCCGGGTGCCGTGCTGCTCGAGGAGCTCGTCGCGCAGCGCAAGCAGACCTTCCCGGTCCAGAGGTCGGCCGCGCCCGAGCGCCGGCAGCCGCCGCTCGGCCTTCCTCTTCACGGCCTGGACCTCCAGGCTCTCGCCGGCCAGGGGCAGCGACACGTCGCAGCCCGCGTCGGAGAGGATCCGGGCCAGGCCGGCGCGGGCCTCTGCGTCTCCGTGGACCAGGGCGACGCTCCCGGGCTCGAGCGCGGAGACCAGTCCGGCGAGCTCCCGGGAGTCTGCATGGGCCGACAGGCCGTAGGTCTCGACCCGGCAGGCGACTTTGACGGCCTGTCCGTTGACGAAGATCTCCGCGCTCTTGCCGAGGGCCGCCTCCTGCAGCCTGCGGCCCGGCGCCTCCTCGTCCTGGTAGCCGGTGATGGCGATCAGCGCGTCCTGCCGCGCGGCCAGCCGGGCGGCGTACAGGCTGCTCGGCCCGCCCGAGAGCATGCCCGAGGAGGCCACGATCACGCACGGCGGCCCTGCGAGCACGGCCTCGCGCTCGGCCGGCTCGCGCACCGGCCGGATCCTGCCATCGGCCGTGTAGAAGGGCTCCCGTTCGGCCTCGGCCCGGCGGCGGAGCGCGGGCGCCAGGTAGGCCGGATGCCGGCCGTAGATATCGCACACCGCCCGCACCATGCCGTCGGCCCAGACCACGGCCGGGGGAGAATCCGCCTGCGCCAGGGCTCGGCGCAGGATCAGCAGTACCTCCTGGGCGCGGCCCAGGGCGAAGGCCGGGATGAGCACCTGCCGGCCCTCGCGCAGGGCGGAGAAGACCGCGTCGACCAGGCGCTGCTCCTCGGCCCGGCGCGAGGCGTGCAGCCGCGCGCCGTAGGTGGACTCGCAGACCAGCAGGTCGGGTGCGAAGCGCGGTACGGGCATGCCCGGCACGGTGAGCTGCGGCGTCACGGACACGTCGCCGGTGACGAGGACGCGCCCCTCGGGCGTGTCCAGCCCCACGGCCGCGGCGCCCAGCACGTGGCCGGCCGGGAAGAAGGTCGCCGCCGCGCGCCCGGAGCAGATCCGCACGGGCTCGAGGAAGCGCACCGGCCGCACGCAGGCCAGCAGGGACTCGACCGCCGGCAGGGGGTAGAGCGGGATCTCGTCCTCGCGCTCGGCCTTCTGCTCCATGATCTTGACCGCGTCGAGCAGCAGGACCCGGAGCAGCGAGACGGTCGGCTCGCTGGTGAGCACCTCGGCCCGGGGAAAGGCCCCGTGCACCAGCGGCAACGCGCCCGAGTGATCCAGGTGGGCGTGGGTGACGAGGACCGCGTCCAGCCCGCCCAGGTCCGTGGCCCGCGCCAGGTCCGGCAGCCGGTCCTTGCAGCCGCCGCCCATGCGCACGCCCGCGTCCACCAGGATGCGGCAGTCTCCGGCCTCCACGAGCAGGCAGCTCGCGCCGACCTCGTCCGCGCCGCCGAGGAAGTGAAGCTTCACGGCATGCGAGTATACTAGACCCAAAACAAGTGCGCTGCACTTGTTTTGGGGCTTAGTCACTCTCAGGGGGCTTTCGCAAAGCCCCCTCGCTGCTGGAATA
>JAFGRB010000075.1 GCA_016935365.1 Deltaproteobacteria bacterium
GGGCAGCGTGCTGTCCTCCGTTGTCCCGTCACCGAGCTGCCCGCCGTCGTTGAGCCCCCAGCACCAGAGCGTGCCGTCCGACTTCAAGCCGCAGGTGTGGGACTCTGCGGCGGAGACCGCGCTCCAGGATGTCCCGGGCACCTGCTTGGGAACGGGCTCTCTCACCCCGGCCTCGTATCCGAGCATTCCGTAGTTGCCGCGGCCCCAGCACCACAGCGTGCCGTCCGACTGTACTCCGCAGGTGTGGTCATTGCCCGCGGCCACGGCCAGCCAGCTCGCCTCGGTGATCTGCACGGGCGAATGTCGGTCTTCTTCGCCTCCGTCGCCGAGCTGCCCGTAGTTGTTCATTCCCCAGCAGTAGAGCTTGCCGTCACCGCTCAGCCCGCACGAGTAGCCCCAGCCGGCGGAGGCCGAGATCCACGTCCCGGCCACCGGACCGGGCGCCTTGCGGTTCTCCGTCGTCCCGTCTCCGAGCTGCCCGTAGCCGTTCCAGCCCCAGGCCAGCAAGGTCCCGTCCTCCGCCACGCCCAGGCTGTGGAGATGCCCGGCGTAGGCGCAGAGCCACGCGCCGTCTGCGATCGGGACGGGGACGCTCGGCTCCGCCACGACGCCGTTTCCGATCTGGCCGTCCGTGTTCAGGCCCCAGCAGGCCAGACGGTGGTCCGAACGCAGCCCGCAGGTGTGGTGGTCGCCCGCGGCGACCGCCACCCAGTCGCTCCCTGCCACGCGGCCGGGGATCTCCCTCTGCCGGGTGGTGCCGTCGCCGAGCTCTCCGTACGAGTTGTCGCCCCAGCACCACAGCGTGCCGTCCGATCTCGAGCCGCAGGTGTGCAGCCTGCCCGCCTCGACCGATGCCCAGTCCGTCCCGGCGACGGGCGCGGGCGTGCTGCGCGACTCCGTGCTCCCGTCCCCGAGCTGCCCGAACTCGTTCTCTCCCCAGCACCACAGCGCGCCGCCCGATCGCAAGCCGCAGGTGAATCCGTGCCCCGCTGCGACGGCGAGCCAGTCCTCTCCGGCGACGGACGCCGGCGTGCTGCGATGCTCCGTGCCCCCGTCCCCGAGCTGCCCGTAGTCGTTCCCTCCCCAGCACCACAGCGTGCCGTCCTGTCTCACGCCGCAGGTGTGGTTGTAGCCTGCCGCGATGGATCGCCAGGACTCCCCCGCCACCGGGACGGGGTCGACCTTGTCCCGCCTGGTTCCGTCTCCGAGCTGCCCGTAGCCGTTCCATCCCCAGCACCACAGCGTCCCGTCCTCTCTCAAGCCGCAGGTGTGCATCACGCCCGCCGCCACGGACATCCACGAACCGCCTTCCATCTGGAACGGGGCGTCTCGATCCTCTCGCTGGCCTTGCTGCCCGATCAATCGCGTCCCCCAGCACCACAGCGTGCCGTCTTCCTTCACGCCGCAGCTGTGCTCGTCTCCAGCGGCCACCGATATCCACACCGCGCCGTCGATCTGTACGGGTGCGTTTCTGGACTCCATGCTCCCGTCCCCAACCTGCCCGTGCCGGTTTTCTCCCCAGCACCACAGGGCGCCGTCGAGGGACGCCGCACAGCTGTGCCGCCCACCCGCCGAGACCATCGCCCACCCGGCCCGCGCCTCCCAGCGCCTGGACTGAACGTATCGCCAGTCCGGCTGGTCGCGGAAGTCACGAAGCGTGACCCTGTCCTGGTAGACCGGAACGAGCCCGGTCGGATCGGACTCCGTCGGTCCGGTCCCCTCACCGCAGCCGACGGCGAGCAGCGCGAGCGAGAAGCGCAAGGAGGCCACCTGGAACGCTCGCAGCGGACGCATCATGATGGATACGATCCTAGGCCAGAACAAGACCTTCTTCAACGAATGCGCCGAGCGGCATCGAGGGATCACGGCAGCAGATCGAATCCCTCGCGGCGGAAGTCGGCGTCCAGAGAGACCGCGGTCTGGATCCCCATGCGCCGCATCAAGGCAAAGGAAGTGCAGTCAGTGAAGCTGTAGTCCTTGTCCGAGCGATCCACGAACAGCGCCCAGGCCTTCTGCTCGTCGATGAGGGTGACGTGGATGAGGTCGACGACACCCGGATCGAGCAGGACCTGGCCCACATCCACGGCGACTCGGTGGCCCAGGCGATGAGCGCAAAGGGTGATCGTCTCGTCGAAGACGGAGTTGGAGGTCACGATGCGGCCGCGGAAGCCGTCGAGCACCTCCTGCACCGACCCGTGATCGGGATCCCCGGCGTTCACATAGGCGAACCAGGCGCTGGTATCCACGAAGAAGCGCTTCATTCCTCTCCGTACAAAAGGGCGTCGTGCTCGCGGCCGCTGGCCTCGGCGTCGGATCCGATCCCGCGGATCCTGGCCAGGCCCTGCGATGGCTCGTCCTTGCCCAGCCTGTCGTTCAAGAGCTGCCTCACGATCTCGGAGATGCTCTTGCCCTGGCGCTCGGCGAGCGCCTTGAGCGCCTCGTACTGCCATTCTTCCATCAGTATTTGAGCCCTGTGCATGACTCATTACACCCTACACATGGCTGCATGTCAAGCACTACCTGGTCATACCAATAATCAACCTCGCCCAGAGGGCGAGGTCGTCGAGATCCAGGTGTGCCAGTTCACGTTCCACCCTTCCCCGCCTTCCCCCTTCCAGGGGTAAGGGGTTTTTGTCCCACGTTCACAAGATGAAACGCCCCTCCCCTGGTGGGAGGGGCCGGGCGAAGCCCGGGGGAGGGGGACGCGTCTTTGGGTCACACGGCCAAAGGCCGTGGTATTCGCTCGCAACAAAGTACCTGAAGTGTCAGAAGGACGGGTTCCAGGCGCTGCAGCGAACGCCCCGGTCAGCAGCCGTGATGTCGGGCGCAGCCGAGTCGCGGTCCGCGGCCCGAAGCTCGTGGGCCGTATCCAGGTAGGAGCCGCCGCGCACGACCATCGTGTTCGACTCGGTCTGGTTGCGGCCGTAGCAGTATGGATCCGCGGCGCAGGTCGCGTAGAAGTCGGCCGCGTAGTAGTCGATGATCCACTCGGACACGTTGCCGGCCAGGTCGCAGATGCCCTCCCGGCTCGCGCCGGCTGCGCGCGAGCAGGGCGGCTGGGGGCCTTCGAGGCCGCAGTCGGCGAAGACGGCCCGGTCGCAGTCGGGCGCCTGGTCTCCCCAGGGGTAGGTCTGGGTCCCGCGCGCCGAGGCGGCGATCTCGAACTCGTACTCGTAGGGCAGGTGCAGCCTGCGCCACTCGCAGTAGGCAGAGGCCCCGTACCAGCTCAGCCCGACCGCGGGCAGGTCCTCGGCTCCCGGCATCGCGCGCCAGATGCCGTCTCGCTCCTCGAGGCTGGCGAGCTCGAGCGCGACGCAGGCCCGGCCCTCGCAGTCGTTGCCCTGGTCGTTGAGGAAGAGTGCCAGGTCGGCCCAGCTCGCCTCGCGCACGTCCATGAAGAACGGGTAGATGTCCAAGGCCAGCAGCGGCTGCTCGTCGGGGTCGGCCTCGGCGGCGGTCGAGCCCATGTCGAAGGGCAGGCCCTCGTTCTCGTCCGCGCCCAGCCGGGCCATGTCGACCAGCGGCTTGGGCACCCCGCGCTCGCCCACGCCCGCGCAGATCGCGGGCAGGCCCTCGGCGATCAGCTCCCCGCTGTCGAGCTCTCGCACGTCCATCAGGTCCGGCCAGGGCGTGCAGGGCCGGGCGCCCGCGCAGGGCCCGCCCATGTAGAAGGCGTAGCGCCGGCCGTCGAAGGCCACCTCCATGCTCTTCCAGTTGTGGCGCCCGATGGAGCCCATCTCGGCCATACCGTCTTCGAGTTTCTCGACGACGGCGTCGCGGCAGACATAGGCCGACTCGACCTCGAAGGAGGTCGCGAAGCGCTCGTGGGAGACCGGCACGGCCTTGACGAAGACCTCGGCCCGCAGCTCCTCGTGCACGATCTTGCAGCGCAGGTGGAAGTCGGACACGCTGAAGGTGAAGCCCATCTCGTCGGTGAACTCGCGCTCGCCGGGCTGCGAGTACGGAAAGGCGCAGTCGGTCAGAGGAGGCGTCGATCCGTCGCCGCCGTCTGCCCCGCCGTCGCTCCCGGCATCGCCGCCATCGGCTCCCGCGTCGCGCGCCCCGTCGCCACCGCCGTCGATCTCGGCGTCGCCTCCGCCGTCTTCGCCCCCGGCGTCGCCCGCGTCCCAGGCCGCGTCGAGGCCCGCGTCCGAGCCGCTCGCCCCGTCGTCGCAGCCGAGCGCGCACAGCGCGGCGCAGCCGAGCGCGAGCAGCAGCCAGCCGAGCCTCGCCCATGGTCGAGCCGTAACGATTTGCATCCTGGCCTCGCTTTCAGTCCCTCACTCGTCCAGGCAGGAGCTGGTGTCCGGGTGAGGCCGGGTGAGATCGTCCTCACAGGGCGCCCAGGAGGTCGGGTTGTTCGACACGCAGCGAAGCCCCAGGTCGGCTGCCCGATGCTCCGGCGCGGCCGAGCTCCGGTCCGCGGCCCGGAGCGCATGGGCCGCATCGCGAAAGCTCCCGCCGCGCACGTTCTTGGCGGGCCCTGCGTAGTCCGCGTCGCCCGGGCAGTTGTAGTCATCGCAGCAGGTGGCGTAGAAGTCGGCCCGGTAGTCGAGCGCCAGCCACTCGGCCGCGTTGCCGGCCAGGTCGCAGATGCCCTCGCGGCTGTGGCCGGCCGGGTGGGCGCATACCGGATCGGGCTCCGCATGCCCGCAGCCTGCGAAGGCGGCCCGGTCGCAGTCGGGCGCCTCGTCGCCCCAGGGGTAGCGGCGCGTGCCCAGGGCCGAGGCGGCCATCTCGCGGTCCGACTCGTAGGCCAGGCGCATGCGCCGCCAGCGGCAGTAGGCGTCCGCGCCGTACCAGCTCACGTGGACGGCGGGCTGGTCGGCATAGCCCGGCTCGGGCAGCCAGACGCCGTCGCGCATCGCGAGCCGTGCGCCCGGCGCCGAGCTGTCCACGCAGTCCGCCCCGCCGCAGTCGTTGCCCCGGTCGTTTAGAAAGAGCGCGTACTCCCGGTTCGTCGTCTCGTGCAGATCCATGCGCACCGGCCGCACGACGAAGGTGTGTACCGGCAGCTCGTCGGCGTCGCCTTCGGCAGAGCCCATGCGAAAGGGCAAGCGGTCTCCCTCGGGCGGGACGCGGACCTGGGGCGTGAGCGGCTTGGGCACGCCGCCATCTCCCACCTCGGCGCAGATGCAGGGAATGTCTTCTTCGACAAGCGCCTCGCTCGCCCGATCCCAGACCGCGAAGCGGTCGAAGTTGGGCGTGCACGGCCGGGCGCCGATGCAGACCTCGCTCCAGGCGAAGACGTAGCGCCGCCCCTGCCAGGCGATCTGCATGTCCATCCAGCGGTGGTGGTGCATCTCGAAGAAGAAGTCGCCCTCGGGCAACGCCCGGACCTCGCCGCCTGTGCAGATCCAGGCCTCGCGCGCCTCGAAGGCGTAGTGGACTGCCTCGACGCCGGTCGGCCGGGTCTTGACGAGCAGCTCGGCCTCGAGCCCGTCGTGCGCGATCCGGCAGCGGACGTGGATCTCGGGCACGCGGTGCAGCTCGCCAAGCTCGTCTTCGAGCTCGTGGATGAGAAGCGGCTCGAACGGAAAGCCGCAGCCGCCCCAGAGCGACTCGATCCCGGGCTCGGCCCCGCCGTCGCGGCCCGAGCTCGCGGGCGTGCAGGCGGCCGCCCAGATCACGAGGCCCGCTGCCATGATCGGCGAGCGCGCGCACATGCGATGATTCTAGCTCTGCGAGCGCGGCGAGACAAGCCGGCTTCAATCCGAGGAATCCGCGCTGTAGCGTTTCCACCCCTACCCGGGCTTCGCCCTGACCTCCCCCGTCAAAGGGGGGAGATTTTTTTTCGAAAGTGCACAATGTGTTACGTCCCTCCCCTGGCGGGAGGGGCCGGCCGAAGGCCGAGGGGGGGGCGCGTAGCTTGGTCAATCATCGTGACTGCGTGCCATTTCCCGGCCAAATCATGATGGACTCGTAAAAAGCGCTCCTCTCGATTTTCCGTAATACTGCGAAATGCCCGTCAATGGAGATCCACCTCGGCAAGATCGAGCACAGCGAAGCCCC
>JAFGRB010000076.1 GCA_016935365.1 Deltaproteobacteria bacterium
CCGATGCCCCGCATGGAGGCAAGAGCCAGCGGCCGATCAGCGCGAGGAGCCTATGGACTCCACGTCTGTCTGTCTGTCTGTCTGTCTAGACAAGACACGACTCCTCCCATCCCTATCCTCTGTCAGCACCCCTGGTAAAAGAATTGTCCTACCGGCCTGGAGTGATTGTCAAGCCCCCAACGCAGCAACCACCCTCAACGCCCGGCGCTGCGATCACAACCGTCAGCCTCTACTGCTGACAGAATGTCAGCCGAAAATCGCCCGGTGCCCCCCGGCCTGCCATTTTGTCCAGCCCCCGGGCCGGACAGCCGGGAAGCCCCCGCCGCCCCTCCGAGAAAGCGCTTGATATCCGCTCCATTGTGTGGCATCAAGCCGGCCCTCGGGACGGCCGGCCTTGGCACGTCTATTGCTCGATTGCCCCCTGCGGGTCCCCGTGAGATCCGCGAGGAGAGCCGAATGGATTCGCTGAAGCGGTACTTCTGGTTGCTCAACCTGGTCTTCCTGGCGGCCGCGGCCTGGCTGCTGGCCGGGGCCACGAACGTGGTGGTGGCCCACAAGCTGCGCGCCTACCCGGCGCTGTCCAAGGCCGGCGCCGAGCAGCACGCCGGCCGCAAGGCCGGGACCGAGCGGGAGGACAGCCGCGTCATCATCGAGCGCAACTACTTCCTGTCCGCCATGTCCATCCCGGTCGAGACCGTCGACCGGGGCGACGACATCGTCGAGCCGAAGGAAGGCGATCTGGACTTCGGCAACGAGAGCACGCTGCAGGCCTCCCTGGTGGGCACGATCGTGGCCGACGACACGAAGTGGTCGATGGCCATGATCACCGACAAGACCGCCTCCGAGACCGGCGCCTACCGGGTCCGCAGCCGGCTGATGGACGAGGCCACGGTGGTCGCCATCCTGACCGACCGGGTGGTGCTGGACCACAACGGCAATCGCGAGTTCCTCATGCTCCAGGAGGAGAAGCAGGCCGCCAAGCACGCGCCCGGGCCCAAGAAGCCGGCCAAGCCCGACAAGGACGACAAGCTGGGCGAGGGCATCAAGAAGACCGGCGAGGATCGCTACACCATCGAGCGCGGCGAGATCGACAAGACCCTCTCCAACCTCAACAGCATCGCCATGCAGGCCCGGATCGTGCCCTCGTTCAAGAACGGCGAGGCCAACGGCTTCAAGCTCTTCGCCATCCGGCCGGGCTCGCTCTACAGCAAGCTCGGCATCCAGAACGGGGACATCGTCCACAAGATCAACGGCTACGCCATCAACAGCCCGGACAAGGCCCTGGAGATCTACCAGAAGCTCAAGAGCGCCCGCTCGATCGACGTGGAGCTGACCCGGCGAGGCCAGAAGAAGAGCCTCAGCTACAGCATCGAGTAGCGCCCCGTTATCGAAGAGAGTGGAGAACCCCATGAGCCCCATCATCCTCCTCGCCTCGCTTCTCGCCGCCCAGCCCGGTCCCGCGGGGAGCTTTTCAATGTTGCTCATGCAACATTGGGGTACGGAGCTTCTCGCCGCCCAGCCAGGTCCGGCCGAGCGCGGAACGGCCCGCAGCCCCGGCTCCGGCGGCGCGGCCGTGCGCGTCGCCCGCAAGGCGGCCAAGCGCTACTCGATGAGCTTCGATCGCGCCAGCGTCGCCGAGGTGGCCCGCTGGTTCGCCAAGCGCGGCGGCCGCAACTTCATCGTGCCCGACGCGCTGCGCGAGAAACGCCTGACCATCATCTGCGGCAGCCCGGTCGACGAGGAGCAGGCCTTCCGCGGGCTCGTCCTGGCGCTCGAGGCCGAGGGCCTGCAGCTGGTCGAGTCCGGAAGCTTCTGGAAGGTCGCCCGCAGAGGCGAGTCCGGCTCGGCGCGGATCGAGCTCCTGGCGGGCATCCAGCAGACCGGCGAGACGAGCTGGCGGATCGAGCGCGAGGAGCTCGACCGGACGCTGGCCAACCTCAACTCCATCGCCACGCAGGCCCGGATCGTGCCGTCGTTCTCAAACGGCGTGGCGAACGGCTTCAAGCTCTTCGCCATCCGGCCGGACTCGTTCTACAGCCGTCTCGGCCTCCAGAACGGCGACGTGATCCACAAGATCAACGGCTGCGAGATCAACAGCCCGGACAAGGCCCTGGAGGTCTACCAGAAGCTCAGGACGACCGAGACCGTCACCGTGGAGCTGACCCGCCGGGGCCGACCCGTCACCCACATCTACCGGATCGCCGACCACCAGGAGTGAGACCGACATGACCACGCTCATCCTGACTTGCCTGCTGCACACCGGATCGCCCTTCGCGATCGCCCACAGCCCGGCTGCAGCCCAGCGCGCTTCGGAGCCGGGCCCGCAGCTCGTCGCCCAGAGCACCGAGACCGAGAAGGCCGAGAAGGCCAAGCCGACCCGGCCGGGCATGGACAGCGTCAAGAAGCTCAGGCGACCCGGCCTGACCCCGAACAAGGGCGGCAAGTTCCCGGCCGGCATGAAGGGCGGGTTCACGGGCGGGCCGCGGGTCCAGCCGGTCAAGCCCTCCTTCCGGCCGCGGACCGGGCGCCCCGATCGCCCCGGGATGACACCCGGCGCCAGGCCCGGGCGGGCCGAGACCTCCCCGCCCAAGGCCCCCGCCGGTCCGTCCCGCAAGCTCAAGGGCCCCTCGAGCCCCCTGGCCGAGAAGGAAGAGGGCGCCGAGGCGGGCGCCGAGCCGGCCATCGAGGAAGGCGGCAAGGGTCGCGCGGGCAAGCTCAAGGACAAGAAGTGCCGCCCCCTGCCCGCCGGCGTCAAGGTGCGCATGAACTTCAATGAGGCCGAGGTGCTCGAGATCGTCCAGTGGATCAGCGAGCAGACCTGCAAGAACTTCATCATCGGAGACAACATCCGGGGCGGCAAGATCACCATCCTGTCCAACACCCCGGTCACGGCCAACGAGGCCTATCGGGCCTTTCTGTCCGCGCTCAACGTCAACAACATGACCGTCGTGCAGGTCGGCCGCTTCTACAAGATCCAGATGAAGCGGGAGGCCACCAAGGACACCATCCCGACCTACATCGGCGAGGAGGTCGACATCCCCAGCCTGGACCTGATGGTGACCCGGCTCGTCCAGCTCAAGTACATCGACGTCAACACGGTCAACGGCACGGTCAAGCAGCTGACCACCAAGGACGGCGACAGCTTCCCCTACGCGCCGACCAACAGCCTCATCATCTCGGACACGGGATCGAACATCTCGCGGATCATGCGCATCCTGGAGCAGCTCGACACGCCGCTGGGGCAGGAGGAGATCCGCGTCATCCAGGTCAACTTCGCCATGGCCACCGAGCTGGCCCAGACCCTGGAGGAGATCTTCGGCCAGAAGGGAAAGACCGGCGGCGCGGGCCCCACCTCTCACCGCATCAAGCCGGTCCGGGGCAAGAAAGGCGCGGGCCCGACCGCCCCCACGCCCCCCTCCGGGCCCTCGACCGAAGGCGAGGAGGGGGTGAGCGTCTCCAAGATCATCGCCGACGAGCGGACCAACCAGCTCATCGTGGTGGCCACGGCCCGCTCCTTCGCGCGGCTGCAGGAGCTGATCGACAAGCTGGACGTGCCCGTGCCGGGCGAGGGCCAGATCCAGGTCGTCTACCTGGAGCACGCCGACGCAGAGGATCTGTCCTCCACCCTGACCTCGCTGGCCCAGGGCACGCGGACCTCGACGAGCACGCGGACCAAGACGACCCCCGCCCGGCCCAAGGGGCCCACCGCGACCAAGGCGGCCGAGCTCTTCCAGGGCGAGGTCAAGGTGACCGCCGACAAGGCCACCAACTCGCTGGTCATCGTCGCCAGCCAGAGCGACTTCAAGAGCCTGCTCAAGGTGGTCAAGAAGCTCGACATCCAGCGGCGCCAGGTCTTCGTCGAGGCGGTCATCATGGAAGTCAACATGGACAACTCCCGCGACGTGGGCTTCTCCTTCCACGGGGGCGCGGCCGCCGAGATCGGCGGCGAGACCGTGCCGCTGTACTTCGGCACCCAGTTCAAGGTCCAGGGGCAGAACGTCAACTCCCTGGTGCCCAACATCAGCTTGCTGGGCTTCATGAGCGGCCTGCGCGGCCCGGACCTGCCCGCGTCCGAGAGCATCCTCAGCTCGATCTCCTTGCCGTCCTTCGGCGTGGCGCTCCAGGCCCTGCAGACCAACTCCAACGTCAACGTGCTCTCGACGCCCCACATCCTGACCTCGGACAACGAGGAGGCCGAGATCATGGTGGGCGAGAACATCCCCATCCCGGCCGGCTACGGCGGTTACGGCGGCGGCATGAGCTCGCTCGCGGGCCTGGCCAGCCTCGCCTCCCAGTCGGGGCTGACCACGGGCGCGACGTCCGGCTATAGCGGCTACGGGGGCTATGGTCTTGGCATGGGGCTCGGCATGGGCGCCATCAACCGCCAGGAGGTCGGCCTGACCTTGCGGCTCAAGCCCCAGATCAACGAGGGCGACTACATCCGCATCGAGCTCGAGGAGGAGCTGAGCGAGGTCAAGGACACCTCCAACCCGCTGGGGCCCACCACCACCAAGCGCTCGGCCAAGACGGTCGTGGTCGTCAAGGACCAGCAGACCGTGGTGGTCGGCGGCCTGATGCGCGACAAGGTGGACATCGGCGAGACCAAGGTGCCCGTGCTGGGCGACATCCCGGTGCTCGGCTGGTTCTTCCGCTCGAAGAGCACCTCCAAGACCAAGACCAACCTGCTGCTCTTCCTGACGCCCTACGTGATCGAGACCCAGGAGGACTTCCGGACCATCTTCGAGCGCAAGATCCGCGAGCGGCGCGAGTTCATGGAGCGCTTCTACGAGGCCGGGCCGGAGTACGAGGCCTTCGTCGACTACCGGCGCAAGCACGGCCCGCTGGCCGACATCCACATCGTGATCCGCCAGGAGATGGCCAAGATCGAAAACGGAGGCCCCGGCCAGGGCGCCGAGCTGCTCATCACCCCGGACGGCAGCGGGAAGCTGCCCGAGAAGCCGGCCCCGATCACCGCGCCGCCGGACGGCGCGCCGGCCCCGGCCCCGGCCGCGGGCGAGCCGCCGGCGGCCAAGAAGACGGACGGGCCCCAGCCCGACCGGCTGGAAGTGGAATGAGATCGGAGCGCGAAGGCCATGGGTGACAGCCGCAAACTGGGCGAGATTCTGCGCTCACGGCTCGGTTTTCCCGAGGAGAAGATCGTCGAGGCCCTCGACCATCAGGTCGAGCGCGGGGGTCGGATCGGCGAGATCCTCGTGTCGATGAAGGTGGCCGAGGCCGAGGACGTGGTCCAGGCGCTGGGCGTCCAGCTCGACATGCCGGTGCTCGAGGAGATCGACGCGGGCGCCGTCGACAGCGAGCTGATCCACAGCATCCCGATCAACTTCGCCAAGCAGCAGCGCCTGCTGCCGCTGAGCCGCACCGGAGACGGCATCCTGGTGGCGGTGTCCGATCCGCTCAACACCTTCGCCCTGGACGAAGTGCGCATGCTGCTCGGGCAGCCCATCCGCCCGGTGCTGGCCACCGGCCAGTCCATCCTGGACGGCATCAACAAGGTCTACGACCGCACGGCCGGCGAGGCCGGCGCGCTGGTCGACGACCTCGAGGGCGCGGACCTGGACACCGTGGCCCACGAGCTGGAGGAGCCCGAGGACCTGCTGGACGCCGACGACGAGGCGCCCATCATCCGGCTGGTCAACTCCCTGCTCTTCCAGGCCGTCAAGGAGCGCTGCAGCGACGTCCACATCGAGCCCATGGAGCGCGACATCGCCGTGCGCTTCCGCCGCGACGGCGTGCTGCACGAGATCCTGCGGACCCAGAAGCGCTTCCAGGCCAGCGTCATCTCGCGCGTCAAGATCATGGGCGGGCTGAACATCGCCGAGAAGCGCCTGCCGCAGGATGGCCGCATCCGGATCAAGATCGCCGGCAAGGACATCGACATCCGCCTGAGCACCGTGCCGACGGTCCACGGCGAGCGGGTGGTCATGCGACTGCTGGACCGCTCGGCCGTGCTGCACGACCTGAACGAGATCGGCATGGCCGAGTCCTGCCTGCGGAGCATGAACCAGCTCATCCACAAGAGCCACGGCATCCTGCTGGTCACCGGGCCGACGGGCAGCGGCAAGACCACCACCCTGTACGCCTCGCTCAACAAGATCAACTCGCCCGAGATCAACATCCTGACCGTCGAGGACCCGGTCGAGTACCAGCTGCCGGGCATCGGACAGATCCACGTCAACGAGAAGATCGACCTCTCCTTCGCCAACGTGCTGCGCTCCTTTTTGCGGCAGGACCCCGACGTGATCATGGTCGGCGAGATCCGCGACCTGCAGACGGCCGAGATCGCCATCCAGGCCTCGCTGACCGGCCACCTGGTCTTCTCCACGGTCCACACCAACGACGCGGCCAGCGCGGTCACCCGCCTGGTGGACATGGGCGTGGAGCCCTTCCTGGTCGCCTCCTCGCTGGTCGCCATCCTGGCGCAGCGCCTGGTCCGCACCCTCTGCCCCAACTGCACGCAGGAGACGGCCGTGACGAGCTCGGAGTGGCAGAAGCTGGCCCTGAGAGAGAACGGCACCCCCTGCCCGGAGACGGTCTACAAGGCGGTCGGCTGCCAGAAGTGCTTCAAGACGGGATACCTGGGACGCACGGGGATCTACGAGCTCCTGATGGTCGGCGACGAGATCCGGCAGATGGTGCTCAAGAACGTGGACTCCAACACGATCAAGCGCGCGGCCATGGCGCGGGGGATGCTCACCCTGCGGGACGACGGCGCGGACAAGGTCGTCCGCGGCGTCACCAGCATCGAGGAGGTCATGCGGGTCACCCAGGAGGACGTGGCCTGACGTCGGGAGGCGTATCGGCATGCCGGTTTTCAAGTACAAGGGAATGAACCCCGCGGGCAAGGCGGTCAGCGGCATCCGCAACGCCGACAACCCGAGAGTGCTGCGCAGCGCGCTTCGCAAGGAAGGCATCTTCCTGACCGAGGTGCACCAGGAGAAGGCCGCCAAGCCCGGGCAGGGCAAGCCGAGCGCCCGCCGCAAGCGGGTCACGACCGCCGAGCTGGCCGTGCTGACCCGCCAGCTGGCCACCCTGCTGCACGCCGGCGTCACCCTGGTCGAGAGCCTCTCGGCCCTGGTGGATCAAGTCGACAACGATCACCTCAAGCTGGTGCTCTCCCAGGTCAAGCAGCGCGTCAACGAGGGCAGCTCGCTGGCCGACTCCATGGGCCAGCACCCCAAGGTCTTCCCTCACCTGTACTGCAACATGGTCAAGGCCGGAGAGTCCTCGGGTGCCCTGGACGTGGTGCTGAACCGCCTGGCCGACTTCACCGAGGGCCAGGCGCGGCTGCGCTCCAAGATCATCGGCACCCTGACCTACCCGGCCATCATGATCGTGATCGGGATCGGCATCCTGACCCTGCTGATCGTGGTGGTCATCCCCAAGATCACGAAGATCTTCGAGGACATGCACGCCACGCTGCCGCTGCCCACCCGGATCCTGCTGGCGGCCAGCGACTTCCTGTCCTCGTACTGGTGGGCGGTGCTGCTCGTGCTCATCGCGGCCGGCTTCGCCTTCCGGGCCTACACCCGGACCGAGAACGGCAGCGTGCGCTGGGACCGCTTCAAGCTGGAGATGCCCATCTTCGGCTCCATCGTGCGCATGCTGTCCATCTCCCGCTTCGCGCGCACGCTCTCGACCCTGCTGACCAGCGGCGTGCCCCTGCTGGGCTCGCTGCACATCGTGCGCAACATCGTCAACAACCGCGTCCTGGCCTCGGCCATCGACGACGCCCGCGAGAGCATCACCGAGGGCGAGAGCATCGCCAACCCGCTCAAGCGCAGCGGCGAGTTCCCGCCCCTGGTCATCCACATGATCGCGGTCGGAGAGCGGACCGGCCAGCTCGAGACGATGCTCGAGCACGTCGCCAAGAGCTACGAGGACCAGGCCGAGAACCGCATCAACGCCCTGACGGCCCTGCTGGAGCCGCTGATGATCGTCTTCATGGGCGGCGCGGTGGGATTCATGGTGCTCTCGATCCTGCTGCCCATCCTGCAGCTGAACGAGTTCGCACGGTGAGGACATGAGCGAGCGAGCGCGACAGCCACGCGGCCTCTACCTGGTGATCACGCTGTCCGTGGCGCTGACGGCCGGCGCGCTGGACCTGCTCGCCAAGTGGATGGCGCTCGCCGCGCTGCCCGGCGACCGGGCCGTCAGCGTACTGCCTGGCCTGCTCGATCTCCGGCTGCAGGCCAACCCCCACGGCGCCTTCGGCCTGTTCTCGAGCTTCGCGCCCGGGCTCCGGCTGCCGCTGCTGCTGGGGCTGGCCGTGCTCGCCATGGTGAGCGTGTGCCTCTTCTCGGTCCGCACCCTGGGCTGGAGCCGCAGCGTGGCCGTCGCCCTGGGGCTGGTGCTGGGTGGCGCGCTCGCCAACCTGGTAGATCGCATCGCGCGCGGGGGGGTGGTCGACTACATCCACCTGCACGCCGGTGAGTGGCTCGACTGGGCCACGTTCAACCTGGCCGACGTGGCCATCTCCGCGGGCTCGCTCGCGCTGATGGCCGTGGTGATCCGGCACTGGGCTCGCGATCCGGCCCGATCCGAGGCCCCCTGCCACGAGGAGGAGCTCCGATGAGCAAGCAGGTCCTGAGAGGTCTCGCTCAGTCCGAGCGGGGCATGACCCTGATCGAGATCATGGTGGTGGTGGCCATCCTCGGCATGATGATGACCATCGTGACCGTGGCCTACGTCCGCTACCTGGATCAGAGCAAGGTCGACGGCACGAAGATCCAGATGGCCAACGTGGTCCAGGCGCTCGACGCCTACAAGGTCCAGTACGGCAACTACCCGACGACCGAGGAAGGCCTGCAGCAGATCGTGGCCAAGGGCGTCATGAAAAACCTGCCCAAGGACAAGTGGGACCGGGAGTTCGAGTACAGCCGGAACAGCTCGACCTCCTACTCCCTCAAGTCCCTGGGCGCCGACGGCACGCCGGGCGGCGAGGGCTTCGACGAGGATCTGGTCAGCGAGCAGTGAGCCACGTCGATCGGAAGTGAGCGGATGAGAGGCTGGATGCGCACAGCGGTGGACCGGCGCGGCTTCACGCTGGTCGAGACCACGATCGTGGTGCTGATCATCGCCATCACGCTCAGCATGGCCATCCCGGCGGTGACCAACATCACGCACGCCAACCTGCGGGCCTCGGCCCGCAAGGTGGCCGGCGCCATCCGCTACACCTACGACCTGGCAGCCCGCAAGAACGCGACCTTCCGGGTGGTCTTCGATCTCGAGGAGCGCAAGTACTGGATCGAGAGCACCGGCGATCGCTTCCTGCTCGACCCCGAGAAGACCGAGGTGAGCGACGGGGCGCTCGAGACGGAGGAGCGGCCGCGCTTTCTGCGGCGCAGCTTCGTCGAGAGCGAGGAGATGTGGAAGCCCAAGTCCCGGCCCAGCTTCTCGCGCGTCTCCACCCCGCTGTCCAAGGTGGCCGAGCTGCCGGAGGGCATCGGCTTCCAGACGGTCTGGGTCGCGCACCAGGCCGACAGCGTGCGGGCCGGGCAGGCCTACCTGTACTGCTTCCCGACCGGGATGACCGAGCGGGCGGTCATCCACCTGGCCGACGAGGACGAGAACGTCTACACCCTGTGGGTCTTCCCGCTGACCGGCAGAGTCCGCATCTACCCCAAGCTCGTCGAGGCGCCCGATGAGTGACGCGCAAGGGAGACATGGGTACACGCTGATCGAGCTGATGATCGCGCTCGGCATCCTGGCCGTCGCCTACGTGGCGCTGCTGGAGGCCCAGAGCGGCTCCATTCGCCTGAGCACCTACGGCAAGCAGATCTCGATCGCCACCTTCCTGGCCCAGGCCAAGATAGAAGAGATCGAGGAGACGCTCCACAAGGAGGGTTTCCCCGACATGGACGACACCGACGAGGGCAACTTCGAGGACCTCGGCTACCCCAGCTTCAAGTGGCGCCTGGAGATCAACAAGGTCGAGCTGCCGCTCGGCGAGGCGCTGAGCCAGCTGCTGGCCTTCGGCGGCGAGCAGGGCGAGGAGTCGGGCGCCGGCGGGCTGATGGGCAAGCTGGGCGCGCTCGGGGACGTGTCCGAGCTGGAGAGCATGCTGGGAGGCCAGATCCCCGACAACCTCAAGAGCCAGCTCGGCGGCATGCTGGGCGGCGCCGGCGGCGCGAGCGCCCTGAGCTCGATGATCAACCCCGAGATGCTGCGCGGCAACGTCGAGATGCTCTCCGGCATGATCGAGCAGGCGCTCCGGGAGGTGCACTTGACGGTCTTCTGGGACGAGGGCGGTCCGGGCAGCGAGCTGGTGCTGACGACCCACCTGGTCCAGGTGCCGGAGGCATCGGGTGCCGCCGGAGCCGGCATGGCGCCCGCCATCGCCGGCAAGGGCGACCTGACCCGGCCCCAGCCCGGACAGCCCACCGGGACGAGCGGGACGACCGGCATCGGCTCCATGAGCCGTTTCAAGACCCAGGGCGGCGGCAAGCCGATCGCCCCCGGCACGGGCGCCATCCGGACCGGCGCCGGCATGCGGCCCAGGTTCGGCGGCAAGTAGGAAGACGGCATGCGGGCTCTTCGAGACAGACGCGGCGGCTTCACCCTGCTCGAGATCATGATCGCCATCGCCATCCTCGGGATCGTCATGAGCCTGATCTACGGCAGCTTCGCCCGCACCTTCGAGGTCCGGGACTTCGTCTCCCGGGTCCAGGAGCGCTACCACAGCGTGCGGGTGGCCATGGAGCGCATGGCCCGCGAGCTCTCCATGGCCTTCATCTACGACTGCCGGGAGCTGGACACGCCGACGGGCGAGCGGCACTTCTGGACGACCTTCAAGGTGGTGCCGCGCGGCAAGATGGACGAGATCACCTTCTGCTCCTTCGCCCACCTGCGCCTGTTCCGCGACGTGGACGAGTCGGACCAGAGCGAGATCTCGTACTACAGCCAGGAGGACCCCGAGGACGCCTCCAAGAACAACCTCATCCGCCGGGAGAAGACGCGGATCGACGGCCGGCCCGGCGAGGGCGGCGAGGAGATGGTGCTGTGTCCCGACATCGAGTCGCTCAACTTCGAGCTCTGGGACGAGGTGGATCAGGACTGGGTGGAGGAGTGGGACTGCAGCCAGATGGAGCGCCAGAACCAGCTCCCGCGCATGGTGCGCATTACCATGACCGTGGTCGACGAGCACGGCGAGGAGATCCCCTTCACGACCACCACGCGCATCTTCACCAACAAGCCCCTGGCCAACTGGCTCAAGCCGTCGCAGTGAGACGAGAGATGAAGAGGAGAGGATACGAGAGGATGCAACCACCAGCGGCCGAAGCGGAGCGACCTGGTGGTCGTGAGCATCGGTCCGATGGAGCCGACGCCGGTAAGGAGGGCCGAGGCGCGATGCTGAGTCCTGGGCGCATACGAAGGAACGAGAGCGGTATGGCCCTGCTGATGGTCCTGGTCACCGTGGCCATCCTCACGGTGGTGGTGGTGGAGTTCGTCTACCAGACCCGGATCAACGTCCAGGTGGCGGCCAACGTGCGCGATCGGGCCAAGGCCTACTACCTGGCCCGGTCGGCGGTCAGCTTCTCCCGCCTGATACTCTTCTACCAGGGTCAGGTGGACCGCATGACCGGCGGCACGATCAAGCTCTACCAGCTCGTGCCCATCGAGAGCGACCTGGCCAAGGCGCTGACGAGCGGCGAGATGGGCGAGGCCTTCGGCCTGAGCGGCATCAACCTCGACGAGGGCCGGGGATTCGGCCAGTTCGACGGGAGCTTCCACGCGGAGATCGAGGACGAGTACGCCAAGCTCAACGTCAACTCGCTCGACAGCCTGCCGTCCATCTCCTCGCCGGTCGCCGCCCAGATCCTGTCGCTGATCGGCGGGCCGCGCTACCGCTCGATGTGGGAGGAGCCCGACAGCCACGGAGACTACCACCAGCCGGCGGAGGTCGTGGTGGCGATGCACGACTGGATCGACGCGGACAACACGACCGACACCTTCAACCCGGACATGGTCGTCGCGGATCCCTTCTCGCAGCCGGCCGTCTTCCTGCAGGGCACGTCCAGCGAGGACTCCCGCTACGACATGCTCAAGGACGCGTACGAGAGCAAGAACAACCCGTTCCTGACCGTGGCCGAGCTGCACCTGGTCGAGGGCATCGGCGACGACTTCATGGACGAGTTCTCGGAGAAGCTGACCGTCTACACCGATCCGGCCCTGCTGCAGAACCTCACCTCGGTCAACGACCCGGTCACGATGCTGTCGATCCTGTGCATGCAGCCCGAGAACCTCCCGCTGTGCACCGAGCAGGGGCTGCCGCAGCTGCTCGAGGTGATGGCGATGTTCTTCGAGTTCCGCAGCCTGATGCAGTTCACCTCCTTCATGGTGCCCAACAACCAGGCCATCGCCGGCTTCTTCAACAGCCTGGGCCCGTCCTTCAACCCCTACTTCATGAAGAACCTGGCCCCCTTCAGCGACACGTTCTCCATCAAGGCGATCGGGGAGCTGGGCGAGGTGGCGGTGACGATCCGGACCGTGGTGAAGAACACCGCTTCGGGCCAGGAAGTCCTGTACTGGCGAGTGATGTAGATCGCGGGAGAACGGCCATGGCACAGATGACCATCGGACTCGACCTGGGGAGCCAAGCCATCAAGCTGGTCCGGCTGCGCAGCACCTTCCGCACGGTGGAGGTGGTGGGCTGCGCGAGCGTCGCGGTGCCGATCGACGAGCGGCCCTACATCGAGCGCGCATCCGAGGCCCTGGCCGGGCTGCAGGTCTCGGCGTCCGACCAGCTCTGCACGGCGCTTCCCGGCGACGAGGTATCCATTCGCTCCCTGGCGATGCCGTTCACGGTCGCCAAGCGCATCGCCCAGACGATCGGCTTCGAGCTCGAAGGCGTGATCCCCTTCTCGATCGAGGACGTGGTCTTCGACTACCTGCCGGTCGACAAGGGCCCGAGCGGGACGCGCCTGCTCGTGGCGCTCTGCCAGCGGGATCGCCTCTCGGGCTGGCTCGAGGTGCTCCGGGGCGCCGGCCTCGACCCCAAGCTGCTGGGCGCCGAGTGCCTGGCCTACAGCAGCCTGGCCAGCATCCTGCCCGTTCCGGCCGAGGGCGAGTCGGCTGCGGTGATCGACATCGGCCACCGCCTGACCTCCATCTGCATACTCGGCCACGAGGGCCTGGAGTTCGCCCGGACGCTCTCCGGCGGCGGACACGACGTGACCCAGCAGCTGGCCGAGACCTACAAGATGGACGCCGACCAGGCCGAGCTCGGCAAGCACCGGGACGCCTTCGTGGAGACCGGCGCCTGGGATGCGGACAGCCCCGAGGCGGTGATGGTCTCCGACACCGTCAGGCGGCCGGTGGACACCCTGGTGCGCGAGATCCGCCAGACCTTCACCGCCCACCGCAGCCTGGTCCCCCGGAGCGTGACCCGGATCTGGCTGTGCGGCGGCGGCTCCGAGATCCGCAACCTGGACCGCTACCTGGCAGAGGCCCTCGAGGTCGACGTCGAGCGGCTCGGCGCCGAACAGCTTGCGCTGCCGGGCATCGAGAAGCTGACCTGCGCCGCCGAGTCTCCGGGCGGCTGGATCAAGGCTCTCAGCCTGGCCCTGCACGCCCACGAGGGCGGCCGGCGGAACTGGCTCAACCTGCGCAAGGGCGATTACGGCTTCAAGGGAGACTTCTCTCACATGCGCGGCATGGTCGTCCACGTGGCCGTGGCCCTCATCATCCTGCTCTTCCTGGCCGTCGGCCACGGGCTGGTGAGCTACTTCAGCCTGCGCTCGGCCAGGCGGGTGCTGGACGGGCGCATCCAGGAGGTCACCAAGACGGTGCTCGGCAAGCCCTATGACAACCTCGAGGTCGCGCTCTCGCTCATCAAGGAGAAAGTCTCTCCGGAAAACGGCGAGTCCTTGCCCAAGTCGACCGCCGTGGACAGCCTGCGCGAGATCCACGCCCGGATGCCCGAGGATCTCAAGCTGCGGCTCAAGCTGGTCGACATCACGCCCAAGAAGATCCGCATCGAGGGCTTCACCGACAACTTCGAGTCGATCAGCTTGATCAAGGCCGCCCTCGAGAAGCACGAGTGCTTCAAGGAGATCCAGGAGGGCAAGAGCCGCAGGGACAAGAAGACCAACGAGGTGGAGTTCACACTCGACATCGTCAACGGTTGCTGAGCGACCGGGGAAGGCACCATGGCCAGACTGGGCGACAAGATCGAAAACCTCATGGCGGGCTGGCAACGCCTGAGCCAGCGCGAGCGCTTGATGGTCGGCGGGGTGGCCGTCGCGCTCGTCGCCTTCATCGGCTTCTTCGTCCACATGTGGTTCTCCTCGAGCCTGACCTCGATGGACAAGCAGATCGCCGGCCTGACCGAGAAGCTCCAGACGATCATCGACATGCGATCCGAGTACGAGGCGGCCAAGCAGGAGCAGAAGCTGGCCCAGGCCCGCATGCGCAAGGGCGCTCAGATCGACCTGAAGGCGACCGTCGAGCACCAGGCCGAGCAGCTGGGCGTCCACATCGAGGACATGAAGACCAGCGCGCCCAACGTCGACACCGAGTCGCGCATCAAGGAGAACCGGGTGACGGTCAACATCGAGCTCATCACGATCGATCGCCTGGTCGACTTCCTGGCGGGCATCGAGCGCAGCAGCAGCACCGTGGCCGTGCGCAAGCTGCGGGTCAAGAACAGCTTCAAGCAACCCGACCACCTCGAGGTCAGCTTCACGGTGTCGAACTTCCAGCTCCTGGAGGAAGGCCCCGAGGAGGCCAAGGCAGGGCCGGCCAAGAAAGCGAAATGATCATGCAGAGCACCGTCGCCAAGGCCATCGTCTATCCCGTCTTCTTCCTGCTGTGCCTGCTGTTCTTCCTGGTGCGCGGCTTTCCCGTCCAGGTGCTGACCAAGCAGGTCACCTTCGAGGCCGAGCGGAGGCTAGGCCTCAAGGTCCAGTTCGGCAGCCTGGAGACGCTCTTTCCCAACGGGGTCGAGGCCGAGACGCTGCGCCTGATCAAGCCGGCCGAGAAGGAAGGCGAGGCGGGCTTCTCCCTGCTCGTCGATCGGGCCCAGGCCCGGATCTCCTTGCTGGGCCTGATGTTCGGCGACAAGGACGTCTCGTTCGAGACCGAGCTGCTCGGTGGCAAGCTGAGCGGAGAGCTGGAGCTGGGCAAGGACCGGACGCGCGTCGAGTGCCAGCTCGCCGCGCTCAACGTGGCCCGCCTGCCCATCTGGGTCGATCTCTTCGGCCTGCCGCTGGCCGGCAAGCTCGGCGGCGATCTGCAGCTCGACATCTCGCAGGCCGACTACAAGGACAGCAAGGGCAAGATCGCCCTGCAGCTGGAGCAGGCGGGCCTGGGCGCGGGCAAGATCAAGGGCTTCCAGGTCCCGCCCATCAGCCTCGGCAAGCCGCGCCTGCAGCTGAAGGTGGCCAACGGCAAGGCGGAGATCGAGACCTTCGAGGTGAACTCGGACGACGTGGAGGCCAGCCTGGAAGGCTACTTCCTGCTCCAGAAGGAGCTCAGCCGGATGACCTCGCGCTGCAAGGTGCACTTCAAGCTCTCGGACAAGAAGTACGAGGAGTTCCTGGCCCAGATCCCGCCCGAGCTGCAGCAGTTCGCGACGCAGAACGTCGACCAGGCCCGCGACAAGGACGGGGCCTTCCACTTCAGCCTCTACGGCCCCCTGAGCACGATGCAGTTCAGGCCGCTGCGCGGCGGCGTCGGCGGCAAGCCGCGCCGGCCGAAGAGGAAGTGATCCAGCGCTACACGGTCTCTCGGTGCGAGCGGACACCCGAGCCGATCACCAAGGCCAGCCCGACCAGAGAGAGCGAAGACCGCGACCTGCTGTGGATAGAAATGGCCGTGTGCCTTCCCGGCTAGCGCAGCACGAACTTGAACTTCTCGTCGCAGATGAAGATCTCGTCCCCGTCGCGGATCTTCATCTTCTCGATCCGCTCGCCCTTGTACCAGGTCCCGTTGGCGGAGCCCAGGTCCTCGATGAAGAACTCCCCGCGCTCGCGCGTGATGATGGCGTGCTCGCGCGAGACCTTGACCGAGTTGATGACCAGATCGCACTTGCTCGATCGACCGATGATGTAGATGTCCTTGTCGATCTTCTCGGCGTCGCCGTCCTCGTTGACGATGAACAGGCCCTTCTTGTTGTCCTTGGGCGGCCGGGGTGCAGGCCGCGGCGGGCGCTTGACCGGTCCGGGCGCGCCGGCCGGTCCAGGCGGCGCCGACGGCGCCGACGGCGCGGGCGGTGCCGTCGGCCGGCCGCCCGTCTCCCGGGTGCGGCCGGGGCCGAACTTCTGCTGCGGCTTGGAGGGCGGCGGCGGGCGCGGTCTGGCCTGCGGCGGCGCCGGCAGCTCCTTGTCCCCGGCCGGCGGCGCCACGTCTGCCGGGACGGGGTTGATGAAGCCGAGCCGGAGCGCCATCTCGAACATGGCCTGGGCGACCAGCACGTCCAAGTCGCTGCCCGACTCCTCGGCCAGGCTCTCGTACACTTCCCAGAGCGGATCGCTGATGGAAATCTGCCGCGGCCTACCGGCCATGTCTCACACCTCTTCGCAACCCTGAAAAGCTGCCGTAATGTATGCGCTTTTCTCTAACCGTCTCGACTATACCAGCCCGTGATTCGGTCTGTCAACTTTCGCTCCCCGGCATCTATTCGCCCGAGGCGCGCACCGTGGCCCCGTCCGGCACGTCGCCTTTGAAGTCCCCGCCGCCCGCACCCGACTCGCAGACCACGTTGGCGCCGAGCGAGACCCCGTCCGGCACCTGCACGTCCTTGCCGAGCACGCTCAGCCCGTCGAGCTGGCACTTCGCGTACTCGGCGTTGGGCGCCGCCTTGCTCCCGCCCAGGATCCGGGCGCCTGCGCCCAGGATCACGCCCTTGTCGAGCACGGCGCGCCTGACCACGGCGCCGCGGCGGATCACGACCCCGTGCATCAAGATCGCGTCCTCCACCTCGGCTCCGGCCTCCACCGTCACATCCGGAGAGAGCACCGAGCGGCGCACGCGGCCGTCGATCCGGCAGCCGTCCGACACCAGGACCTGATCGCAGCTCGCCGCGGTGCCGAAGCGCACCGGCGGGCGATCGCCGACCTGGCGCGGATCGTCGCGGGTGCCGATCTCCCAGCGGTCGAGATCGAGCCCGCTCGAAGGTCGCAGCAGGTCCATGTTGGCCTGGAAGTACGACGAAATCGTCCCCACATCGCGCCAGTAGCCGTCGAAGCGGTGGACCAGCATGCGCTTTGGGCCCAGCAGCCTCGGCATGATGTCGTGGCCGAAGTCGTTGCCGATCCGGGTGGCCACGATGCGCTCGAGCGCCTCGACCAGGCAGGGCCACTCGAAGACGTAGATGCCCATCGAGGCCAGCCGGGTGTCCGCCCGGGCCGGCTTCTCCTCGAAGCGCGTGATGCTCCCCTCGCCGTCGGCCCAGATCATGCCGAAGCGGGAGACGTCCTCTGCGGCCACGTCCATGACCGCGATGCTCACGTCCGCCTTCCGGCTCACGTGCTCGGCGACCATGCGCTGGTAGTCCATCCGGTAGATGTGGTCCCCGCTGAGCACGAGCACGCGCTCGGGCTTCATGGCCTTCATAAAGTCCATGTTCTGCCAGATGGCATCGGCCGTGCCCTGGTACCAGTCCGAGTCGGCCTCGCCGGTGCGCGGCGGCAAGGTGTGCACTCCCCGCAGGTGGCCGTAGAGGTTCCAGGCCTCGCCCACCCCGATGTGCTCCATGAGCGACAGCGGCTTGTACTGGGTGAGCACGCCGGCGTGATCGAGCTCGGCGTGCATGACGTTGCTGAGCGCGAAATCGATGATCCGGTACCGGCCGCCGAAGGGCACGGCCGGCTTGGCGCGGTGCTTGACCAGCACGCCGAGCCGGGTGCCGCCTCCGCCGGCCAGCAGCATGACCAGGGGCTTCTTCATGCCGCACTCCCTTCTTCCTTGCGCAGCGTCCTGCCGGACTCGAGCGCCGCGGCCGGCCAATCGCCCTCTCCGAGCTCGGGCTCGACGATGCAGTTGCGCCCCACCTCGGCGCCTTCGGGCACGCGGGCTGCCTTGCCCACGAGGCTGACCCCGCTCGCGAGCGCCCGGGGGATGTCGCAGTTGGGCACATCCGGCGAGCCCAGGCCGATCCTGGCCCCCGCGCCGACCTCGACGCCCTTGTCCAGCACCGCCCGGTCCACCCGGGCTCCGGCGCGCACCTTGCAGTCGTGCAGTACGACGCTGTCTACCACCTCGGCGCCGGCCTCCACCTCGACCCCGGGGCTGAGCACGCTGCGCCGGACCCTGCCGGCCACCCGCGCGCCGGGCGAGACGATCGCATCGACGCACTCGGCCGAGCTCTCGATCCGCGCCGGGGGCTGATCGCCGAGCCCGCGGAGCTGCTTGCGGGTCCGCACACCCCAGTCGCCCAGGCGGATGGCCGGCTCGTCGCCGAGCAGGTCCATGTGCGCACCGTGGTACGTGTCGACCGACCGGGCGTATCGCCAGTAGCCGTCGTGCTCGTAGGCGAAGACCTTGTCCGAGCTGACCATGGCCGGCAGCACCTCGTCGTAGAGCTGCAGGCTGCGGCCCGTGCGGGCATTCTCCTCCAGGCGCGCGATGAGCACCTCGGTCCGGAAGAGGTAGATGGTCAGCGAGACGAGATCCGAGCGCGGCTCGGCCGGCTTCTCCTCGTAGCCGATCACGCGCCCTTTCCCGTCCACCTCGGCGAAGCCGAAGCGGCTGCGGCCGCGGTCCGGAAGAATTCGCTTGACCACCATGGTCAGGTCGGCCCCCGTGCGGCGGTGCTGGTCGACGAACGGCCTCAGGTCCATGCTGTAGATATGATCGCCCGACAGCACCATGACGTCCCGCGGCCGGTACCGGCGCACGAAGTGCAGGTTCTGGTAGACCGCGTCGGCCGTGCCGCGGTACCACTCGCTGCCCGAGTGCGCGGTGAAGGGCGGCAGGATCTTCAGTCCCCGCCCCCTTCCCAGGAGGTCCCAGGGCGCGCCCGTGCCCAGGTGATCGATGAGCGAGGACGGGCGGTAGAGGCTCAGCACCCCCACCTGCTCCAGATCGGCCCGCATGAGGTTGGAGAGCGCGAAGTCGATGATCCGGTACTGCCCGCCGAAAGGCACGGCCGCCTTGGGTCGGACCAGGGTCAGCACCGAGAGCTCCTCGACACGCCCTCCGGCCAGGACCACGGCGATGACATCTCTCATGGCGAATCCTCCGAGCTGCCCGGGATCATCTCCCGGCCTTGCGATCGCCGAGCGGCTGGTTGCAACGCGGGCAGCGTCCGGCGATGCGGCTGACCTGCCCCTGCCAGCCGCAGCCATCGCAGCGCACCTGCTGCAGCACCTCGCTCTTGGGCTGCTTGCGGAAGAGCTTCGACAGCATGCCGAGCACGGCCAGGACCCCGATCGCGATCCCGATCCAGACGAGGAGATCGCCGACCGTCGTGTCGCCGAATGCGATCTTTTCCATGCCCGCACCTCTGAGGCCGGACCGCGCCAGGCCTTCGCGCAGGGCGAAGATCGCCCTGGAACGCTTCAACTTTTCATCGGGCCAGGCTATCATAGAGAGCGCATGTCCACCCGTCAAGCCATCTGGGGCCTGCTCATCGCCTCGTGCGCGCTCTGGGCTTCGAGCTGCGGGCCCGGCCTGCACGAGCTCTACACCCGGCTGCCGGAGCAGGACAAGGAGCTCTTCGACCGCAACCGGCAGTTCATGACCGAGCGCCAGCGGTCGCAGTTCCTCGAGCTCGGCCAGTCCGCGGACCGGGTCGACTTCGTCGAGTCCCTGCGGATCCAGGAGCGCCTGGCGCGCTTCCCGGCGCACATCCGCGAGGCCATCCTGGCCCAGCGGGCGATCGCCGGCATGGACGCCGAGGCGCTCCTGCTCGCCTGGGGACCGCCGGATCGCATCCTGCGGCTGAAGCGCAGCGGGATCGAGGAGCAGCACTGGCTCTACCGGCGCCCGGCTGCCGACGGGCCGATCCGCGACCAGCGGGTGGTCTTCGTCGCGGGCGTGGTGACCGAGATCCTCCTCTCGCCGGGCGATTGATGGCCCGGTCGAACCCTTTTCGAATTTGCTCGGCAAGCGAGCCCATCACGATTGACACACCGGACTTTGCTCGCCATAATGGTCCAAGTTTCCGTGAGGATTCGACAGCCCGGTCTTCGAAGGGAGCGTAGCCGATGATGCGAGCGAAGAAGCTGGCGAGCAAGGTGGCGGTACTCGGTCTGGGTGCGGCGATGTGCATCTCACTCGCAGCCTGCAGCGGAGGGGGCAGCGATTTCGTGGACGAGGACGGAGACGGCTGGGCGCCACCGGCCGACTGCGACGACGCGAATGCCGCGGTCCACCCGCTCGCCGTGGACGAGCCTTACAACGGCGTGGACGAGGACTGCGTCGACGGCGATCTGACCGACGTCGATCGCGACGGCTACGACGGGCAGGAGGCGGGCGGGACCGACTGCGACGACGGGGACGCGCGCCGCTTCCCGGGCAACGCCGAGGTGCCCTACGACGGGATCGACCAGGACTGCGACGGCAACGACTTGATCGACGTGGACGGCGACGACCACAACGGCCTGGAAGCGAACGGCGACGACTGCGACGACACGGACCCCGACGTCTACCCCGGCGCGGTGGAGATCCCCGGCGACGGCATCGATCAGGACTGCGACGGCGAGGACATCATCGTGATCGAGAACGACGCGGACGGCGACGGCTTCGTGACCGCCGCCGAGGACTGGGGCCTGGACTGCGACGACACGGATCCGGAGATCTACCCCGGCGCGCCCGAGCGCTGCAACATGCTGGACGACGACTGCGACGGTGAGACCGACGAGGGCCTGACGGACTGGGATATCGACGGGCACCCGGCCTGCCGCGACTGCGACGACTACGACAACTCGGTCTACCCGGGCGCCATGGAGCAGGCGTACGACGGCGAGGACCAGGACTGCGACGGGCTGGACCTGCAGGACGTGGACGGCGACGGCGTGATCTCCGACATCGTGATCCCCAACGGCGACTGCGATGACAACGATCCGACCATCTACCCCGGCGCCACGGAGACCTGCGACAACAAGGACAACGACTGCAACGGGATCGTGGACGACGGCATCTCCGATGCGGACAGCGACGGCGACGGGGTCAAGGACTGCCTGGACTGCGCCCCCAACGAGTTCGCGATCAGCCCGAACCGCCCCGAGGTCCCGGGAGACTCGATGGACAACGACTGCGACGGCCTGACCGACGAGACGAACATCGACTCCGACAATGTGCCGGGAGGCGACCTCCAGGGGCTGGCGCCCGACTGCTGCGACGCCGGCGACGAGGCGTCCCTGGGCTGCGACCCGCTGACCCGCAACCAGATCCACGGGGCCTACACCGATCCCAGCGGCGTCGTGGTCGAGGCCGCCCCCGAGATCTACTACGACGGGATCGACCAGGACTGCGACGGCAGCGACGTGACCGACGCGGACGGCGACGGCCACGACTCCATCATGGTCGCGGGCGGCGACGACTGCGACGACGCCAACCCCGAGGCCTACCCCGGCCACGAGGAGGTCTGCCAGGATCCGAGCGACAACGACTGTGACGGCACGGTCAACGAAGACTGCGGAGCCGGCTTCGACGAGGACGTGGAGGTGCCCGGGGCCCTCTTCACGCGCGGCCTGCCCGACGCGACCGATGGAACCCGGACCAAGAAGGCCCGCGAGCCGGATCAGAGCCCGGCCGTCGAGATCAACATGAGCTCCTTCTACATCGACAAGTACGAGGTGACCATCTCCCAGTACCGGCGCTGCGTCGCGGCCGGCGCCTGCCTCATCCACCACATCGACGGGTGGGGCTCGGCGAGCGACCCGGAGTACTGGTTCAATCAGGACAAGGGCCTCCACCCGGCCCTGTTCGTGACATGGGACGACGCCCAGGCGTACTGCGCCTGGGTCGGCAAGCAGCTGCCCACCGAGGCCCAGTGGGAGATGGCCGCCCGGGGAGCCCTGCCCAACGACCGCATCTTCCCCTGGGGGGATCCGGAGTGGGTCAACCCGTCCGGGGGTGGCGCCTCCGTGCGCCAGCCGGTCAGCTGCGATCTGGCCAACCACGCGCACCTGTGCACCCAGGAGATGTGCGTGGGCGACGTGACGCCGGCCGACGAGTACCCCGGCGGCGTCAGCCCCTACGGCGCCTACAACATGGCGGGCAACGTCTCCGAGTGGGTGGACGACTGGTATAGCTCCGGCTACTACGACGTCTCGCCGCTCGACGATCCGCCCGGGCCGGCGACCGGCACCGAGCGGGTCTACCGGGGCGGGTCGTTCTCGGGCGACGACTACGAGATGGAGAGCGTCACCCGCAGGAAGGCCATCCCGAGCGGACAGAGCGTGACCCTGGGGTTCCGCTGCGCCCGCATGCCGCCCGAGGCCTGGCAGCCCTGAGCCTCATCCATCTTCCCCGTCGTCGTTTTCCGCTGCGAAGCAGCGGGGGGCTTGGCACGCTCCGATATGTGCGCGGCCATGGCTTCGCCCCGGGCTGTCCTATTGCGCCCCGTTGGCTGTCGTTCGGGGTCTACTTGCTGAGCATCCGCCAGACCCCGTCCCAGTCGGCACTCGGCTCGGCCGCCATCTGGCGGCAACGATCGGCAAAGACCGCCGAGGGGGGATCCGGCTGCTCGCGGGCCAGGCGCTCGAAGACGGCCAGGGCCTCCGCCCAGCTGCCGGCCCGGTAGGCCTGCAGGGCGCGCTCGAAGTCCGCCACCCAGCCGTCCTCCGGGCCGGGCGGGCCCTCGTGCAGCAGCTCGTAGATGCGCTTCGCCTCCTGCTTGCCCTTCACGGCCACCCGATCCAGCTCGCGGAACGAGAAGGCGTCCCCGGCCGCCTCGCGGGTGGCCTGGCCCACGATGACGCGGGAGCCGAAGACCTTGTTGAGGCCCTCGAGGCGCGAGGCCAGGTTCACCTCGTCGCCGACCGCCGTGTAGTCGAAGCGCTCGGCCGAGCCCATGTTGCCCACGGACATGGGACCGGTGTTGACGCCGATGCCGATTCGTAGCCGGGGCCAGCCCCGGGCCTGCCACTCCGCGTCCAGATCGGCCAGGCGCCTCAGCATCTCCAGGGCCGCGCGGCACGCCGCGGCCGCGTGATCCGGAATGGGCACCGGCGCGCCGAACAGGGCCATGATGGCGTCGCCGATGTACTTGTCCAGCATGCCACGATGCTCGAGGACCACGTCGGTCATGGGGGTCAAGTAGGCGTTCAGCAAGCTGGTCAGCGTCTCCGGCGGCAGGCCCTCGGACAGGGTGGTGAAGGATCGGATATCCGAGAACAGCACGGTCAGCTCCCGGCGCTCGCCGCCCAGGCGCAGCGCGCCCGGCTTCTCGAGCAGCTGCTCGATCACGTCCGGCGAGAGGTAGTGGGCGAAGGCGTGCCTGAGCCGCCGGCGCTGCAGCCCCTCGGCCAGGTAGCGCAGCAACAGGCAAGCCGTGCCGACCACCATCACCACGATCACCGGCCAGAGCACGGGCATCCACAGCAAGGAGACGCCAAACAGCACCTGGCACGCGCCCAGGTAGGTGAGCAAGACAACGAGCGTGGCTCCGCTCTGGGCCAGGGGGCCCAGCGAGAACACAGGCCAGTACGGCAGGCAGACGAGCAGACCCAGCAGCAGGCAGACGAGCAGGTCCAGCGTCCACGGAGGGCGCTGCAGGGGATCGCCGCGCAGGAGGTTGTCCACCGCGGTGGCGTGGACCTCCACGCCCGGATAGTCCTCGTCGGTGGAAGTCGTGGTCCGATCATGGCCGAAGAAGGTCACCCCCACCAGGGCGATCTTGCCTTCCAGTGCCTCCGGGGGGATGCGGCCCGCGACCAGATCGACGATCGAGTACGTGGGGAAGCTGCCGGACGGCCCGCGGTAGTTCAGGACCATCGACAGGTCCTCGTCGAGCGTGAGCGCGCTCGGGCCGAAGCGCAGCTCGGGCTCGGGCCCCATGCCCAGGAAGGCCAGCCGGGCCTTGCCCAGACCCTGGTGCGCAGCCACGAGCTGGAGCGACAGCGGCGCGTAGTAGCCGCGGCCATGGCGGCGCACCATGACCAGCTTGCGCAGCAGGCCCGTGCCGTCCTCCATCACCGTGGCCACCCCAAGCGCGGACGCCGCGGCATTCAGCTCGGGCATCGAGGCGCGAAAACGCAGCGAGTCGGGCACGGCCCTGGCGCCGGAGATGCTCTGCCCGTAGCGCGCCTTGGCCAGCGCCGGATCGCGCATCTCGCCCCGCTGGCCCCTGCCCAGGTGAAAGGCGAGGATCACGTTGCCCGCCCGCTGCACGGCCTGCACGAGCCGCTCGTCCGCCCGCAGCTCGAAGTCGACCCGCGAGAGCAGCTCGCGCGCCGGGCCTTCGCCGGCCGGCGTCTCGCGGAAGTAGCAGGAGATGTCCGCCCGCAGCTCGTCGGGCAGCAGCCGCTCCGGGTCGGGGAAGAAGGCGTCCAGCCCGATGACCCGCACCCGGCTCGCGGCCAGGGCGTCGAGCATCTTCGCCCAGCCGTCGCGATGCTCGTAGAGCTCGGGCGCCTGCTGGAGCGTGCGGTCGTCGTAGGCCAGGATGACCACCTCGTCGCCCGTGGAGACAGGCCCCCTCAGCACGAAGCGCAGATCCAGGCTGCGGGCCTCGAGCTGCTCGATCCACTCGCCCACCGCGCCCAGTCGGCGGGTGCGCTGCAAGGCGGCCAGCCCCGCGAGCAGCAGGCCGAGCAGCGCACCGACGAAGAGGGGGTGGCGCAGGAGCTTCATCGGCGAGCGAGGTGGATCTCGAAGGCGTACCAGCCGTCGGCCGCCTTGCCCGGATCGAGCTTCACGGCGAGATCCCTCGCGCAGGCCGGCACGGGCAGGCCGCCGCCGAGCGCGATCCGGATCGCCTTGCCGCCGGCCAGCTTGATGCGCACCTGGATCCGGTCCAGCTCGAGCCCGTAGCGCTCGAGCGCAGCTTGCAGGCACGCCCGGAGCGCCGGATCGTCCCGGAGCTTCTGCAGCCACGCGGGCAGCGCCTTGCGCTCCCGCTTCAGGCCGGGCTTCCTGCGCACGGTCCTCTTGGAACTGCGATCCTTCTCCTTCTCCTCGGCCAAGGCGCTGCTCGTGTCCGGGGCCGCCTCCTCGTCCGCGAGGGCCCCGCCCTCCGCGAACGATCCCCCACCCGGGAAGCTCTTGCTGGACTTCACCGGGCCGCCGCCCCGCGGGCCGCCGGGCGGAAGCGCGGTCAGGCTCTTGGCCGCATCCTGGGTCTCGCTCTCCTCGCGCTTGTAGCCCTCGGTCTGGCCGCCGGCCATGCGGACCTGCCAGCCCACCATGCGCTCGGCGTTCTGCCTCTCCCGGGGATCGAGCAGGGCCTCGAACTGATCCGCGAGCGACTCGCTCGCCTTCGGGGCATCGAGCAAGTAGATGCCGCTGACGGGCAGATCGACCCCCTCGTCGATGCGCGCCAGGTAGCCGTTGGCGACCAGGTGCACCACGGCCAGCCCCCCCTGGCTCACCTGGATGCGGTCGTCCCTGTAGAGCCGCACGCCGGGCTGGGCGCGAAAAGCCTCGCCCGAGACCGGCTGGATGCGGACCTCCCCCATCGCGGCCACGAGCGCGGCCGGGGCATCGCCCGTGCGGCCGTCCGGCCGGGCCAGCTCGGGCGTCTTGCCCTCGGAGCGCTCCGCACAGCCGATCAGCAGCATCGAGAGGAGCAACAGCCGGATCGAGTATGCACGCATGGCGCGTCCTCCTTGGATCACTCCTGCTTGTGACGTCTGTCCCTCACGCCGGATCTACCCGCGGCTCTCGAGCGCAAGCGCCAGAAAAACCTACCGGATCACTCGGGCGACACGCCCGGCGGGAGATCCGGGAAGTCCTCCTCCGTATCCGGCTCGGCTGCGATACCCGGCGGCAGCGCGCCCTCGCCCGCGCCGGGATCGGGTGCGCGCGCGCCGTCCGCGCCCGCATCCGGCGGGCGTCCGAAGACCTGGTCCGGCTGGCGGCCGAGGCCCTTGAAGTCGAAGCCGAGCGCCTCGGCCTCCTCGACGTACGAGCCCGAGGCCAGCCGGATCTCTCCATTGGGCACCACGATGATGGCCGCCTCGCCCAGCACGGGGCACTTGTCCTCGCAGGTGCCGCAGCCCGCGCAGCGCATCGGATCCACGACCGGCAGCCCCACCCGGTGCGCCGCGTCGCGGGTCGTGCAGATCGCGTTGTAGGGGCACGCCTCGTCGCAGATCAAGCAGTGCCTGTTCTCGGCCCAGGCGATGCAGCGCTCGGTGCGGATGATGGCCGTGCCCACCTTGGCGTGCTGCTTCTCCACCAGCGAGAGCGGCCGGATGGCGCGGGTGGGGCAGACCTGGCCGCAGACATTGCACTCCACCTCGCAGTGGGCGTGCCGCAGATCCATGTAGGGGGCCCACAGTCCCTCGAGCCCGGCCCGGTGCCAGTCGGGCTGGAGCGTGTTGGTCAGGCAGGCCCGCACGCACTCGCCGCAGCGGACGCAGCGCGCCAGGAAGTCCGGCTCCGGGCGCGCGCCCGGCGGTCGGATCAGCCTGCCGTGGCGCGAGGGCAAGGGGTCGAAGCGCGTCGAGGGATGGGCCAGGTCGGCCGAGAGCGCGAGCGAGCCGCCGAAACCGGAGGCGATCGAGGCGAGAAAACCCCGCCGGCTCAGGGCCGGGCTCCCGGCCGGGGCCGCCAGAGGCGCGCGCGCGCGCTCCGACTCCGGCTCGTCCTGCGCGCAGGCCTCGGCCGGCGCCTCGGCGGCCGGTCGCTTCTCGAGCGGCCCGAAGCCGAACGACACGGCCTGCTCGGGGCAGGTGCGCACGCAGCGCAGGCAGACGATGCACTCGTGCCTGTCCGCATCCGTGCCGCACGGGTGGATGGCGCCCGTGGGGCACTCGCGCACGCAGCGATTGCAGCCCGTGCAAGCCTCGCTCACCCGGCGGCGGTACGGTGCCCAGTGGCCCAGCCAGGCCAGCAGGCCGCCCAGCGGGCACAGGTGCCGGCACCAGAAGCGCGGCTGCAGGCGGGAGAGCGCGAGCAGCACGACCAGCAGCACCGCCATGCCGGCGGCGCCGGCAAAGGACGGCAAGGCGAGGTCCGCGTGCGCCCAGGCGGTCCACTCGAACCACTCGCCCACCGGCCGCACGACGCCCAGCCCGGCCTCCTGGATGCCCGCGGCCAGGGGGTAGAAGACCGTGGCCGCGAAGCGCGTGAAGAGCACCAGCGGGTCGCAGAAGCCCAGCAGCTCGAAGCCGGCCAGGGCGGCCACCAGCACGATGATCAGCACTGCGTACTTGACCACCCGGGCGCGGCGGAAGGCCTCGCGGTTGGCGCGCGCCTTGGTGGGGCTCGCCACGAAGCGATCCGAGAGGTCGAGCAGCGCCCCCAAGGGGCAGACGTGGCTGCAGAAGACCCGGCCGAGCACCGCGGCCAGGGCGACGAAGCCCAGCGAGACGAGCAGCGGCAGCACGAACGCGCGCCCGGCCACCGAGGCGGCCAAGGCGACGAGCGGATCGGAGAGCAGGTAGGCGTCCACGGGCCAGCTCGGCCGGCCGCCGTACGAGGCCAGCCAGAACAGTGCGAAGAAGAGGCTGACGGACAGGACCTGCAGGCCGCGCTGGAAGCTCGCGCGCCACCAGACCGCACCCGCCGCGGCGAGGCCGAGGGCGAGCAGGACGAAGGCGGGGTGGAACCAGGACGCGGTCATGACGAGAGGCTAGATCAATCAACCGGCGCGGTCAAAGGTGTCGGCACCCCCATCCCCGCCTTCCCCCCGTAAAGAGACTGTCGATAATCGCAAGATTATCGAAAAAAGACCCTGCAACTCTGCGAAACGCAGGGGTGTGCAAGTCGAAAAACTGCGTTTTTCGACAGTCTCTAAAGGGGGAAGGGGATCTGTGCTCATCGATCACATGGATACGCCCCTCCCCTGGAGGGAGGGGCCGGGCGAAGCCCGGGGGAGGGGGACGCAAGCTCGTCAGCCGCAAGGATCCGAGAAGCTCTCCCTTTTTGCATGCAGCGCGCAGCTGAAGTAGACTGGGCGCGGCTCGCAAAGCGGGAGCGCGATCGTGGGCTCGAGGCTCAAGGGCGGCAAGGGCAAGACCAGGTCGAAGGAGAAGGACACCCCGGTGCTCAAGCTCGTCGTCTACGCTTTGCTGACCCTGCTGGCCCTCGGCGTGCTCTGGTACCTGTGGCTCTCGGACGAGGGCCTGGACAAGGCCCGAAAGATCCGCGCCGAGCAGGAGCGGCCGGGAGCAGACGGGCCATGAGGTGGGTGAGCCTGCCCGCCTTCGAGGCCACGGTCGAGATCGCCGAGGTCCAGAAGATCCTAGAGGACTGGGGCGGGCCGACCTGGCCGGGCTCGCTGGAAGAGGCCGTCTTCAAGGTCCTGCGCAGCGTCCAGACCAAGGGCAAGCTCGCCATCTTCGAGATCGCGATGAAGCGCACCCGCAAGATCCGCCTCGAGGACGGCACCGTGCTCGAGGGGCTCGGCGTGGGCGCCCTGCTCCGCCGCAGCCAGCAGGTGGGGGCCTTCGTGGTCACGCTCGGCCGCGGACCGGACGACCTGGCGCGCGCGAGCCGGGAGCGATCCTTCCGGGCGCTCGTCGACGCCGTCTCCTCCCTGGCGCTGAGCACGGTGACCACGATGGCCCAGGTCTTCATCGACCAGCTCGCCCTCTCCGAGCAGCGGGCCGTCACCCGCGCCCTGCTGCCGGGCGAGTGCGACTGGAGCAAGTCCCAGCGCCAGGTCCTCGACGCCCTGGTGGGCTTCGAGAGCGTGGGCGTGCACCTGCTGCCGGAGGGCGTCCTGGTCCCGTCCTGGACCCGCTCCGGCATCATGGGGATCGGGCCGACCGGATCGGCCGGGCGGAATATCGAGGCGCGCCCGGTCTGCGCGGTCTGCCCCTTTCGTGACGATTGCCCGGGCCCCGGCTGACGGGCCCGGATGGAGGGCCCCATGCCAGCGTTTCCCTCCACTGCGCGAGACAAGCTCGGCGCGCTCGGGCTGCTGCTCGCCTGCGCCCTGGCCGGACCGAGCCGGGCCGGTCCGCCGTCCCCACGGCCTGCCGCCGTCGATCGCCGCCCGCGCATGCTGGCGGCCATGCGCGCCGAGCTCGATCGGTCCATGAAGCGCCTGAAGATGGAGGGCTTCGACTCGCCCTACTTCATGGCCTACGAGCTGAAGGCGATCCAGAAGGACTCCGTCCAGGCGCGCTTCGGCGCCGTCTACGAGTCCGACAGCGGATGCAGCCGGCGTCTGCGGGTCGAGGTGCGGGTCGGCTCGTACGACTTCGACAACGTCGGCCGGAAGAAGGCGGCCGACTTCGAGCTGCCCTCCTCGGGCTACTTCTTCTCGAGCGGGGCGCCGATCGACGACGACCCCGAGGCCCTGCGCAACAGCCTGTGGCTGCTGAGCGATCGGGGCTACAAGACCGCGCTCAAGGCCTACCTCAAGCTCAAGAGCCAGGCGGTGACCGAGGTCGACGACGGCGAGTGGGCGGGCAGCTTCAGCCACGAGAAGCCGCAGGTCTTCGAGCAGGCGCCCGCAGCCTACTCGTTCGAGCGCCAGGGGCTCGAGGCGCTGGCCCGCTCGCTCTCGATGCGCTTCGAGCGCCACCCCGGCATCTTCGATCACCAGATCTCCATCGAGGGAAGCAGGGAGGTCCGGCTGTACGCCTCCAGCGAGGGCAGCCGGATCGTGACCGAGCGCGTGCTCTACAACCTCAGCGTCACGGCCAGCGCCCGGGCGGACGATGGCATGCTGCTCACCCAGAGCCTGGCCCTCTACTCGCCGGAGCGCGCCGAGCTCGCGCAGGTCGACGCGCTCGAGCGGAAGGTGGACCGGCTGATCGCCGAGCTGGAGGCGCTCCGGGCCGCACCGGTGCTCGATCCCTACACCGGCCCGGCCATCCTGGACGGAGAGGCCACGGGCGTGCTCTTCCACGAGGTCATCGGCCACCGTCTCGAGGGCGAGCGCCAGCTGGACGACGAGGAGGGCAAGACCTTCAAGGGGCGGCTCGGCCAGAAGATCATCCCCGACTTCCTGTCGATCGTCGACGATCCGACCCTCGAGGCCATCGGGGGCACGCGGCTCAACGGTCACTACCGCTTCGATGACGAGGGCGTCCCCGCCCGGCGGGTCGTGCTGGTGGAGCGAGGGGTGCTGAAGAGCTTCCTGCTCAGCCGGACCCCGGTGAAGGGCTTTCGCGGCTCGAACGGCCACGGCCGCTCGGCACCGGGCGAGAAGCCTCGGGCGCGCATGGCCAACACCGTGGTGCTGTCCGAGCGCCGCGTGCCCTTCGACCGGCTCAAGCGCATGCTCATCGAGGAGGTCGCCCGCCAGAAGAAGCCCTACGGCCTGATCATCAAGAACATCGTCGGCGGCTCCACCCAGACCTCCTCCTGGGGCTACCAGGCCTACAAGGGCGTGCCCCAGCAGGTCTATCGCATCTTCCCCGACGGGCGGGAGGAGCTGGTGCGCGGGGTCGAGATCGTGGGCACCCCCCTGAGCTCGATCAACAAGATCGCGGCCACCTCGGACCGGACAGCCGTCTTCAACGGCTACTGCGGCGCCGAGAGCGGCTACGTGCCCGTGTCGGCCTCGGCCCCGGACGTGCTCATGACCGAGATCGAGCTCCAGCGCACCCGCAAGGAGTCCGAGAAACCGCCCATCCTGCCCTCGCCCTGGTCAGCGCCAACTCACTGACTCTTCACTACATAGTACTACATCCGAAAAAAGTCCGCCGCCGCCGCCGATCTCTGACATCCATGTCGCGTTTCGGGCCGAGCTCCCGAGAAAGAGGCTGGCTCCCGATTCGCCTGGCACCCCGTCAAAGCCTCTGGACATCGGTGTCTTAGCCGGAAAGCCACGGCTTTCGAGCCCCCGTGGCACCCAGGTTGCAAAACCAGCCCTCGATGGTGAGATGGGCCCCATGAGAGGAGCCGATGATATGGCAAGACTGAAGACCGAGGACCGGAGCGACAAGCTCTACCTGATCGTGGAGAAGCTGCGCACCTACCCCAAGGAAAACTCCCGCAACAAGAAGATGTACAACTTCTCGGATCCCACGGCGCTCAGGGCGCTTCGGATCCACCGTCACCTGCGGGCGCTCGAGACCGACATCCTGGAGAGCCGCGAGAACGGAAAGCACAGCGTGAGCCTGCAGGCCGACCCGGACTCCGACCAGATCATCCTCTCCATCCAGAACCGGGAGCTGCACTGCTGCCGCGTGGCCTACCTGAGCCCTTACGAGTTCCAGCTGCTCAGAAAGAACCGCAAGGTGGCCAGCGTGCTCCGCAAGTGCCCCGCCTACAAGGACGTGGCCTGACCTCCAGCCCTCGTCAGTCCGACTTCCCCCTGTCCCTCCCACAGCCATTGCGGACTCCTCCGGCCAGCTGATACACTCCCCGCGAGCCATCCGCTGAAGAACGGCCGGCCGGCTGCGCGCCCGCGCAGCGCAAACAGGAGGTGCTCGATGAGACGTCACCTGGTCTGGCTCGTCGCTGCCTGCACATGTCTCGGGACAGACGAGCTCGCCGCCCAGACGGGCAAGGTGGAGCTGCCGCTCGACCGCTGGGAGCAGATGAAGGTCGAGATCGAGCAGGCCGACAGGCCCCACCGGCCCGAGATCCCCTTCTGCCCGATCACGCGCTCGGTGGAAGGCGAGTTCCGCAAGGGGCTGTTCCGCGGCTCGCTGACGGCCGAGTTCGAGCTGCTCGACGACCGCGGGCACAACCGCATTCCCGTGCTGGACGGATCGGCCTCCCTGGGCAAGGTGCTGCTCGACGGCAAGCGGACCTCGCTGCTGCGCGAGGGCGGCATGTACACCCTGGGGGTGGACAGGCCTGGCCGTCACGCGGTGCAGGTGGAGATGTTCCTGGGAAAGGAGCAGGATCGCTTCGCCCGCCGGCTCCAGTTCCGGCTGCCGGATGCCGGCGTGACCCGGCTGTCGGTCTACGTGCCGGAGCCGGACATCGAGGCTGCGCTCAGCCACGGCGCCCTGACCCGCCAGGTGCGCGAGGGGGACGGCACCCGGCTGGAGGGTCACCTGGACGCATCGGGCCAGTTCGACCTGTCCTGGACCCGCAAGCTGACCCACCGGGAGGTCGGGGCCGTGCGGATGCAGGCGCGGGTCAACACGCTGTACACGGTCCGCGAGGGCATGGTGGCCGGCCTGGCGGTCTTCGACCTGGCCGTGCTCGAGGGCGAGACCGACCGCATCGATCTGCGCCTGCCACCGGAGAAGGCCGGCGTCCGGCGGCTCGAGGTCCTGGATGTCCAGGGCGACGCCGTTCTGCAGTGGACCACCGACGTGGGCAAAGGCGGCGAGGGCGGGCGCCTGACCGTGATGCTGCGCTACCTGCTGGAGGACCAGGCCCGGATCGCGGTGCGTTTCCAGTTCCCGGCCGAGGCGGATCAGGAGATCCCGCTTCGCATGCCGCTGACGCCCGCCGACGTCCCGCTCTCCGGCGCCATCGGCGTGCTGGGGCCCGCCGGGCTGAACATCGAGGTCACGGACACGGGCGGGGCGCAGAAGCCCAAGCTGCGCGACCTGCCCGGCGAGCTCACCGAGCTGACCACGAGCCCGCTCCAGCACGGCTTCGTCTTCGAAAAGCCGCCCGCCATCCGGCTCCGGGTCACAGCTCACGATCCGCTCAAGCAGCAGGCGACCACGCTGTGCGACGAGATGCAGGCCTCCAGCGTGGTGCTCGAGGACGGCACCGAGATCACCAAGCTCAAGCTCCGGATCCGCAACAACGCCAGGCAGTATCTCAAGCTCGAGCTGCCCACCGGCGCGGTCCTGACCCACTCGCTCATCGACGGCCGGCCGGTGCGCCCGGCCGACAGCTCGGAGGGCGCGCGCAAGTTCCTCAAGCTGCCGCTTCGCCAGAGCGAGCGACTGGAGGCCGGGCAGGAGCGCAGCCACCTGGTGCGCCAGGGTGAGACTCTGAGCGACATCTCCAACTTCTACTACTCCGATCCGGGTCAGTGGCAGTTCCTGCTGGACAACAACGGAGAGGTGATCGACAGCGCCCAGGATCTCTACCCGGGGATGGAGCTCAGGATTCCGGTCCGCAAGGGCGTGACGATGGAGGAGAGCAGCTTCGTGATCGAGCTGGCCTACAAGCTGCTGCCCGAGGCGGGCTCCGCCCGGCGGCCGCTCGGCTGGGCGGGCGGACGCAGCCTCCGCCTGCCCGGCGTGGACGTGGACGTGATGAAGGTGACCTGGCACCTGTACTTCCCGGCCACCTTCTCGCCGCTGTGCTTCGACACGAACCTGACGCAGTATACCGCCATCCGCTACGACCCCTTCCGCAGGCTGCGCGACTTCTTCGATCGCGCCATGTGGATCCAGGACGCCTGGGCGGGCGGCTACCGCTCGATCCTCAAGCAGCGCAAGGCCATCTACTACACGGCCGATCTCGGCCGGCGGGCCGCCGGCGAGGAGGTCCTGGCGACCTTCCCGCTGGTCGGCAAGAAGTACCGCTTCAAGCGCAACCTGCTGCGCCGGGAGACGCCGCGCATCGAGGTGACCTACGTCGCCACCTGGCTCGCGAGCCCGCTGCGCTGGCTGGCCTTCCTGCTCGCCTTCGCGCTCGGCCTGGTGCTCGCGATGAGCGAGCGGCGGCTGGTGGTCTGGATCGTCTCGGCGCTCTGCTTGATCGGCCTGCTCGCGCTGGCCCACTACTTCCTGGGCATGCACCGCCGGATCCTGTGGGGCGTGGACCTGGCCTTGCTGCTCGCCGTGCTCCGCCTGCGCTGGGCGCCTTTCTGGGAGGGCCTCAAGGAGATCCTCTACGCTCCCTGGACCATCGTCAGACTGCTGGCCTTGCGCAACCTGGCCTTCGTGGTGGGCCTGCTCGTGCTGCTCGCCGTCGTGCTCTGGCTGCCGCTGCTGCTGTCGAGCATCTCGCTCTTCGCCTTGTTCTTCTGGTACCGGCGCAAGGCCCGGCTCGCCCGGGAGGAGGTGGCCCATGCGTAAGCCCATTCTCCTCGGCGTCACGGCCGGCCTGCTGCTGTGCTCCGGCCTGGCCGCGGCCCAGCCGTCTCGAAACGTCCGCCCCCAGCAGAAGCAGGCCGCCTTCTCCGCGGACAACGCCGACTTCGCCATGGGCCTGGACGAGCAGGCCCAGGCGGCCGAGCAGGCCCGCACGGTGAGCTCCGAGGCCAACTTCGACGCCATCATCATGCCCCAGAACAAGATGGCCTTCCCGGCCGCCGCGCCGGTGGACGTGCCGAACCAGATGGGCTGGGGGGGCCAGGCAGCCCGCCGCGCACAGCGGCAGGCACCGATCACCGGGGGCACGCAGACCATCGCGCTGTCCCCCGAGCCGGCCGAGCCGGAGATCGAGCTGCCGCTGGCCGACTTCGTCGGGCTCAGGGAGCGCATCCAGGAGATCCGCAAGCGGGCCGCCCGGCTCCAGGGGCCGGCGGTGGTCCTCGGCGCCAGCGAGTACCGCGGGCAGGCCATCCAGGGCGCGCTGCAGCTGAGGCTCGAGCTCCAGGTCACCCTCGGGCGACCCGAGACCTGGAAGACCGTGCCGATCGCCGGCGATGACGTGGTGCTGGTCCGGGCCCAGGTGGAGGGCCAGCCCATCCCGGTCTCGCGGCGCAACGGCTTCCACGTCTGGGTGACCCGCCGAACGGGCGAGCTGACCGTGGACGCCGACATCCTGGTCCCTTCCCGGGGACCGCGGGGCTCGATCGAGTACGACTTCCTGGTGGCCCGCACGCCGGTGACCCGCTTCGAGTGCCGCTTCCCGGTGGCCGACCTGGAGCCGCGCATGAACGCCGCAGTCCAGTCGGAGGCCGTCCCGGTCGAGGGCGGCACGATCTTCAAGGCCACGCTGCGGCCCACGACCCACATCCACCTGCTGGGCCTGAAGGACATGGGCCAGGCCGAGGGCCAGGCGGCCAAGGTCTACGCGGAGAGCCTCAACCTGCTCAGCGTGGAGGAGGGCGCCCTGGAGCTGTTCAGCGTCATCCGCTACAACATCCTCTACGCGGGCACGAAGGAGTTCCAGATCCGGATCCCAGCCAAGATGAAGGTCGTCTCGGCCGAGGGCATGGGCGCGTTCCACTACGAGCTGGAGCCCGGCGAGGGCGGCTGGCAGCTGCTGCGGGGCGAGACGGCCTTTCCGATCCGCAACAACTACGAGATCTCGCTCCGCCTGCGCCGGGAGATGAAGCGGGATCGGGAGCAGGACAGGTTCAAGCCCGAGCGCATCTCGGCGCCGCTGCCCCGCTGCCTGGGCGTGGAGCGCGACGCCGGCTGGCTGGGCGTCGAGGTGCCCGGCAAGATGCAGCTCGAGGCGGTCGAGCCGAAGCCGATCGACGTGCGCTTCCTGCCCGAGGAGATGGTGCGCTCGGCGGTCAGCCCGATCCTCAAGGCCTACCGCTACCAGAGCCCCGAGGCCCCGATCTCGCTCGAGGTGACGAGGCTGCCGGAGATCGAGCCGGCCTCCGACTCGATCGACCGGGTGCGGGCCTTCACCAAGGTAACGCCCGAGGGCAACGCGCTGACCGACATGCGCATCACGCTGCGCAACCGCCTGCTGCAGAACCTGAGCCTCAAGCTCGCGCCGGGCTCGACGATCAAATCGGCCCTGCTGGACGGCCAGCCCTTCATCGCCAGCCGCGACGCCGAGGGCCGCGTGCTCGTGACGCTCAAGCGCTCCAGCGGGGGCGAGCGGCTCGAGCCCTTCACCATCTCGCTGATCATCGAGGGCGAGTGCGGGGCGATGGGCTGGCTCGGCCACCCCGGGCTCTCCCTGCCGGCGGTCGACCTGCCGGTCTCGTCGATGGCCTGGACCGTCTATGTCCCGGCGCGCAACATCTACACGCGGCTCGAGGGCGAGTGGGAGAACCAGCGCTACGTGGGACAGGCGACCTGGCACCAGGCGGGCTACCGCGAGGAGAGCTACGGCCAGGAAGGCCAGCTCGAGGCCTCGCCGGTCCGGCCGGCCGAGCCGGCCGCGGCCGCGGACGCCGGGGCCATGCCGGTGCGCTTCAAGGTGCCCAAGGACGGGATCCAGCTCGACTACACGCGCTACTGGGTCGGCGCCGAGCAGCCGGTCGAGGTCTCGTTCTGGTACCTGCGCTCGTGGCTGCGCATCCCGGCCTGGCTGCTGCTGGCCGCGCTGCTGGCCGCGGGCCTGCTGGTCTTCTCGCTGCGCTTCCGCGCCCTGCCCTCGCGCTCCGTCCACTGGCTCGGCGCGGCCCTGGCCGTCGCGGCGGCGGTCGGGGCGTACGAGATCGGGGGCCTGAGCGCGGTCGTGCTCGGCGTGCTCGGCGGCCTGATCGCCGTCGCCGTGCAGCGCCGCTGGTTCCGGCGGGCGCCCGAGCAGCTCGGCGAATGGGCCGGCAGCCTGGTGGAGCGCTTCCGCAAGCGCCCGCGCGACGAGGCCGGAAGCCTGAGCGCCTTGATGGACGTGCGCCCCGGCAAGCAGGTGCCGGGGGCGGGCTTCCTGCTGACGTGGAAGATCCTGATCTCGATCGGCCTGATCTTCTTCGGTCTGCTGCTCGTCGGGGCGCTGGGAGAGCTCGTCTTCCTGCTCTTCCACCCGCTATGAGGCACGGCGGGATGAACAGGCGAGCGCTCGTCTTTCTGGCGGCACCGCTCCTGCTCGCATTCGCCGGTGCCTGTGCGCGGACTTCCTCTACAGCGGTCCGACCGCTCGCACCGGAGGCCCAGTCGGAGCTCGACCGCCTGAACGCGCAATGCGCGAGCGAGCCCTGGCGCAGCGAGGTCGACCTGCTCGAACGTCCGGAGACCCTCCCCCCGGGCCGGATGATCAGCGGAGAGGTGCGCGCCTTCGTCTCGGACTGCAAGGAGCGCCTGGCGAGGCACGGGGTCCGGGTCAGGTGGAATCCCGACCGGAAGCTCTTCGAGGTGGAGTAGGGCCGCTCAGCAGCTCTCCCCCAGGATCCGGCCCAGGTGCAGGCAGCTGCCGTCCAGGCTCTGCACGAAGCAGCTCTGGCAGTGGCCGTACCAGTAGATGTAGCTCGAGCCGATGCGGTGCTCGGTCGTCACGATCCAGGCGCAGGACTGCAAGTAGGACCGCGCGAGCCACAGCAGGCCGGCCCGGTGCGCCTCGTCCAGGGCGCAGCTCGGCTCCGCGGCCAGCCGGCTGATCTCGCCGAGCAGCGCCTCGGCGTCGAAGCCGGCCGTGCCCCGGGGGAAGAGCGATGCCTCGTCCTCGTGCCGGACCGAGGCCACGACCCTGTCGAGCGCCGCGGCGCGCAGGTCGAGCTCGACGTGCCCGCAGAGGTTGGCCGTATCCAGATCCCCGAAGGTCCCTCCCCATTGCTCGAGCCCGCGCGCGTGCTCGTCCGCGAGCCGGCGGAGCGCCTCGGGCTTGCACCTGAGGCGCTTGCGGCGGCGGGCCGTGAGCGCCTCGAGATGCGCGGGCTGCAGGGCGTCCTTCAGGCGCGACAGGTCGACGCGTCGAGAGCGGGTGCTGAAGGGGAGCGCGTCCGTCATGAGCGGGCCTCCGATGGGCAGGATAGCACCAGCAGTTCCGCACTGACCCCTAAGTAGGTCAAACCAGATTCTATTTTTAGAGGGTGATTCCCGAGTGTGTTTTCAGGCGTGAATC
>JAFGRB010000077.1 GCA_016935365.1 Deltaproteobacteria bacterium
GATTCACGCCTGAAAACACACTCGGGAATCACCCTCTAAAAATAGAATCTGGTTTGACCTACTTAGGGGTCAGTGCGGAACTGCTGGCGCCGGCCCTTCTTGCCCTTCTTCTTCTTCTTTCCGTCCTTCTTCCCGTTCTTCTTGACGCTGCCGCCGCCCCCGGCGTCGGTCTTGCGGGCTTTACCTTCACGGGTCTTTTCGCGGGCCTTGTCCGCCGGGATCACGCCCTGCTCGACGAGGCTCTGCCGCACCTGCTCTCGGTCGAGCGGCTCGGGGGGCTTCGGCCCCACCTTCCAGCGCCAGAGGAGCAGGCCGGCCACCAGGGGCAAGAGCGCCAGGCCGATGAACTGCGAGGTGGAGAAGACGCCCAAGACCGTCCCGCGGTCGTCGTCCCCGCGGATGAACTCCAGCCCGAAGCGGGCCGCGGCGTAGATGGCCACCACGATCAGAAAGGACTGGCCGGTGAAGCGGCGCCGCTTCAGCAGCCAGATGGCCAGGGGTAGCAGAAGCCAGCCCACGGCCGACTCGTAGAGCTGGGTCGGGTGGACTGGCAGCGACCAGGCCGCGTCGGCCGGCGCCGCGGGATCCGGAAAGACCCTGGCCGCCTGGCTGCCCGGCGGGAAGACCATGGCCCAGGGCAGATCCGAGGGCTGGCCGTGGCAGCAGCCCGCGAGGAAGCAGCCGATCCGGGTCGCGCCCAGCCCCAGGGCCAGCCCTGGCGAGGCGCAGTCGGCCAGCGACCAGAAGTCGAAGCGCCTGATCCGGGCCGTGACCACCGCGGCCAGCGTCCCGCCGATGAAGCCCCCGTAGGCCACCAGGCCCTCGCAGCGCGAGGCGAAGAGCACCCGGAAAAGACCCTGCATGCGGATCTGGGCCCAGGTCGAGTTGGACGCGATGTGGCCGATGCGCGCGCCGACCAGGGCGAAGACGATCGCCGCGATCAGGGTCCAGGTCACGCCCTTGTAGGGCAGGCCCTCGCGGTTGACGAAATGGAAGGCCAGGTAATAGCCGCCGATGAACGACAGGCCCAGCATGACGCCGTAGGCGTAGATGGGCAGGTCGACGAGCGGGAGGGTGAAGAGCACCTGGCGCATGCTGGGACGTTTATGGATCGGCGCCCCGCGCCCGTCAACCCCCGATTTCCACGCGCGCCCGCGGACCGAAATTGACATCCCCCGCCGCGGGAACTATGGTTGACCCTGGATCCGCAGGGAGCGTCCACCCGCGACCGCGCGAGAGAGCCCCGATGAACATCCAGCGCCGCCTGGCCATGCTTTCCATCCTCTTCGGCATCGTCTTCGCGGCGGGCATCGCCGGCTTCTGGATCCTGGGCCGCTTCGCCGGCATGCAGCCGACGGTGCTCGAGTGCGCCTACCAGACCGTCATCACCCTGGCCACGGTGGGCAACAAGACCCCGGAGCTGGCCAACGTCTGGTTCGGCCAGATCTTCATCATCGGCCTGATCATTTCCGGCATGGGCGTGCTGCTGGTCTTCGTCACCACCGTGACCGCCTTCATCGTCGAGGGCGAGATGCGCAGCATCTACAGGAGGAAGAAGATGGACAAGGCCCTCGACAAGATCCGGGACCACGTCATCGTGTGCGGGGCCGGGGACACGGGCGGCTACGTCATCGAGGAGCTGATCGGCTCGCAGCATCCCATGGTCATCGTCGACTCCAGCGAGGAGCGCATCCGGCGCATCCTGGATCAGCACCCCAAGGCGTTCATCCCGTACGTGGTCGGCCCGGCCGCCGACGACGACGTGCTCAACCGGGCGGGCCTGGCGCGGGCCAAGGGCATCGTGGCGGCGCTGCCCGACGACCGCGACAACCTCTTCATCACCGTCACCGCCCGCCAGACCAGCCCCAAGGCGCGGATCGTGGCCCGGGCCGCGGACGCCCCGGCCGAGCAGCGCCTCAAGCGAGCCGGGGCCGACGCGGTCGTCAGCCCGAGCCGGATCGGCGGCATGCGCATGGCCTCCGAGATCGCCCGCCCCCAGGTGGTCAGCTTCATGGACAACATGCTGCGCGCGCGCGACATGGCCCTGCGCATCGAGGAGCTGCCCATGACCGCGTCTTGCAGCATGGTGGGCAAGGCGCTCAGGGACACCGACCTGCGCAGCAAGGCCGATCTGCTGGTGCTCGCCATCCGCGACAGCTCGGGCGAGCACTTCCTCTACAACCCCCCTCCGGAGCACGTGCTCGAGGAGGGATCGACTTTGATCGTGCTCGGGCCCGTGGAGTCGGTCCACCGGATCCGCAACAATCTCTGAGGAGCGCGTCACCATGGCCAACTGCCCCCACTGCGGCGCCCCGACTGCGGCCGGGGAGCGTTTCTGCCAGGCGTGCGGAAAACCCCTGGATGCGGACAGCATCGGCGACCTGATCGATGCGGGGATCGTCTGCCCCCGCTGCGATACCTACAACGATCCGCTCCGCAAGACCTGCATCCAGTGCGGGTCCACCCTGACCGGCATGACCGGCTACCTGCAGGCGGTCTCCGCGGACGGGGAGGCAGAGGCGGGCACGACGCAGCCCGACTTCCCGCAGGCCGTCGCTCCAGCGGCCCCCGAGCCGCAACCGGCCGAGATCGCGGCGCCCGGGCCCGCCGCCGCGCGGATCGTGCTGCTCGGCGAGACCGGCGAGGCGAAGGCCTGGCCCGTGGGCGACAGCGGCCTGCGCATCGGCCGCCGGCAGGGCGATCTGCGCTTCGACGATCCCCACCTCTCTCCGCAGCACGCCCGGATCGAGCAGCTCGAAGGCCGGCTGCTGGCCGCCGACGCGGGCAGCCTCAACGGGACCTTCCTGCGCGTCCGCGGCGAGGCCACGGTCGCCCAGGGCTCGGAGTTCCTGGCCGGCTCGCAGCGCTTCGTCCTGCTCGGCATCGGGGGTCCGACGACCGACATGCGGACCCGCGGCGAGCACGACGCCCGCCCGTACGGCGGGCCGATCCCTCGACAGCGCTTCGCCGCCCTGCGCCAGCTCCACGCGACCGCCGAGGGCGATCCCCTGTGCGGCTCGGTGATCCTGCTCTCCGGCCCCGCGATCTCCGTGGGCCGCGGCGCGTGCGACCTGAGCTACCCCCGGGACCAGGCCCTGGAGCTCGAGCACTTCGTGCTCCACCTGGAGCCCAGGCAGGCCCGGATCGAGGCGCGCGCCCCGGTCTACCTGCGCCTGCCCAACCCGACCCCGCTGGTGCACGGAGACGTGATCCGCATCGGCGACGTGCTGCTCGGGGTCGAGATCGACGGCTAACCAGAAGAAGTGCTCCCTCGACCTCAAGATCGAGCGTCCGACTCCAGAAGATCTCCTTTTCCTTCCCCGATGGCCATCAGTGGAGTAATGAGTAATATTGTATCGGACTCTGTGATGAGAATCCGATTCAAGCGAACAAGGCGGCGCAAGATAGGGCCTTGGCCTGAGACCGCAAGGAATCCGGACAAGGTGGCTGATGATGCTCGCTACCTAGGGAGTGCTGAGCACAAAGACCATCCGAGTTCCGCCGGGCCTCCCGCCCTCCGTTCTGATGCGACTCCCTGCGAACCACACATGACGAGGAATCCAGAGCGCAACACACTAGCCCTAAAACAAGCGCGGTTTCCAAACCGCGTTTGTTTGCAGGGCTGGCCGCCCGAAGGGCGGTCGTTTTGGGGTGAAGCTGCTGGAATTGA
>JAFGRB010000078.1 GCA_016935365.1 Deltaproteobacteria bacterium
AGCCCAAGCCGGCGCCCAAGCCGGCGCCCAAGCCGGCGCCCAAGCCGGCGCCCAAGCCGGCGCCCAAGCCGGCGCCCAAGCCCGATGGCGCGGAGTCGCGGGCAGAGCGCAAGGCAAAGGCCCGTCAGACCCTGGCAGAGGGCGAGAAGCTCATGCGCCAAGGCAAGTTCAAGCAGGCCATCCCCGCCTTCCAGCAGGCGCTCAAGGCCGACCCGTCGCTCGCCCGCGCCCACAGGGATCTGGGCATCTCCTATGCCCGAACCAAGGACAACGCCAAGGCCTGTCGCGAGTACAAGATCTACGACAAGATGCTGCCCGCCAACTCGCCCGAGCGGGCCCAGCTGCAGGCCATCCTCAAGGGCTGCCCCTGAGCGGGCATCATACGCTGTACGATCTCGGCATACATGGTATTTTTCTGGTTGTAAATCGATATCTTACTGTCAAATCCGCCCCGTCTTGACCGCTTTGGCTGTCCGGTGGAAGCCGACGGATGGCCGCTTCTCATGCAGCGCAAAGAGGGGAGAGCATCAAGTGTAATATGCTGAAAATAAAAGATAATTAACAGTCCGGGCCCGGGCGAATCGGTCTGGCACGGACCATGCTAGCACCTGCAAGCGTAGGGCGCGCCGATGTTCCTTTTTTAGAAAAGAGAGGAGCGAGCCATGAACGCCGAACCGAGACTGCTCGTCGTGGATGACGAGGAAGTTGTCTGCAAGAGCTGTTCGAGAATCTTCAGTGGCAAGGGGTACAAGGTCGAGACGAGCACAAGCTCGACGGACGGGCTGAGGATGGCGACCTCCAGCGACTACGACGCCATCCTGCTCGACATCAAGATGCCCGGTATGGACGGGCTCGAGTTTCTCGAGAAGTTCCGCGAGGACAAGCCGGACGTGCCGGTGATCATGATCACCGGCTACTCCAGCGTGCCCACGGCGGCAGCGGCCATGAGGCTGGGCGCGGTCGACTACATCCCCAAGCCCTTTTCCCCTGAGGAGCTGACCGGAGCGGTCGGCCGACTGCTCGGCAGGTCGGCGAGCGTCACGGAAGCTCCCCGGGCCGAGACGAGCGGATCGACCGCCCTGGCCGAGGCCTGGAGCGGCCTGAGCGATGACGTGCTCTACCTCGATGACAGCTGGGTCCAGGTCGGAGAGGACGGCACGGTCCGCACCGGGGCCTTCCTGTCGCGGGAGCTGGGGGCGAAGGTCGAGTCGCTGCGCCTGCCCAAGCTGGGCGAGCGTCTGACCCACGGCCTGCCCATGGCGGCCTTCCAGACGAGCGAAGGCATCCACACCGTGCCATCGCCGGTGAGCGGTGAGGTGATCGAGGTGAACACCGCGATGGGCTCCGATCCTTCGGCTGCCTGGTCCGACCCCTGTCGGGCGGGCTGGATCGCCCGTGTGAAACCCGCTCGGCTGGCAGGGGATCTGCGCGATGCCCGCGCTCGCGAGGTGGTTCTGGTCCACAAGGATGCGGTCCGCGGCAAGGAGCAGGCCAATGTCCTGACCTACCTGGGCTGCAGGGTCCAGCAGACCAGAGGCGTGGCCGACACCCTGGATGCGGTAGGCGGGCACGGCGAGGCGCTGGTGCTGCTGGACGCCGAATCGCTGGCGGACAAGGGCCCGGAGGTGGTCGGCAAGATCCACGAGGTCGCCGATCGCGCCAAGGTGGTGGTCATGGCGAGCTCCGGGGCGAGGTGGGAGACCGACTACCGGAAGAAGCGCGTGTTCTACTATGCAGTCGAGCCGTTTGCTGACGAGGAGATCGTCGACATTCTCTACACCGCTTTCCGGCCGGTCGAGCGAGCGGCGGTCGCCAAGCAGGCGGCCCGGGGCATGCCGACCTGGATCCGGCGCATCCGGATCACGAACCGGCAGGGCGAGATCGTGGAGCTGCTGAGTTCCGGTGGGCTGCTCGACGAGGCGACCGGCCTCGGTCGAGAGATCGTGCAGCGGGCCCTCGACGGCGCGTACCCGGTGCGCGTCACGCTGGGGCAGGCGAGGCTGACCCCCATGGAGATCCGCAGGTCTGCAGGCGAGGCGGATCGGGTGCTGGTGGTCGAGTCGCGCGATCTGGGCGGCCTGCCGGGAGCACTGGAGCGCAATACAGCCAGCGAAGTGGTCGAAGCTGCGGGCGAGGCTGCGCGCAAGGTGACCACGTTTGCGGTCCAGCCAGAGCGAGCTGACGCCCCGTTGACCTTCGACGCGAGGGTCTCGGCGGCGCTTGCCGAAGCCATTCTGCAAGAGATGGTGGCCATCTGAACGGCCACCATCTCGTTTTCCTTCGGAGGATGCCGATGGAAGCCGATGTGCGCTACGAAGCCGATCTCGATCCGGGCTTCCTGGACGAGATCGCCTCGCTGCCCGAGGGCGAACGGATTCGACACTGCATCCAGTGCGGCAACTGCTCGGGCATGTGTCCGGTGGCTCCCATGCTGGAGCACTCGCCGCGGCGGATCTTCGCCATGATCCGAGCCGGACTCAAGGACGAGGTCCTGCGCTCTCTCACGCCGTGGGTCTGCTCGTCCTGCTACCGCTGTACGGTCAAGTGCCCGGCGGACATCAAGATCACCGATATCATGTACGCGCTCAAGCGCCGGGCGATCGCCTCGGGCACCTTGCCCGAGGACTCGGACGCTCACCGCTTTGCCAGGCTGTTCACCGAAGGCGTCTGCAAGAACGGCCGGACGCACGAGATGGGTCTGCTGATGCGCTACATGGCCTTCCACCATCCCATCGCCATGATGAAGCAGAGCGGTCTGGGCATGCGCATGATGGCCAAGGGGCGCATGCCGCTGTTCGCCCACAAGATCTCCGACCGGGATCACTTTCGCAAGATGGTCGAGAAGGCGCTGTCTTTTGACGAGATGGAACCCGGCAGCTCCGAGGGAGGTGCGCTGTGAAGGCCCTGTACTACCCGGGCTGCTCCCAGAAGGCCACGGCCCGCGGCTATGAGGAATCCCTGCTGGCGATCTGTCCCGAGATCGGCCTCGAGCTCGAGGAGCTCGATGACTGGAACTGCTGTGGCACCACGACGGTGGTGGCGGTCAACAAGGTCCTCGCGCTCAGCCTCTCGGCCCGGAACCTGGTGCTGGCCGAGCGGAGAGGCCGCGTGCTGGTCACGCCGTGCCCGAGCTGCTGGCTGTCTCTGACCAAGGCGCACAACCTCCTTACCGATCCCGACGGCGGGGAGCTGGCCAGGCAGGTGCGCGAGTCCCTCGCGGCCGGTGGCTATGAGTACAAGGGCACGGTCGAGATCCGGCACCTGCTCGAGCTGCTCGTCGACGAGGTCGGCCCAGAGCGGATCCAGCAGCGGGCGGGCAGGCCGCTTGCGGGGCTGAAAGTCGCGCCGTACTACGGGTGTCAGGTGGTGCGTCCCTATGCTGCCGGCGGCGACGATCCGGACGATCCGCAGCACCTCGAGACCCTCATCCGGGCCACCGGCGCCGACGTGGCCGACTTCGCGCTCCGCAGCTCTTGCTGCGGCGGCATCCTGGTGGCCACCCGGCCAGAGGTCTGCTACCGGATGAGCGGCGAGATCCTGGACGCCATCCGCCGCGCCGAGGCGAACCTGATCGTCACACCCTGCAACCTCTGCCAGGTCACGCTGGAGACGGTGCAGCGAAAGACCCGCAAGCTTCTCGGCGAGAAGATGCGCTTGCCCATCCTGAACATCACTCAGCTGGTGGGGATGGCCATGGGGATCGATTTCGACACCCTGGGCATCGACCGCTGCCTGGTGCCCAAACGCTGTCTGCGCGAGATGGACAAGAAGCGCGCTGGTGCGCAGGCCCCGGCGGCCTGAGTGAGGGAAAAGGGAGGACGGCATGTCGAATGTTCGAATCGGCGTCTATGTCTGTCATTGCGGCAGCAACATCGCCGGCAAGGTGGACGTCAAGGCGGTGGCCGAGTTCGCCCGAGGGCTGCCCGGCGTCGTCGTCGCCCGAGACTACATCTTCATGTGCTCGGAGCCGGGCCAGGAGCTCATCCAGAACGACATCCGCGAGCAGCGGCTCAACCGGGTCGTCGTGGCTTCCTGCTCGCCGTTGATGCACGAGGGCACCTTCCGCAAGGCCTGCTCGCGCGTGGGTCTGAACCACTACTTGATGCAGATGGCCAACCTGCGGGAGCAGTGCTCCTGGGTGACCCTGGACGGCGAAGCCGCCACCGAAAAGGCCAAGGCCCTCGTGGCCGGCGCGGTGGGCAAGACGCGCTTTCTCCAGCCGCTCAACGAGCGGGAGGTCTCGGTCAAGCAGGCCGTGCTGGTCGTCGGCGGCGGCATCGCGGGCATCCAGGCGGCGCTGCAGTGCGCCGACGCCGGCTACAAGGTCTACCTGGTCGAGCGCAAGCAGTCCATCGGCGGCCACATGGCCATGTTCGACAAGACCTTCCCCACCCTGGACTGCTCCGCCTGCATCCTGACGCCGAAGATGGTCTCGGTGGGCCAGCACCCCAACATCGAGCTGATGGCCTACAGCGAGGTCGAGGAGGTCGGCGGGTACGTGGGCAACCTGCGGGTCAAGGTGCGCCACAAGGCGGCCTACGTCGACCACGACAAGTGCAACGGGTGCGGCGTCTGCCTGGAGAAGTGCCCCGCCCGCGTGCCGAACGAGTTCGAGCAGGGCCGCGGCCAGCGCCGGGCCATCTACACCATGTTTCCCCAGGCCGTTCCCAACAAGCCGGTCATCGACGCGGACGTCTGCCGCTTCTTCACCAAGGGCAAGTGCGGCGTCTGCGAGAAGTTCTGCAAGAACGGGGCGATCGATCTGAAGCAGCAGGACCGCATCTCGGAGGTCGAGGTCGGGGCCGTCATCCTGGCCACCGGGCACCAGGTCTTCGACGCCGAGAAGATGCCGCGCTACGGCTATGGCAAGTACCCCGATGTCTACTCGGCGCTGGACTTCGAGCGCATGGTCAATGCGGGCGGATTCTCGGGCGGCGAGGTGCGCTGCGCCGACGGTCGCCAGCCCGAAGCGGTGGGATTGGTGCATTGCGTGGGCTCTCGCGATCAGAACCACCTGCGCTACTGCTCTCAGGTCTGCTGCATGTACTCGCTCAAGTTCGCCCATCTCATCAAGGAGCACACCGGGGCGCAGGTCTACAACTTCTACATCGACATGCGCTGCGTCGGAAAGGGCTACGAGGAGTTCTACGATCGGCTGCTCGAGGAGGGGGTGCGCTTCGTGCGCGGCAAGGTGGCCGAGGTCAGCATGCACGCCAAGCACCCCTCGGAGGAGGGCAAGCTGATCGTCCAGGTCGAGGACACGCTGGCCGGCGTGGTGCGGCGAATTCCGCTGGACATGCTCGTGCTGGCCAACGGCTTGCAGTCGCGAGACGACGCGGACAGCGTCGGCCGGCTTTTCGGCGTGTCGCGCAACCAGAACGGCTTCTTCATCGAGCAGCACCCCAAGCTCAACCCGATCGGCACGCCCAACCACTGCGTCTTCATCGCCGGCACCTGCGCCGGGCCCAAGGACATCCCGCACGCCGTGGCCCAGGCCTCGGCCGCGGCCGCCGGGGCCATGACCGTGCTGCGCCAGGAGAGCGTGCTTCTCGAGTCCATCGCAGCCCGGGTGCGCGAGGAGGTCTGCTCCGGCTGCCGGACCTGTCTGGACGTGTGCCCCTACGATGCGGTGCGCTTCGATGAAGAGGCGGGCCGGGCCAGCATCGACGAGACCATGTGCCGAGGTTGCGGCACCTGCGTGGCGAGCTGCCCCTCGGCCGCGATCGAGGGCCGGCACTTCACCGACGATCAGATCGAGAGCGAAATCGAAGGCCTGCTGATGTCGTTCGCCGACTGGCGGCCCAAGGAGAAAGAAGAAGATCAGGCAAGTGAATCGGCGAGCGTGGTGACCTGACAGACTCCCACCAAGCTCGCTTTCAAGCCCCCGCTCCGTCCTACTCCGTTGCGCTTCCCTCCCGTCGCCTTGCAGCGGGGCAGGACGGAGCGGGGCACCCCTCCCCCGGGCTTCGCCCGGGATGCCCCTTGAAATCCCTTCGGGGAAACGTGAACATGATTCACGCTCGCGCGCGAATTTCAGGATACGTGCTCATGGACATAAAAGAGCCGCAACGAACGACGCGGAGGTGGGCGTGGGAACTGTCGGCGCTTGCTGTATCACTGCTGGGAGCATGTCTGCGCTGTTTGCCGTGGCGATTCGTGTTTTCCGATTCGGGCGTGATCCTCCCGGGCGTGGATCCTTACTATCACCTGTGGCGTGCGAGCCGGCTTCTCGAGCAACTGCCTTCCATTCCCACGTTCGATCCTTACCTCAGCTATCCTGCCGCCGCATCAATACCTTGGCCGCCGGGCTTCGATCTTCTTCTGGCTCTACCTTCTCTGGTGGCGGGCCAGGAACAGATTTCGCTCGTCTGGGCTGCCCTGCTCATGCCTTTGCTCGGAGGATTGTCGGTTTACCTGACATATCGGTTGGGATCGCAGGTCTTCGATCGCCCTACCGGCCTAGTCGCTGCGGTATTGATGGCATGCATGCACGGGGCCATCAGTTTCTCCTTCCTGGGTCGAGCGGATCACCACGGCCTCGTCGCACCGGTGAGCCTTCTATTGTTCTCCGCCTTTCTCGCGAGCCTTGACGCCGATTCGATCCGTCGGACCTGGCTGTGGGGCGTCGTCTGCGGGCTGCTTGCTGCCGCTTCGGTCGGTTCTTGGATCGTCACACCACCTCTCTACTTCATACCCATCCCAGCTGTGCTCTTGTGGTCGTCGTTGCGAGGACACGGGGCGGCCATCCGACAGGCCACCTTTGCCGTCTTGATCCCAGCTGCCTCGCTGGTCGTCCTGGTGGTCGCAGCGACCGGCGACTTGCAGGGCAATCCCTGGTCCTTGTTTGGAAACTCGTGGTTTGTTGTTTTGCCCTATGGATTGTCTCTCATCGTATGTGGCCTGGGCGTCTGGCGTCCCATGACGGCACTCGGACTCGCCGTGGCCATCACCTTGGTGGGCATGTGTCTCCCCGCGGATGGTCTCCTAGGGCAGGCATTTCGGGTTGCCTTGGGCGACGAGAAGGTCTTTTCCTTGATCGGAGAGAGCGAGTCACTATTCCTGTACACGGGCTGGTTTACTCTTCGAAGACCAGCCAGCCTGTACTCCTATCTGATCCTGCTGATGCCGTTCATCCTCGTCATCATGACCTGGCGAGCTCATAGGCAAAGTAGGATAGAACCCGTGACGGGATTGATGTGGGCGGTGGTCTTCGGTTGGCTTTCATTTACCTTGCTGTCCATCCAACAGCGCTTTGGCGAGTTTGCCGCTCCGGCTCTGGCACTTGTCTTCGGCTGGAGCATGGTGGCCGGCCTGCGTTTTTTCTGGAAGCGGCTGTCCGACGGCCCTGCTCGTAGTAAAGGCTTGATGGTTGTGCTCGTGTTGGCCTTGCTGGCGGCGCTTTCACCCCTCGCGACAAGCCTGCTCGAACTGGCCCCTGTCGATCCAGTCTCGTATCAGCGTTCCCTGCTGAAATTCGGGGAAGAGCTGTCGCGAAACACGCCAGAGCCCTGTGAGGTCGAAGGCAGGCCCGACTACGGCGTGGTCTCAGGATGGAAGGACTCCAACCCACTGCTCTGGTCTGCAAGACGTCCTGTGGCCACGACCGTCTTCACGACCCCGGAGGGCCTCGCGGGCAACAGGGCTGTATTTCGCATACTCCTGTCGGAGGATGAGGAAGCAAGCTATCGAAGCATGAGCAGCTCGAAACTGAGTTACATCATCGTTTCCCCGATCGAGGACGATATCAATAGCATGGCGGATATCGCCGGCCTGAACACAGCATTTGTGCGCGTCGAAGATCGCCTCATCTCCGGTAGGCGAATGAGGATTGTCAAGCCTCTTTCGCCCTTCCATCGCTGCGTTCACACGCGAGCTTTGCTGTTCGACGGGAGCCGAAGCACTGTCGATGGTGTGCCTGTGTCCGCTCTGCGTCGCTTCAGGCTACATCTGGAGTCGAGAGAGCACATCGAGTACTTTGGCAGCGCGATCTCTCAATTCAAGGCCTTCGAGATCGTGAAAGGCGCCCTGCTGGTCGGTCGGGCACTGCCCGGGCAACAGGTTCGGCTGCGGCTCGGCATCGAGACCAACATCGGTCGCCGATTCACATACGAGACGGAGACAAGGACTGAGGGCGATGGCGAGTTCCGCCTTCGAATCCCGTACTCGACAGGACCCACGAGCCGTCCCTGCAGAAGCATCGGGCTGGTGAGGCTCAAGATCGGAGACCGAGTGCGGAAACTGGCTGTTGGCGAAGAGGCGGTCATCAAAGGCCTTTCGATACCCGTCTTCTAGTTGCCGCAGCTGCTATAATCACTGGACACCGCGATCCGGAGGTCGGCGTTCTCGAAGGGTGGCTTTGTACCCCTTGCTGGCCGGTTCTTGTAGCCTCGTTTCAGGGATTCGCCACGGGCACGAGCCGTCCCAGGCGTACATCTTGCTCGACGACTTCGACGCGCTGGACGCGCTCGCCCACCTTGATCCGATATGGACCGCGGGCCGTGCAGGGCCAGGGACCACCGGATGTCGGATAGGGGACGCACATGCAGTATCGGCCCTGCGCGTCGGCAACGCAGGACTGGCGGTAGGTGAAACGACGGCCAGCGTTCGTCTCGACAGCCAGGCGGAGCTGGATGAGCTGGCCCGGCTCGGCGTTGCCTTCCATCCGCGCCCCGGCGACGCGTTCGAAGGCCTTGACTGCGGCAACCCGCACGCCGAGGTAGTCGACCCCGGTCTTCGACTCGAGCAGCAAGCGGAAGTGGGACAGGCCTTCCATCGGACGTCCATCCGGCAGCGCGGCACTTCCGTCCGCGATCAGCGCCCGCGTATGCACGGCCTGAGTGAATGGCGGGAGCGACCGGACGTGGCGGATGGGCTCGGCTTGGGTGTAGTCATCGCGGATCTGGAGATATTCCGTATCGATCCCCGCCAGCTCGGCCATCTGTTGGACTTCATCCATGATCGGCGAGACGATCAGGAACCGAAGGCGCGCTTTTTCCATGAAGGTGATCACCGCCTGCTCGTCTGCCGATAGCATCGCCGCGAAGGATGCTCGATTGCCCGCGCGTGCTCGATCTGACGCGAAGGAGCTCGCAGAGACTGGCCAACCCGAAGCCCAGAGCAGCGGGTGGGCATCGCGCCAGCCGGTGAGCATGCCGGTTCTCGGAAGGCCAGCTGGCGTGATCTCCGGTGGGGCGATTTCCGCGAGTTCATGTCCAAAGCGCACCAGCGACCTTTGCCAGGATGCGGGATCTCTCGACGCGAAGTCCAGGTTGCTGCTCAGAAGAGGGGATGCGGCTGCGAGTATCGAGATGCTCAGTGCGCAGGCGAGAACCCAGGCACGTATTCGAGCACCGGTCGTGCGGGACCCGATGATCTGTTGGCGTGCGGCTCTCGCGCCAGCCACGATGGCCCACGCATAGAGCAACGCCAGGGCCGGTGCCGCATACTCGCCGAAACGCTGCTGAAGCCAGAGCAAGACGATTCCCAGCCCGGCGAAGAGCACGAGCAGCAAGCGCCCCGGATCGGCTCTGCGTCGGCTTTGCCATGCGAGCGCGGCCCAGATGAAAGGGCAGATGAAGATGAAGTAGGTATAGAGATGGGCTGGGTGCCATGGAGCGAACCTGAATTCGTGGATGAAGAGAGGGGAGCTCTCACCGACCATGTGGTAGTCGGCCGAGCGACCGCTGACCACGCTCAGCATCTCGCCGATCGGCCCGGTGTCCGGCCAGGCCAAGCAGATGCCGATCAGCCCTGCCAGGCCGATACCCGCCGTCAGCAGTGCGATCCGGGGCCGCCAGGTCGAGAGCAGACCCCAACCAGCCAGGGCCGCGAAGAGCGCGGCGTGCATCCATGAGGCATGGTAGAGGTCGAAGGGCCTGTCGGGCTTCGTGAGCAAGGCGGCGAGAGTTGCACACAGCACAGCCGCGCTCAGCAAGCTCGCCAACGCGGGCCGTCGCCAGCGTCCGGGCGAGAGGATCGAGAGCCAGGCACACGCGATGGGCACGGGGAGAAAGTACAGCGCCGGGGTGACGATCCACGAGGCGAGCGAGAAGGCTGCGGCCAGGCCGCAGCCCACACCCCAGAGCCAGTTGCGATGAGCATTGCGGCTGCGCAAGCTGGCGAGGAAGGCCAGAAAGCAGGCCAGCGTGACGGGTGCGACGAGGCCGTGGTGATCGGCTCGCCCTAGAAAGCTGATGCTCACGGCACCGAACATGGTCGCGACGATCAGAGAGGCGACGAGGCCCGTGGGGCGGTCGAATATCCTCCGGCCCAGGCGCCAGGTCAGATAGACCGACAGCCCGCCCAGAAGCGGCATCAGCAAGGCAGCCCACGCCTCGAAGGGTGCGCGCTGGCCGGCGATGATCGAAGGCAAGGCGAGCAGCAGATCGAAGCCCGGCGGCCAGGGTATCGTCCCGCCGCCCGGGAAGCTCAACCAGGCGTCAAAGGAGGGTATGCTGGGCCAATGCTCGATGATCAACTGGGCGCGGCGCAGGTGGTAGTATGGATCCACGGTCGGCAGCACGATCCCCTCGGGCGAGAAGATATGGCGCCAGGGGAGGCAGCGTATCACCACTCCGGCCGACGAGATGGCAAGCGCTGCCAACTCCCAGAGCCAGCTCCGGGTGCGATCCGCTCCATCCATGCGGCGAGTATAGCCCAGGGGAAGAGCCTCCGTCCCCATTTCACTTTCCCCATTTCGCTCCGGACTGGTGTCTGCACTTGCCATCCCGGCTCTCTCGGGTGCCTCGGATTCTCCTTGTAGTTAGGGCACTTCGGCGCAGACCCGGCGAGTGCTCGAACAATGGATGGTGACAGATTGGCGCATATTGTCGACGGGCCACAAAGAAAATCCTGTTCAATCGATGTGATATATCGTGGGCCGAACTTGGTACAAAGCTTGCCAGGCAGAGCGAAGGTGTCGGGAGGATGGGGACGGAGGTCTTGTGATGCGAGGTGTGCAGGTCCTTTTCTTGATCGGGTTCCTGGTCTCGGCCCGGGAATCGCTCGGCTCGACCCAGACGATGAGCCGGGACGAGATCATCGACCTGGCCCGGAGCGCGGTCGGTTACTCCTACTGGTGGGGCGGCGGCTGCTGGCGGACGGACGGATGCCAGCACGGCTCTTGCTCGGGATCCTGCCCCAACTGTACGCATACGGGCTCCTACGGTGCCGACTGCTCAGGGCTCGCGGCCAAGGTCTGGCAGGTGCCCAGCCCCTCGCCGGTCACGACCAACAGCCATCCCTACTCCACCTATCACTTCCGCTACTCCTTCACGCACTGGAGCCAGATCCAGCGCGAGAGCGCGCAGCGCGGCGACTGCTTGGTCTACCGCAACAGTGCGAACACCGGAGGCCACATCGTCGTGTACGAGAGCGGCGATCCCTGGGGCAGCATGTGGCTGTACGAGGCGCGCGGCTGTTCGTACGGTATCGTGCACAACCTGCGCTCGCTCTCGTCGAGCTACATCGCCATCCGGCGCGATGCGTTGGCGAGCGGCCCGGCTTCGGGCAAGCTCCAGGGCGTCGTGTTCGTCGATCGCGGGCAGGGGACGGCCGACATGAGCGAGCGGATTCCGGGCGCCGTGGTCAGCGCAGGCGGCCAGAGCGCGAGCACCCGTGCCGATGACGCGTACTGGAGCTTCGATCTCGCTCCCGGCGACTACGATCTGCACGCCTCGGCCACGGGGTATTCCGCCGCTTCGCGCAGCTGCGCGGTCAGCGCGGGTGGCGAGACCTGGTGCTCGATCGGGCTCGCCCCGGTCTGCGTACCGGACTGCAGCGGGCGCAGCTGTGGTCCGGACGGCTGCGGTGGGAGCTGTGGGAGCTGCGCTGCCGGGCATGCTTGCGAGGCGGGCCAATGCCGCTGCGTGCCCGACTGCACCGGGCTTGCGTGCGGCCCGGATCCGATCTGCGGATCGAGCTGCGGCGATTGCCCCGCTGCTTGGGCCTGCGGGGAGGGCGGTGTATGCGCCTGCGTGCCGGAATGCGGCGGCAGGCAGTGCGGGCCGGATCCCGCCTGCGGGATGCCCTGCGGTGAGTGTGGCCCAGGGCTGGTCTGCCAATCTTCTGGGCTCTGCTCACCCGTATCCTGTGAGCCGGATTGCGCCGGCCGCCAGTGCGGTCCGGATCCGCGCTGTGGAGCGAGCTGCGGGGGATGCGCGGAAGGGCAGACCTGCAACCCGCAGGGCGAGTGCGTCGCGTTCGATTGTGTACCGGACTGCAGCTCGAGGGAGTGCGGCCTGGATCCGCGCTGCGGGGCGATCTGCGGGCACTGCGATCCGGATCGCTTCTGCGACCTGGATGGCTCGTGCCAGCCCATCGACCCCGATCGCGCCAAGCTCTATGGCTGGGTGGTGGAGCTGGCCGAGCCGGCCGAGCGGGGCAGGCGCATCGGCGGTGCCTGTGTCTGTGCGCAAGGGCAGGGGATCGTCCAGACAGATGTCTCGGGCTACTTCGAGCTGCTCGTCCTTCCGGGTGAGCACGTCCTTTCAGCGGCAGCACAGGGATACTTGCCCGGATCGCTGGAATGCTCGGGCGCGGCTGGTACCGGAGCCGAGTGCAGCGTCTCGCTGGAGCCCCTCCTGCGGAGAGCTGCCGGATCCGACGAGCAGGAGCTGGTCATCCAGGGCGGCTGCAGCGCAGCCGGCGGTCAGGGCCTGGACCTGCTCGCAGCTCTCGGCCTGTGGCTGCTTCTCGTCCACCGCCGGCGACGAAGGGCAGCCTGATCGCCGCCTTCGAAAGACCCCTCCATCTTGTTGCTTTTGCAAGTATGGGCTGTGTGCTATGAATGGATCCGTTCCTCTCGACAGTGGCTCGGAGGGCGGACGAGATGTCGAAACTTGCAAGTATCTCGGCGGTTTTGCTGTGGAGCCTTCGCTTTTTCGCCTGCGGTGGCAGCCATCACGGCGCTGATGCCTCCCTGCCGGACGCCGGGCTCGACGGGCATGCCGACGGCTCGGATGCCGGTGGAGACCGGCTGGCTGCGCCCGAGCTGCTCTCCGTGGATCCCGACAGAGGACCGGCTTCCGGCGGCACGCGGGTCGTGCTGACGGGCCGGTCCTTCTCTTCCGGGGCCACGGTCCGCTTTGGCGCCGTGGTGGCCGCGGAGCTGCAGCTCACCTCGGCGTCACAGATCGAGGCCGTGACCCCGCCCGGATCGGCCGGCCCCGTCTCGGTGCGCCTGACGAATCCCGATGGCCAGTACTCCCAGCTGGAGCAGGCCTTCACGTACACCGAGCCCGAGGCGGGAGACTGCCCGCGAGAGACGAACTGCCAGGCGGCCATGGCGGAGTTCAGCTTCCATACCGGCAATCCAGCCGACAGCGTCAAGCTGGCCGGCGAGTTCACCGGCTGGCTGGATGGGGCCATCCCCATGCAGGGCGACGGCCAGGGGGACTTCACGACAGCCGTCAGGCTGCGAGAGGGGCGCTACGAGTACAAGTTCGTGGTCAATGACTCGGACTGGTTCGCCGATCCGGAGGCTGGCGATCCCGAGCCCTTCTTCGGCAACAGCGTGCGCTTGCACGACAACCCCTGCACACCGAACCTGGTCGAGCCGGAGCCGGCCTACGGCGAGATCTTCAGCCTCTCCCTGGTGACCATCGGCGCTCGCTACGTCGACTCGGACGCGGCTGCGGGCATCGACCCCGACAGCATCTGCGCGGTGGTCGACGGCCAGGTGCAGCGCGCGGAATACGATCCCGACTCGGATCGGATCTCGGTGCGGCTTGCCGATCTGGAAGACGGCGATCATCGCTGGTTCATGTCCGCGGCCGACACCGAAGGCCATCGCTCGGCGGAGATCTCCGGCATGTTCACGATCGACGTGATCGGACAGGCGCCGGTCGCCGATGGCGGGCACACGATCTTCGCCTATCCGGGAGAATGGGTCGTGCTCGACGGCACCTGGAGCCGCGATCCGGATGGCATCGCGATAGGCGGATACAGCTGGATCCAGACCGACGGCGCACCGGTCGCGCTCGAGCCCCAGCCGGTCACGCCCGCGGAGGGTTACCACTGCGACTGGGACTGCGATTTCGCATCCGACGGCCAGCCCCCCCTGACCGAGGCGCTGATGGGCTTCAGCCCGCCAGCAGCCGGCACCTATCGCTTCGAGCTGACGGTCAGCGATGACGACGGCAGCTCGCATCCGGCTGCGGCCGAGGTGATCGCGCTCAGCGGAGCGCGCGGTCAGGTGCCGCGGCTGCGGCTGGCCGTGTCCAGCTCCCATGGCTCGGTCAGCCTGGAGGCGGTCGGGGCGCCGGGTGCGAGCGTGCGCTTTCTCTCCGACGCTCGCAACCCGGCCGCGGTCCAGCTCGCTCCCGACGACCGGACGCTGCTCCTGCGCCCTCAGGATCTGTCGGCCGACGGGGCCTACTTCTTCTACGCTGTGGCCGAGCAGGGCGGCGCCCAGGGCGAGCCGGCCACCGCGTTGGTGCGCAAGCAGGGCGGCGCACTCGATGGGTCGGACTTCGACTCCCCGCCCGACTGGCTGCCCGATGCCCAGATCTACGAGATCTACGTGCGCGGCTTTGCGGACAGCGACGGGGACGGCGCGGGTGACTTCCAGGGCCTGGTGGACAAGCTCGACTACCTCGAGGATCTGGGCGTCGACACCTTGTGGCTCATGCCGGTCTTCGAGTCCGCCGACCACGCCCATGGCTATCACAGCATGAACTACTACCGCGCAGAGCGGGACTACGGCAACGACACGGCCCTCGTCGATCTCGTTCGCGCCGCCCACGAGCGGGGCATGCGGATCGTGCTCGACCTGGTCATCAACCACGTCTCCCGACAGCATCCCATGTTCCAGTCGGCCACATTGCAGCCGGGCTCGCGCTGGCGCGACCACTTCATCTGGTTCGCCAACCGCTCTGGCTCCGATCCCCTCATCTCCCAGTATGGCTTCGGGCGCGAGCTGGGCGGTACGCGGCTGACCATCAGCTCGGGCTGGGGCGACATCCCGGATGTGAACTTCGGCAACCCGGTCGCCCGCCAGCGCTTCTTCGAGGTGGCCCACTACTGGATGGATCCGGACGGTGACGGCGACTTCTCCGACGGCGTGGACGGCTTCCGGCTCGATCACGTCACCGGACCCGCGCACAGGGTCTGGCGCAACCTGCGCCGCGAGCTCAAGGCCCGGCGGCCCGATCTGCTGCTGCTGGCCGAGGTGTTTCGGGACTTCGACAATGGAGGTCAGGGATACGGGATCAAGGACTACTACCCCGAGTTCGACCTGGCCTTCACCTTCCCTTTCTACTGGGTGGCCCACGGCATCTTCGCCGGTGGCGAGCCGGCCGGCGGCTGTGCGGAGCCCTGCGGTCTGGACTGGCTCATGGCCGCCATCGATGAGCGCTTCGCTGACGATGCGGTGATGTGCTTCTTCGTCGAGAACCACGATGTGCCCTGGTACTCGACGGTCTTCGAGACTTTCGGCCGAAGCGAGGGCAAGCTCATCGCGGCCAATGCCCTGATGCAGACGCTGCCCAACACACCTCAGCTGCTCTACGGCCAGGAGCTGGGGACCACCCACTGGCGGGGTATGATGCCCTGGGCGCTGGACAGGCCGGACAACACCCTCAAGGCGGCCTTTCGCGAGCAGATGCTGCTCAGGCGCGACTGCGAGGCGCTGCGACGAGGATCCTATCGGCGCCTGGATGTGACGGGCGGGCCGGCTCAGGACGTCTTTGCCTTTGCCCGCACGGGCGAGCAGGAGACGATCGTGGTGGTGATCAACACCCGCGGCTGGCCGGCCGACGCGGTGGAGGTGGACCTGGCTCCACTGGCGACGAGCCCCGCCGGGATCGAGGACCAACTCGGCAAGGGAAGCTGGCAGGCGGTCGGTGGCCGTCTCCAGGCCCGCTCGCTGGCGGCCTACGAGCGCTGGATCGGCGTGCTCGAGGGGGAGTGAGCTTGGCGGCCAGGCGAAAGCGCAGCTTGCGGCTCCTCGAAGGATTGTCGATCGGGCTTGGCTGCGCCGTGATGGGCTGTGCGTTGTGGGCTCTCGATCTGATAGAGCCTCTGGACCGCCTGGCGATCGACTTCATGCAGCGCAGCTGGTCCAGGCCGGGGAGTGCGGATCCCGACATCGTGCTGGTGGCCATCGACGACGCCAGCTTGAAGCAGTTCAAGGAGAAGATGCACATCTCCTACCCCTGGCCGCGGGATGCATACGGCCTGGTGCTCGACTACCTGCAAAAGGCGGGTTGTCGGGGCGTGATCTTCGACCTCCTCATGAGCGAGATTGTCGACGACCGCGAGGAGGTCTCGGGCGAAGAAGCCGATCAGCTCTTCGCCGAGACCGTCGAGCGGGTCGGGGGTGTCACGCTCGGTGCGGCCTTGCGGCCTCGGGAGGCCACGACCGTCCTCGGATCGAGCGCGCTGGCTGCGCGAATGGCCCTGGATTTCGAGCCCGAACAGGATCTGCTGGTCTTCGACAGCGTCGGTGCGCTCGCCCCGCACATCGCCGAGGCGAGGGCCCGTTTCGGCTACGTCAACGCCTTTCCGGACGACGACGGCCTGATACGCCGGGCTGCCATGCTGGCAGAGGCGGACGGTCGGGTCGTGCCCTGCCTGGCCCTGGCGGCCTTGCTGGAAAGGGAGCCGCTGCGGAGGGACGGGGAGGGATTCTACCTGGGCGAGCGCCTGATCCGGACCGACGGGCGAGCGCGGGCCTGGATCCGCTTCCACGGCCCGGGTGGGGCGGGCGGAGGCCAAGGAGAGACCTACCGCTACTACCCGATCTACAACGTCCTGGTCTCTGCGGTGAACATGCGCGACGGGCTCGAGCCGGAGGTCGATCCTGCGGTCTTCAAGGACAAGTGGGTCCTGGTGGGCAGCTCGACCGACACGCTGATGGACCTCAAGGCCACGCCCTACTCGTTGGATGGCAGCTACCCGGGCATGGAGATCCACGCCACCATCCTGGACAACCTCCTGCACGGCGACTTCCTCTGGCGCGTCTCTCCCTGGCTCGTTGTCGGGCTCGCCGTCTTGCTGTGCATGGGTGTCGGGGTGGCTTCCCAGCGCAGCCCCCTGTGGGCTGCGCTGGCTTTTGCCGCGAGCTCGCTGGTGGTGGTGGGATTCGGATTCACCGCCTTCGCAGTGGCGGGGATGGTGGTCGACCTGGTCTCGCTGGAGAGCGCCCTGCTGCTCACGCTGGTCGCGGGCGTCTTTGTCACCTCGCTGCGAGAGCGGCGGGGCAAGCGGCGGATCCGCAGCATCTTCCAGTACTACCTGGATCCGGGAGTGGTCCGGCAACTGCTCGACGAACCCGAGCGGGTCAAGCTGGGCGGGGAGCGCCGGCTGTGCACGGTCTTCTTCTCGGATATCGCCGGGTTCACCACGATCTCGGAGCAGCTCAGCCCCGAGCAGCTCGTGGAGATGATGAACCGCTACCTGGGCGCGATGACCGATATCATCATCCAGCGGGGCGGCTTTCTGGACAAGTACGTCGGCGATGCCATCATGGCCGTCTTCGGGGCGCCCGCAGACCTTCCGGGGCATGCCGAGGCCGCCTGCCTGGCGGCGCTGGACTGCCATGCGCGGCTCGAGACGCTGTGCGTCGAGCTCGGCGCACAGAACATGCCCACCCTCCGCATCCGGGTCGGCATCAACACCGGCGACATGATCGTGGGCAACATGGGCTCAGCGCGGCGCATGAACTACACCGTCATGGGCGACGCGGTCAACCTGGCCTCGCGGCTCGAGGGTGTCAACAAGGAGTTCGGCACCCGGACCATCGTGGGCCCCATGGTGCGCGAGCAGGTGGGCGGCCGGCTGCTGTTTCGGGAGCTGGATCTGCTGCGCGTGAAGGGCAAGCAGGAGCCGGTGCGCATCCACGAGCTCGTGGGGCCCACGCAGCAGCAAAACCAGGACACACACGACCGCATCGAGCTCTTCAGCCGCGGCCTGAGGGCCTATCGCGAGCAGAAGTGGTCCCTGGCCAAGGATCTCTTCGAGCAGCTCCTGGCCCGCTGGCCAGATGATGGACCTACAATGACCTACATGCAGCGCTGCCTGGCTTTCCAGGAGCATGCGCCGGCTTCGGACTGGGACGGGATCTTCGTGATGACCCGCAAGTAGCCGGAGTTGTTTGCGCCATCTCCTCTGGGGTATACTGACACGGATGCGGAGGGGAGCGGGAAAACCGGAATCCTTCCGTCAGATGATCCCACAGAGGAAGACTTTGAGATACGCACCGCACCCACTTCTCGGCGTTTGCCTGTGCATCCTGCTGCTGGCCTCACCTTCCATGGCCGGGCCGGCCGCACAGCGCGAGTCCCAGCGCAGCGTCAAGATCCGCTCCGGTCCCGGGCTCTACTACGACATCCTCAAACACCTGGACGCGGGCAGCAAGCTGGAGGTCGTCGAGGGCGGCAAGCGCTGGATCAAGGTCAAGCACAGCTCGGGGACCGTGGGCTGGGTGAGCTCCAGGGTCTTTACCCGCAGGCCCAAGGCCAAGGGCTATCGGGCCTTGCGCGAGGCGCGCGGGCTCGAGGGGGTCGCGGCCACGGTGGTGACCATGGCCACCCGGGGGCTGACGGGCGGACACGGCGGCGCGTCGCCCTCCATGGCGCCGATGCTGCGCGATTTCCTGGCCAGCAGACCCTTCGAGCCCCACGAGTGGGTGAGCTTTGCCAAGGAGCTTCCCGCCCGACCGCTCGAGAGCTTCCCGGAGTGGATGACCGCCATGGGCGCGCCGATCGAGGTCGGAGAGTCCGAGGACGGTCTGGAGCACCGCCTGGGCCTGCAGCTCGCATTGCAGGTCTTGCAGGACGTGGAGCTGGTGACCGATCCGCAGCTCGACGCCTACGTGAACAAGGTGGGCGTCGCGGTGGCCTCTGCATCCAGCCGCTTCGACCAGCCCTGGCGTTTCGTGGTCTTCGAGCAGGCGCAGCCCGAGGCGTTCTCCGCACCCGGAGGATTCGTCTTCATCTCGACCGGCCTGCTGGTATGCATCCGGGACGAGGCCGAGCTGGCGGGCCTGCTGGGCCACCAGGTGGCCCACGTCACGCTCGGCCACGATCTGCAGAGCATGGAGGAGATGAATAAGCCGGACCCCTCCCTGTCCGAGCAGGACCGCTTGCAGCAGATGCTGGAGGCGGCCTATCGAGCGCTGCGCACACCGCGCACGGCTTCCCAGGAGCTGGCCGCCGATGCCTACGGGGCCGCCTTCGCGGCTGGTGCCGGCTACGATCCTCAGGGGCTCGGGCGGCTGGTTCAGCGGGAGAACGAGTTCGAAGCTCGCGGTGCGGATTACCCGAGCGCGCAGCAGCGCTGGAAAATCATCCAGCGCGTGGCCGCGCTGGTGGATGGCCGGCGCGTGAAGCACAAGAGCCGTTTCGAGCGCTTCGCCGTCAAGGCACGCTGATACCGACCCTGATCTCCCACCCCGTGCTGATCCGGGACGCCAGATCGTCGCGTACATCAAGGAGCTGTGCTGAAGTCGAGCGGAGGGGTGGTTCTCCACATCGAGCATCGACTTCGACGCTGCGACGCCGTTTGCGCGACGAGGTGGCGGATCCAGGTTGGAGCTCAGGAGTTGAGCCGCGAGCGCAGCTGGGGCATAGGCTCGGTCAGGTGAAACCAGCTCTGCTCGAGCAGCTCTTGGATCTCCTGCTGGGGGCCTGCGGGGATGAGACGGTTGCTGGCCAGGGCCATGAAGCGGGAGTAGGCCGCCTGCAGGGCCTGGGCCGAGTTCATGATGGATTGCCGGATGGCGTGCAGGCGTTTCTCGGCATCGTCCGTGGACGCGTGGTCGCGGTCGGCCTTATTGAGCACTTCCATGGTCTGGCGGAAGTCCTTGTGCGCGGCTCTCAGGTGCCGGGCGAGCACGGTGTTCTCGTGGGCGAGCCGCTGCTTGTCCAGGGCCCGCTCGATCTTCTGCTGGACGATGTCCAGGTCAGAGAAGGGCTTCTCGAGGTAGTCGAAGGCGCCCAGGCGGAGCGCCTCGACCGCCGACTCGTAGGAGGCGAAGCCGGTCATGACGATCGACTCGGTGTCCGGATTCTGCTCGCGGGCCCGGCGGATCACATCCAGCCCGGAGATGCCGGGCAGGTTCTTGTCCACGATGAGCAGGGCGAAGCGGCCGTCCTGGATCATGTCCAGGGCCTTCTCGCCGGACTCGGCGTAGCCCGCCTGGTAGGCGGATCGATCGAACATGGTCTCGAAGACAAGCCGGATGACCTCCTCGTCGTCCACCACCAGGATGCTCGACGGGTTGTCCACCAGGACCGTGTACTCGAGATCGTCCAGGCTCATGGCATCCAGATCGTTTGCTTTCTCTGCCATTTCACTCCCTCCCCGCAAAGAAGCCAGATATACGAATGTACCTCCGCGCACTTTTGTTGACAAGGCCTTTCTACCAACCGACCTGGCGGGCGTGCGCCTTGCCCTGGCTTTCGAAAAAGGCCGAGGGCTTGTGCGCCGGCCGGCCAGGGTTTAGACTATCACCATGAAATCACGCGAATTTCTCGTGGCGCTTGCGGTGGTTTTCACCTGCCTCGGCTGCAGCTCTTCAGACGGGCCAGACGGGCCGCAAAACGCCTTGCCCTTTGCCCCAGCCGGTCCGCAGGCCGCGCCGGATCCGGCCCTGGCCGGACCCTTCCCGGTCGGCCTCATGACTGTGGAGGTCCTGGACGAGACCCGCATCCACGAGCAGACCGGAAAACCTCGCAGGCTGATCCTCGAGATCTGGTACCCCGCCGAGCAGCGCTACAAGGACGGCCCGTGGGCGGTCTACGACCTGGCAGCCGAGGCGCCAGAGGAGTACCTGGGCGACAAGTACGAGATCGTGCACGACGCCGAGCTGCCGGTGATCGAGACGGCCTCGGTCCGCGACGCGGCCATGGACCGGGAGCATGCGCCGTATCCGCTGCTCTTCTTCTCCCACGGCGCGAACGGGATACGCTGGCAGTCGATCTTCTACACCATCCACCTGGCCTCGCACGGCTATGTGGTCGTGTCTCCGGATCACGAGTACAACACGCTCTGGGACATCATCCGCGACGGTTATGACCCCGGCTCGGTGGCCCTGTCCGCCCCGCAGCGGATAGAGGACCTGCGCCTGCTGGCCGATCTCTTCATCGACAAGAACGACACGCCGGACGACTTCTTCGAGGCGAGCATCGATCCCGAGCGCATCGGCATCACGGGCCACTCCTTCGGCGGATGGACCACGCTCTGCAAGCTGTGTCAGGACGAGCGCTTCAAGGTAGGCGTCGCGCACGCACCCGAGATTCCGATGGCCATCGGTTACTGCGACTTCAACGCCTACCCGGCGCCGATCATGGTGATGGGCGGAACGCTTGACGATACGCTGGACTGGCGAGACCAGTACTGCGGCTACCAGGCCATGCAGACCAGCTTGCCCAAGTTCTTAGTGGAGCTGGTCGACGCGGGCCACTTCACCTTCTCCGACATCTGTCGCCTGGACCTTTTGAGCATCGCCGAGGACCTGGGTATGGGCGGGCAGGCCGAGGACGCGTTGAAGGACGGGTGTGGCGAGTTCAACATGCCTTGGGAGCAGGCCCACGACGTGATCAGGTACTACGCGACGGCCTTCTTCAACCAGCACTTGCGCGACTCTCCCGGCTCGGAGTCCTTCCTGGTCGACCTGGCGGAGGCTCCTTACGACCAGGTGAACTTCTACCGCGGGCAGGCGCCCGACTGGCCGGATGGAGGTTGCTGATCCCATGCGGCTCGTCCGGGGCGCGACTCTCGCCTGCCTGCTGATCTCTCTTCCGGCGCGTGCGGACGGGGTGCGGATCTGGGAGTGCCGGGAGGTGGAGGTCTATCTCGAGGACGCGCGCGAGCAGGCCGCCGGCCGCCTGATCGCAAAGACCGTATGCCGGGTGGCGCGCGAGCTCGCGCCGAAGTTCGGGCTGCGAGCTGGCGAGCAGCCCGTCGAGGTCCTGGTGAGCGGGGACATGCGCTCGTTTTCCGCACACACGGGCAGGACTTTCTTCACGCTGGCGGTCCACGCACAGGGGCGGATCATCACGCCTCCTGCCCAGCGCATGATCGAGGCCGCGATGATGACCGAGGTCCTGACCCACGAGCTGGTCCACCTGATGATCTACCGCCTGGTGGGCCACCGTTGCCCCATCTGGCTGAACGAGGGGCTGGCTCAGTACTTCGAGGGACGCGAGGTGGTCAAGGGCGGCCCCCGGAACGAGGACGAGCTCGAAGCGCTCGAGGCGGCCTGGCGATCGAGGCAGGCCTCGGTGGTCCAGCGCCGGCAGGCCTATGCGGACAGCCTCGCATTGACCGCTCGGCTCATCGAGCTGGTGGGCGAGAAGGCCCTGCTCGCCAGCCTCTCGGGGCTGGCCGAACTCGACGACCCGCTCGATCTGCGGATCGGCGAGCGCAGCCTTCGCGAGGTGCTCTTCGGCAAGGACGGCAAGATAGAGCGCATGGTCGAGATCGGACAGCATGACGACCGGGATGTCGGCCGGGCTCGCAAGCGGCGCGCTTCGGGCGTGAGCCGACTGCCGCTCAAGAAGATGCTGCAGAAAGCCCACGAGAAGGAGAAGAAGAGATGAGATGGGAGATGACTGGACGGCTTGGCGCCGTCTGCCTGTGGACGGTCGCGTGCGGCTCGTCGTCGAGCCCGGACCTGTGCCGGGACGTCGTCTGCGACGAGCCGCCTAAGGCCCATTGCGCCGATGCGAGTTCACTGGTCGAGTACGATCCGGCCGGCAGCTGCGATCCGGCCACCGGTGAGTGCGCGTACGGCTCGCAGGAGCGCGACTGCGAGCACGGCTGCGAGGCCGGCCGCTGTCAGGACCCGGACCTGTGCATCGGCGTGATCTGCGACTCGCCGCCGGACAACAGCTGCGCCGATGCGAGCAGCCTGCGGATCTACGAGGCGGTCGGCAGCTGCGATCCGCTCACCGGCGACTGCGAGTACGACTTCGAGCTGCGCGACTGCGAGCACGGCTGCGAGGGCGGCTGGTGCACGGACCAGGACCTGTGCGCCGGGGTGGTCTGCGAGTCGCCGCCGCCGGACATCTGCGCCGACGACCGGACCCTGCTCGTCTACGAGCAGGTCGGCATGTGCGATCCCGAGACCGGCCGCTGCGTCTACGAGGCCGAGGCGCAGGCCTGCGAGCACGGCTGCGAGCATGGGCGCTGCAAGCCGGGGCAGGAGGCATGGGGCTGGCTGAGCGCGGTCGAGATCGACGACGCCGGGGGGCCGCCGGGCGTGGCCGCCTACTTCGCGGTCGAGCCGCACTACCGGCGCTCCCTGCTACACCAGGCGGCCATATTCTGCACCCAGCTGGCCGCCGAGGGCGCCTGCGTGCTCTTCTCGGCCGGGGGCGGGCGGCCCGGCAAGCTCGACCCCTGCATGCCGCCCTGCAACGCCGACCAGGAGTGCGTGGTCGAGGGCGAGGACTTCGTGTGCCGCGATCTCCCGGCTCACTTCGACGTGGGCACGATCTCGATCACCGGCATGAAGGTCGCCTGCGAGATGCAGCCCGACGAGTACGATCGCTACGTCGCGGAGGGGCTGCCGGACGATCTCTTCGACGACGGGGACGCGATCGAGATCTCCGCCACGGGCGGCGAGCTCGAGCCCTTCGTCTTCTCGGCCCCGGGCACGGCCCACCTGGAGATCGACAGCGCCCAGGTGCTGCTCGAGCGCGATCAGCCGAGCGTCATCTCCTGGACCCCGGCCGATCCGGACAGCCGGGTGCAGGTGGTGCTGCTGACCGGTCTGCACGACCCGTCGCTGCCCTCGGCCGGGCTGATGTGCGACGCGCCGGATGGCGACGGGCGGGTGGAGATCCCGGCAAGCCTGGTCAACGGCTTTCTCGACCGGCACTTCGTCTGCCAGAAGTTTTCGCGCATCACCCGCTACACCCACGATCTGCAGTCGCCCTTCGGCCGGGAGATCGAGTTCGTGGTCGGAAGCGCGCACGCACTGGAACTGGTCACGCCATGAGGGTGCGATTCGTCGTGCTGCTCGGCGGCGTCTTGCTCGCCGGCTGCGGCTCGAGCCCGGAGCCGGTCTGCGTGGATGACGGCCACGCCGACGGCCCTCCCTGCGTGGAGCGGATCGGAAGCCCGGCCGAGTTCGAGGCGGTCAGCATCGAGGCGGGCTATCTGACGGGCTCGGACCGGATCACCAAGTACATGGCGCCCGCCCGCGAAGACGAGACGCTGCTGCCGGCCCTGTTCCAGAACGGGCGGCGCACCATGGAGCACCTGACCTTCCTGATCACCTTCTTCCCGGAGCGCTTCTCCGGACTGGACCCCCAGGCCTACATGGATCTGGTGCTGCGGCGCGACACGCGGGACTACTACTCGGGCGCCGTGGTCCACATCGACGATCCGATCCTGGGCTCGATCTACGGCTTCACGGTCTACACCCTCTCGTCGAGCGCAGAGCTGCTCGAGCCCGACGAGGTGCTGGCTTTGCATGGCTGCCTGGACGCGGTCTTCGACGCGGGCGAGCTCTACTACACCTTCGATCCCTTCGACGCCATGGCCCGGCAGAAGGCGGCCGAGTGGGTAGAGCCCGGCTTCCCGATCTACTTCTATTGACGGGATGTGGGTACGTCTCGTCGACACTCCCGGCTATAGCGCGTAGGGCTCGAGCAGGACAGGCCCCCAGGACTCGTCTCCGGCTGCGCTGATCTCATAGCTCCAGCCGTAGTTGCAACCGACGAGCGTGTAGGTGGTCCGATCGGTCCTGATCGCCTCGCGGCTGCAAGCTGCATTGCAGTTGTCCGCGCTGCCCGTCATGATGTCGAGTGTGCAGGAGTCGCCGTGGTCGCAGTCCGTCGGACAGCTCTCCGGCGGGTCGCAGGTCTCGCCCTCCTCCACTATGCCGTTGTCACAAGTCGAAGAGCAGTCGTCGTCGTTGTTGGCATTGCAGCCGGCAGGACAGCACCCGTCGCCGGAGACGCACCGGTCTATCTCCTCGCGCCTGCACAGCACGTCGCAGTTGTCCGCGCTTCCCTCCTGTGTGTCGACAGTGCAGGGATTGGAGTCATCGCAGTCTGCGGGACAGCTCTGAGGCGGATCGCAGGTCTCACCTGCTTCCACTACATCGTTGCCGCAGATCGGAGAGCAGTCGCTGTCGTCGTTGGCGCTGCATCCAGTGGCGCAGCATCCATCTCCGGCGCTGCACCAGGTGATCTCCTCGTGCCTGCAGGTCACGTTGCACCTCTCCGCGCTGCCGCTCATGGTGTCGACGGTGCAGGCCAGCATGTCGTCGCAATCGACGGGACAGTCTCCGTCACAGGTCTCTCCGGGGTCGATCTTCCCGTCACCGCACACACAGGTGCTCTCGGAGCAAGAGCCCAGCAAGGATCCGAGCAAGAGGACTCGAATCACCCAGATCGACTTCGCATTGCGTGTGATCATCAACATCTCTCTCGAGCAGGCATGCGCCATCGGGAGCATTTCGAGCGCGTGCCCGGGCTCGATCTCGGATCAACGAGGGCTCGTTTAGCCCTCAGAACTTGTCCGAGTGCGTCTCCAGCAGCGTCCCCGCCTTCAGCTGCTTGCCGCCGACCTTGGCCGCTTTCTTCAGCCGATACAGGATCCGGTTGCGCTTGTCATCCAGCTTGTTCTTCCTGCCGGTGTACCAGACCCGGACGCCGACGTACTCGACCCCGGCGTCCTTCTCCATCTCCAGGACCTGCTTTTCCCTCTGGGAGAAGACAGAGCTCGCATTCGAGGGGTCGATCTCGGAGAAGGCGTCCTTGAACTCGTCGTTCGTGTCGCACTGCTTGCCGGGGCCGGACGGCGAGAGCAGCTTGCGGAGCGTGGTCTCGTCGGGCTTGCCGGTCCAGACATTCAGATCCAGCTCCTCGTCGTGGGCGACGAGCTCGTTGATGCGCATGGCATGCCGGGCCCACTCCAGGCACTGCCGCGGCCGAAAGGCGAGCGGTCTCCTGCCCTTGCCGCTCGCCTTCCACGCCTTCCACTCGCCGTGGTACTTCTCGATCAGGTCCAGGTTGCTCCAGACCGGGAAGCGCTCTCCCAGGCACACGTCCGAGAGCGGTTTGGTCTTGGCGTTCTTGCCGCTGGCATACTCGTAGGCGACCTGCGTGCACTCCTTCAGGTACGCCTCCGCGCTCGTCGCCTTGGCTCGCGCGAGCAGCCCCTGGAAGTACTTCTGGGTCTTGAGCTCCTCCAGTGCGCCGGGATACAGGTGCCGCGACTCGTAGAGCTTCGAGATCAGGGTCCGGTAGTCCGATTCCTTGACGTTTTCGGGATTCGCCTTGTGCTTCACGATCGCCGGGCAGGTGTTTCGGATCAGCCAGTCCATGCAGTTCCTGCCGGTGTTCTTGTCTCCGGACGTCACGCGCTTCTGGGCCGCGATCGACCTGTCGAAAATGGGATTCGAATCACCCGCCAAGGCGTGCACGCAGGGGCCGAGCACGACACAGAACGAGACGATCATCGAAGCGATCTTCATGGCATTCCTCCTGGGGATGAGAGAATAGCCGCCTGGGCTCTATCGGTCAAATCCGCTCGATGCGCAGCGAGCTGATGAAGCGCTCGCGCTGCTCGGTCCAGGCCGGATCCGTCTCGGGCCAGAACAGCACCTCGACCGTCACGGCGAAGCGCGCATCCAGCCGGCTCCAGCGCCAGAGCTGGAGGCCCGACAGGAAGGAGAACTTCTCCTCCAACGTGCGCACGCCCTCGATGCTGCGCACGCGGGCCTGGCCCTCCCGCTTCGCGCCCTCGGGCTGCTGGGACTCGCGAACCTGGCACAGGTTCTCGAACTCGGTCTCGATCTGCTCCGGGGCCAGCTCCTGGCCCAGGTCGGCCAGGCTCAGCGCGACCAGCGCAGGATCGCGCTCGATGCGCCCGAAGGCCAGCTCGGTGATCTGATCGCGCTGCTGCCGGGCCGGATCGCTCGCGATCAGCGCCGGCAGCTCCAGGCTCACCCCCGGCCCGGCCTTCACCCGGGTCCAGTTCGGCGGCTGGACGAGCTTCCAGGGCGTGTTGCTGGCGATCGCCCAGACCGGCCCTGCGAGCAAGAGCACGCAAGCTGCCGTCGCAGCCAGGCCGAGCCCGCGTGAGGCGCTCGGCGTCGATTGTCCCTCTGCGAGCGGTGCCAGGCCGGCGGTCAGCAGGCCTGAGAGCATGAGCGCTGCGCCCACCAGCGCGCCGCCGAGGTGGGCCCAGAAGTCGACTCGCGGAAGCAGGGACACGACGCCGATGAGCACCAGGTTGATCATCATGTTCTGCTTCAACCGGGCGAGCACCACGTCGGGCAGCAGCCCGGGCACCGGACGGAAGGCCAGCACCGCTGCGGCGGCCAGCACGCCGAGCAAGGCGCCCGAGGCCCCCACGCTGAACGCTCCGCTCAGCGCGGCCGAGGCCGCAGAGCCGGCCAGCCCGCTCGCCGTATAGAGCAGCAGGAAGCGGCGCATGCCCAGCAGCCGCTCGACGAATCCTCCCAGGAAGACCAAGGCCAATCCGTTGAAGAGGAGGTGGTGCAGATTGCCGTGCAAGAAGAGCGAGGCGATGAGTCGGTATGCCTCTCCCCGGGCCACCGCGCCTGGCGCGTTGGCGCCCATGCGGTTCAAGGTGGGGACGAAGTCGCTGCCACCCCAGAGCTGCTGCAGCAGGAAGATCACCACGCACAGGCCGCAAAGACACCAGGAAGCGAGCGGTCTGCGCCGCCTGAAGGCAGCCGCGAACTCGCGGACCTGCTCGCTCCTGTCGGCGTTCGGATCGATCACCCCGGCGAGGCGATCGCGGATTTGGTCGGCGTCCGCGCCCGATCCGGTAACGCCGTCCAGCAGGCCCGTCCAATCCTGCCTGCGAAGCCCTCGGGGCGAGGCGCGAAGCTCGCCGTTGGCGTCGACCTGCAGCACCTCGATCTGCCGGCGCTTCAGACCGAGCGGACGGACGCTGCGGAGCAGCTCGAATGTGCCGCTATCGCCGCCTACGACGAGCAGGATCAGCCTTCCTGCCCGAAGACCGGAGACCACCTTGCGAAGGTGGTCCTGGAAGGCCTCGTCGGCGGCCGAGAGATAGCGAAAGGCGAAGATGTGGCGTCCGTCCGGCAACACCAGCGCAGCGCCGTGAGCCGACAGGGCCATCAGCTTGGCCGGCGCGCGCTCGGCGAGGACCAGGCGCGAGAGGCATTCCTCGAACTGGGCTTCGGATGGGCTCATGAACCTCCGGGCTCGCAGCGCGGCTGGACTTCTGCAGCGGCGGTCCTCGCGAGCCAGCGGCCGCGGCGGACCAGCAGACGGGCCGCCTCGATGGCCTGGCGCAGGCTCGGGAAGGCCGCGCAGCCTGCCTCGGTCAGGCGGCGGCACAGCTCGACCGTGCGGCGGCCGTGCATGCCGACCAGGACCACCGGCTTGGGCGAGCCGCGCACGGATCGGGCGAGCTGGGCAACGAGCTCGTCGGTCAAGCCGGGTGGCGCCAGAAAGGCCATGCACAGGACGAGGTCCACGCCCTCGTCCGCCAGCAGCGACTCGAGTGCAGACAGGATCATGTCGTCGTGGATCGAGGCGGTCAGATCGACGGGGTTGTCCACCGAGGCGATCTCCAGGCTGCTCGCGCGGATCCGCTCGCGGGTGGCGTCGGACAGCCGTGCGAGTGACAGCTCGCCAGCAGTCGACTCGATGGTGTCGGCCGCCATGACGCCGTAGCCTCCCGCCGGGGTCAGCACAGCGGTTCGCCCGCCGCGCGCCGCCGGCGCGAGCGCCAGGGCCTTGGCTCCATCGAGCAGTGCCAGATCGTCGGTCACTTGCAGGATGCCGTTCTGGGCGAAGGCGCCGCAGACCACCTCGTGCGAGCCCGACAGCGCACCGGTGTGAGAGCTGACCGCGCCGGCGCCGCCCTCGGTGCGGCCGGCCTTGAGCGCGATGATCGGCTTGCGGAGCGCCGTCTGCCTGGCGGCGTTCAGGAACCGCCGGCCGTCCTTGAAGCTCTCGATGTACAGGGCCAGACAGCCACAACCCGCGTCCTCGCGGAAATGATCCAGAAAATCGCACTCGTCCAGATCGGCCTTGTTGCCGAGGCTGACAAAGGCCCGCAGCCGGTAGCCGAAGGGTGCAGCGGCCCCGAGCGACTCGACGCCCACCGAGCCGCTCTGAGACAGGAAGGCCACACAGCCTTCTCGCGAGAGCAGGTCGACCTCGTGCTCGACGAAGATCGTGTCCGGGCCGCCATCGGGTACCCACAAGCCGATGGTGTTGGGTCCCAGCAATCGGCTGCCGGCGCGGCGTACGCGGGCGACCATCTCGTCCTGGAGGCGCTGCCCGGCCGCACCTTTCTCGGAGAAGCCGCCGGCCACGGGGATGACGAAGGGAATGCCGTGCTCGGCCGCGGCCACGGCTTCGGCCGCAGCTCGCTCAGCCGGCAAGGTCACGACCGCGAGGTCCACATCGCCCGGCAGTCCGGAGATGCTCGGCGTGCATTCGATCCCCATGACGGTCTTGCGCCTCGGGTTGACCGGCAGGACCTCGACACCCGAGCGCAGCAGCGCATCCACCACCCGGGCGCCCGCGCTTTGCGGTCGCTCGGAGGCGCCGATGACGGCCACGACACGGGCCTGCAGCAGGCGGGACAGATCCATGTTCACGTCTCGAGCGCCCGCTGCTGGCGATGCCGACCATAGCGAACCAGGGCGGCCATGGCCCGCACCGCATGCTCGGGTGTGTCGAACACGGGCACGCGATGATCTTGCAGCGCGCGCACCACGTTGTCCGATCGATCGTAGAAGCTGCTCATCACGATCGGCTTGCCCGTCCGCTCCGCCATGTCGAAGAGAGGCTTGGCCATGTGAGAGGTGTAGGAGGTCAGCTGCTCCACCTCGATCGGGACCAGCTCGCCGGCGAAGTCCTTCATGCCCTGGAAGAAAGACGAGCCCTGGAGACCGTGCATGAGCAGGCCGTCGATCTGCTCGCAGGCGAGGATCAGCTCTGGCAGCGTCTGGTTGAGCAGCCTGGGATCCATGTTGAAGGTCAAGTCGACCGGGTTCTCGGCGGAGCCGGTCTGGGGGATGAGCGCACGGATGCGCTCGGAGAGCGACTCGGGAAAGGGCCGCAGATCGAGCCCGGCTCGGCAGGCCGCGTCGGCCATGGAGGTGGCCGGACCGCCGGAGTGGGTCAAGATGGCCACCCGGCCTCCTCTCGGCACCGGCTGGGTGGCCAGAGCCCAGCCCCACTGATAGAGGTCGGCCACGGTCCGGGCCCGGATGATGCCGGCCTGTCGGAATAGACCATCGTAGAGCGCGTCCGGACCTGCAAGGGCACCGGTGTGGGATGCACCGCTGCGCGCGCCCGCCTCGGTCCCGCCCACGTAGAGCGCGACGACCGGCTTGCGAGCCGTGCAGCGCGCGGCCGCCTGCATGAAGCGGCGGCCGTCGCGCACGCCCTCGACATACAGCGACACGGCCCGTGTCTCCTCGTCGTCGGCGAAGTAGTCCAGGCAGTCGGCCAGATCGATGTTGGCCGCATTGCCCACGCTGACAGCACGCGATAGTCCGATCCCCCAGCGGGAGAGAAGATCGATCACCTGCGTGACGTAGGTGCCGCTCTGAGATGCCAGGCCCAGCGGACCGCTCGCGTGGCGGTAAGGGAAGAAAGTCGTATTCAGGCCGCTCTCGGCGTTCAGGACCCCGATGCAGTTGGGACCCACGAAGCGCACACCGCCTTCGGCGGCGAGGTGGAGCAGCTCGGCCTCCAAGGCCCGGCCCTCGGTGCCGGTCTCCCGGAAGCCGGCGGTCGTGATGACCAGATGCTGGATCCCCCGGGCGATGGCGTCCTGCACCACGTCGAGCACGACCCTGGTGGGCACCACGAGAACGGCCAGGTCCACCGGTTCGGGCAGGTCCCGGAGGCTGGGGTAGGCCTTCTGCCCTAGAACGGTCGCCTCCTTGGGATGCACGGGGATGACCGGGCCGCGGTAGTGGCTCTTGAGCGTGTTGAGCATCTGGATGGTGCCCATCGTCATGGGGTTGTTCGAGGCTCCCACGAAGGCCACCGAGCGGGCGCCGAGGATGATCTCGAGTGGATGGGGCATGCGGCTCACCGGCGTTCTCAGTCCTTTCTGGCCAGGAGCTTGCCGAGCAGCTTCTCGGAGAAGATGGTCAGTTCGGTAAACACCACGCCCATGCCAGAGGGCTCATCTCCGCCGGGTGGCACGGTGCGGACAACCTTGCCTTCGCCCTCGATGGTCTCGAGCTCATCGAGGATGAGCGTAAAGCGCAGATGGACCCGGGTGCCGACCGGCAGCGGATCGTCGGAGCGGATGAAGGCGCCGCTCTGCGAGATGTTCTGGACATACTCGTAGATAAACTGATCGAGATCGCGGAACTCCTTGTTGACGGTCACCCGAGGCTCCTTGCGCTGTCCGCCGAACTGTCTCTCGTCCATCGACCACCTCTCGCAGCCCCTCGTGGGCCTTCAGACGATTCTTGTACCGCCGAGCCTTGCAGAACGTCAAGGCCGGCCATGCGCGGATGCGCGGATGCGGCAATTTTGACAGATCGGGACCTTGGGTTAGGATAGGGAGTGCCGTTCGGTGCGTATGCCGGGCGGACCATGGTTGGAGGTGGGCATGACCGATCGGACGCGGCGGGTACTGCTGGTCGTCCTGGACAGCGCCGGGATTGGCGCCATGCCGGATGCAGACCAGTACGGGGATGCCGGCGCAGCCACGATCCAGCACACGGCCGAGGCGGTCGGAGGCCTGTCCCTGCCCAACCTGGAGCGGCTCGGCCTGGCCTGCATCGCACCCATCTCCGGGCTGCGGGCTGTGGACCGCTGCGAGGGCTTCTTCGGCAAGCTGTCAGAGCGCTCGGCCGGCAAGGACACGACCACGGGCCACTGGGAGATGGCCGGTCTGGTGCTCGACGAACCCTTTGCGTTGTTTCCGGATGGTTTTCCGCCGGAGATCGTCGAGCCCTTCTGCCGGGAGACGGGGCGGGGTGTTCTGGGCAACAAGGCGGCTTCGGGTACGGCCATCATCGAGGAGCTGGGCGCACGCCACATGGAGACGGGCGACTGGATTCTCTACACCTCCGCGGACAGCGTCTTCCAGCTCGCCGCCCACGAGGACGTCATCCCGCTGGAGTCGCTCTACGACGCCTGCCGCAAGGCTCGCGCGTTGCTCGACAGCCACCGTGTGGGCCGGGTCATCGCCCGGCCCTTCGTGGGCCAGCCGGGTCGCTTCGAGCGCACATACAACCGCCACGACTTCTCCATGCAGCCGACCGGCGAGACCGTCCTGGTGGCGTTGGAGCGGGCGGGTCTTCCAGTGGTCGGGGTCGGCAAGATCAAAGACATCTTCGCCGGGGTCGGTGTGACGCAAACCGTGTCCACCTCCGGCAACTCCGATGGCATGCAGCAGACGGCCAGGCTTCTCGACGAGTGCGAGCAGGGGCTGATCTTCGTCAACCTGGTCGACTTCGACATGCTCTACGGCCACCGCCGCAACCCGGCCGGCTATGCCGAGGCCTTGCAGTCCTTTGACCGCTTCTTGCCCCAGTTGATGTCGGGTCTGCGGGAACGCGATCTGCTCATGATCACGGCCGATCATGGCTGCGACCCGACCTTCGCTTCGCACACGGATCACACCCGCGAGTACGTACCGCTGCTCGTCTGGTCGCCCGCCTTCGAGGCTGCGCCGGCTGCAGAGCGGGATCTCGGCACGCGGGAGACCTTCGCCGACCTGGCTGCGAGCGTGGCCAGCGCGCTGGGCGTGGACTGGCGGGGGGCGGGGAAGAGCTTCCTGCCGGCCTGACGGGGCTGGATGGACTCGGCTCGGCAAGAGGAGTTGCAGCATGAGAATGGTCGACATCATTCGAAAGAAGCGGGATCGGCTGGCGCTGCGTCCCGAGGAGATCCGGTTTTTTATCCGCGGCTACACCGAGGGCGAGATCGCCGACTACCACGCCGCCGCCTTCCTCATGGCGGTCTACCTCAATGGGATGACCGAGGAGGAAATGCTGGTTCTGGTGGACGAGATGCTTCACTCGGGCGAGGTGCTGGACTGGTCCCAGCTCGACGGGCCCAAGGTGGACAAGCACTCGACAGGCGGTGTGGGGGACAAGACCTCGCTCGTACTGGCGCCCATCGTGGCTGCGGCCGGCGCATACGTGCCCATGATCTCGGGCCGCGGCCTGGGGCATACCGGGGGGACGCTGGACAAGCTGGAAGCCATCCCCGGCTTCGACGTGGGGTTGAGCGCCGAGGCATTCGGGAAGGTGCTCGCCGAGTGCGGCATGGTGATCTCGGGCCAGACAGCCGAGGTGGCGCCGGCGGATCGCAAGCTGTATGCCTTGCGCGATGTGACCGGCACCGTCGAGTCCATCCCGCTCATCGCTGGCAGCATCCTGTCGAAGAAGCTGGCAGAGGGCATCGACGGCCTGGTGCTCGACGTGAAAGTCGGCGCTGGCGCCTTCATGAAGAAGCAGGCGGATGCACTGGCCCTGGCCCGCACGCTGGCGCGGATCGGAAAGCGGGCCGGCAAGAACGTGGTCGCCTTGATCACGAACATGGACCAGCCTCTGGGCACTCACGTAGGCAACACGCTCGAGGTGATCGAGTCGGCCGAGGTGCTCAAGGGTCAGGTCACGGGGGATCTGGCCGAGCTGAGCTTCGAGCTCGCGGCCCAGATGATCGCCCTGGGAGGCAAGGCCGAAAGCGTCTCGGCTGCGCGCGAGCTGGTCGACGACCTGGTGTCGAAGGGGGTCGCGCTTCGGAAGTTCCAGGAGGTGATCGCTGCCCAGGGGGGCGATCCGCAGGCGCTCGAGGACTATACGTGCATGCCGACGGCCAACAAGAGCGAGCAGATCGAGTCTCCTGCCCGGGGCGTGGTGCAGCGCATCGATGCCGAGGAAGTGGGTGTGGCTGCCATGCTGCTGGGGGCCGGGCGGGGCAAGGTGGATGACGTGATCGATCCCGGCGCGGGCGTCGTGCTGCACCGCAAGGTGGGCGATAGCGTGGAGGCCGGCACACCGCTGGCGACGCTGTATTACAACGAGCAGGCCAAGCTGGCCGAGGCGCGCTCGCGTTTGAGCGGTGCATACAGCATCGGTGAAGAGGCCCCGCCGCCCGCCAAGCTCATCCACAAGGTCATCACCGAGTGAGTCGGACAGGTCAGGAAAGCCGGATTCGCGCTTGGGCCGGCCGCTTTCGCGCCCGGCTGGCTGCCCGCTGGCTGAACCTGGCGATCCTGGGCGGCTGCGCTGCATTCGGAGGGCTGTCCTTCGCGCTGAGGCATCTCGTGGGTACGCGGGGCGTGGCGGTCGCGGGCGCGGTGGTCTTTCTGGGGCTGTGCTTTGCCGCCTCGCGAGACGTGCGCTCCGTCCGCCCGCGCACCTTGCTGGCGGGCGTGGGCCTGCAGCTCCTCCTGGCGCTTTTCATCCTCAAGACCGACCTCGGCGCAGCGGCCTTCTCCGCTCTCGGCGATGGGGTGCGGCGCTTTCTGGACTTCACCGACGCGGGCAGCCGCTTCGTCTTCGGGGCGCTGGCGGAGCCGGCCGCCATGGAGCAGGCCTTCGGTGCAGGCCGGGGCTTCGTATTCGCATTCCGGGCCCTGCCGACGATCGTCTTCGTCTCGGCCTTCTTCGCCGTGCTCTACTACCTGGGCGTGCTCCAGTGGGTGGTGCGCGGCATGGCCCGGGGCATGATGGTGCTCATGCGGCTCAGCGGCGCCGAGAGCCTGTCCGGCGCGGCCAACATCTTCATGGGCCAGACCGAGGCGCCGCTGATCATCAAACCCTACGTGTCCAGCCTGACCGAGAGCGAGCTGCTGGCGGTCATGATCGGCGGCTTCGGCACCATGTCGGCCGGCATCATGGCGGTCTACATCGACATGGGCGTCGGCGCCAAGATGCTGCTGGCCGCGTCGGTCATGGCGGCGCCGGCATCCCTGGTCGTGTCCAAGATCCTGATGCCCGAGCGGGAGGAGCCCCGGACGGCCGGCAAGGTGGACGTGAGCGTGGAGCGCAGCGAGGCCAACGTGGTCGATGCGCTCAGCCAGGGCGCGGCGGACGGGATGAAGCTGGCCATCAACGTGGCCGCCATGCTGATCGCCTTCCTGGCCTTGATCGCCATGGTCGACTACCTGCTCGCATTCGCCGGCACCAGCCTGGCCGGCGTCTTCGGCTGGATCTTCGCCCCGCTGGCCTTCCTGTGCGGCGTGGGTCCCGGAGACATGGGGCCGGTGGCCGACCTGCTGGGCACCAAGCTGGTGGCCAACGAGTTCGTCGCGTACGTGAACCTGACGGGCAAGTACGCGGCAGTGCTCAGCCCCCGGTCGGCCGCCATCGCCACGGTGGCCCTGTGCGGCTTTGCCAACTTCGGTTCGCTGGGGATCCAGATCGGAGGCATCGGAGGCATCGCCCCGGCGCGGCGCGGCGACCTGGCCAGATTGGGCGGACGCGCGCTGCTCGGAGGCTTTCTCGTCACCTTGTACAACGCCGCCGTGATCGGGGTGCTGCTGGACTGAGGGCTTCGAGCGGCGATGGGAGGAATGAGATGAGCAAGACATTCGACGATCTCGACGCCTGCCTGGAGGCGGTGCGCCAGGAGACCGATCTGGAGCCGGATCTCGGCTTGATCCTGGGCTCGGGTCTGGGCTTCTTGGCGGACCGGATCGAAGCCGTGGCCGCCATCGACTACGAGCGCTTGCCGGGCTTTCCGGTCTCGACCGTCCCCGGGCACCGCGGGCGGCTTGTGCTGGGCACCCTTGCCGGCCGCCAGGTGGTGGCCATGCAAGGCCGCTTTCATTACTACGAGGGCTACTCCATGCAGCAACTGGTCTCGGGCGTGCGGCTCATCGGCAGACTGGGCGCCAGGGCGCTGCTCGTCACCAACGCGGCCGGCGGCATCCGCGAGGGATTCCAGCCCGGCGATCTGATGCTGATCTCCGATCACATCAACCTCATGGGCAGCAACCCCCTGATCGGGAAGAACCGCGACGAGCTGGGGCTGCGCTTTCCGGACATGAGCGATGCCTACTCCAGGCGGCTTCGCGAGCAGGCGCGGCGTCTGGCCGCCGAGTTGGGCATCGCGGTCCGCGAGGGCGTCTATGCCGCCTTCACCGGGCCTTCATACGAGACACCGGCCGAGATCCGCGCACTGGCCGTGCTCGGTGCGGACGCGGCCGGCATGTCGACCATCCCCGAGGTGATCGCCGCAGGTCACATGGGCATGGAGGTGCTGGGTATCTCCTGCATCTCGAACCTGGCCGCGGGTATCTCCCCCAATCCGCTCAGCCACGACGAGGTGACCGAGACGGCCAGGCAGGTGCATGAAGTCTTCAGCCGCTTCGTCCTCGCGCTCGTCGAGCGGCTGGAGATGGCTTGAGCAGCGGCTGCGCTAGACCGAGGAGGCTCTCATGACCGAGAAGAAGAAGAAGAAGAACGCGGATGAGCTCCAGTACCACATCCACCTCAAGCCCGGCGATGTGGGGCGCTACGTGATCCTGCCCGGCGATCCCGGGCGGGTCGAGAAGATCGCCTCCTTCTTCGACGAAGCCGAGGAGGTGGCTTTCAATCGGGAGTACCGCACCTACACCGGTCAGGTGGACGGCATCCGGCTCTCGTGCACCTCGACCGGCATCGGCTGCCCATCGACCGCCATCGCCGTCGAGGAGCTCGTGGCGATCGGCGCCGACACCTTCATCCGGGTGGGCACCTCGGGCGCGGTCCAGCGCCACGTGGACGTCGGCCACTTGTGCATCACCACCGCGGCGGTTCGAGAGGAGGGCACCAGTCACCAGTACGTGCCGCCGAGCTACCCGGCGGTGGCCGATCTGGACGTGACCTGGGCGCTTCGCGAGGCCGCCCGGAGGCTGGGCTTCACCCATCACACAGGGATCGGCCACTGCAAGGACGCCTTCTTCATCGAGGGCGAGCATGGCATCCCGATCGCCGAGCAGAACGAGGCGCTGTGGAACGCCTGGCGCCGAGCGCGGGTGATCTCGACGTCCATGGAGTCGGCAGCGCTCTTCGTGGTCTCGTCCATACGCGGCTCGCGGGCCGGCGAGGTGCTGGCGACCATCGGCTTGACCTGGCTCGACGATCCGATCGTGGCCAAGGTGGGCATCGACGACGCCATCCGGACAGCCATCGAGGCGATCAAGATCCTGGACGGGCTGGAGCGCTGAGGAGGCGACATGGCGGATGTGATCACCAAGACAAGCCCGGTCAGCGGCGAGAAGCTGGCCGAGTTCCCGATCACGGCTCCCGAGGAAGTCGAGGCAGCGGTTTCCAGGGCCCGGCAGGCCTTTGCGGCCTGGTCGGCGCGCCCGGTCGAGCAGCGCCTGGCGACCTTGATGAAGCTGCAGGTAGAGATCCTCGCCCGCGGCGAGGACTACGCCGCGCGCATCAGCCAGGACACGGGCAAGCCGCTGGTCGACTCGCTGCTGACCGAGCTGATGAGCATCCCGCTGTTCCTGTCCCACTACCGGAAGCTCGCCCCCAAGGTCCTGCGCCGCCGCAAGGTGGCCACGCCGCTGTACTTCCCGGGAAAGAAGAGCTACATCGAGTACTTCCCCATGGGGGTGGTGGGTGTGATCTCGCCCTGGAACTTCCCCTTCCAGCTCTCCATGGTGCCGGTCATCTCGGCGCTCATCGCCGGCAACACGGTCGTGCTCAAGCCTTCGGAGCTGACTCCGATCTCCGGCGAGATCGCGCGGGAGCTCTTCGGCCTGCTCGACCTGCCCGCGGGCACGGTGGAGGTGATCCAGGGAGACGGCCGCACCGGGGCAGCGCTCTGCCGCGCCGAGGTGGACAAGATCTTCTTTACCGGCTCGGTCGCCACCGGCCGCAAGGTCATGGCCGCGGCGGCAGACAAGCCCATCCCGGTCGAGCTCGAGCTCGGCGGCAAGGACGCCATGATCGTGTGCGCCGATGCCAACTTGCTGCGGGCGGCCAAGGGCGCAGTCTGGGGCGGTCTGCTCAACTGCGGCCAGGTCTGCACATCCGTGGAGCGCATCTTCGTCGAGTCTGCGGTCTTCGAGCGCTTCGTCGAGCTGCTCGAGCAGGAGCTCGCCGCCGTTCGCGTGGGCGGGCCCGACGAGCGGGCCGACATGGGGCCGCTCGTCTTCGCCGGCCAGCTCGAGACGGTCGAGCGGCACGTGCGCGAGGCCCGCGCTGCGGGCGCACGGGTGGTTGCGGGCGGCGAGCGCCTGGACCGGCCCGGCCAGTTCTATGCCCCGACGCTGCTGCTGGACGTCACGCCCGAGATGAGCGTCTACCGCGAGGAGACCTTCGGTCCGGTACTGCCGCTGATCCGGGTGGACAGCGTCGACGAGGCCATACGGCTGGCCAACGCGCACAGCTTCGGCCTGACGGCCTCGGTCTGGACGGCGGATCGAGCCCGGGGGCTTTCGATCGCCTCGCGCCTCGAATGCGGCCAGGTCATGGTCAACGACGTGCTGAGCTCGGTCGGCAATCCGGCCCTGCCCTTCGGCGGGGTCAAGTCCTCGGGCTTCGGCCGTTACCACGGACCGGATGGATTGCTGACCTTCGTGCACACCAAGGCCATCATGGTGAGCGGCGACAAGGCTGCCAGCGAGCCTTTCTGGTTCCCCTACGAGAAGAAGTACGCCGACATGCTCGAGACCTTCCGCTTCATGCTGGGCGGAAAGCTGCTCAAGGCCCTGGGCCCGCTGAGGCGCCTGAACCGGATCAACGCCGAGGCCCAGGCGGCGCGCGAGCGCAGGCCCGACAAGGGTTGATGCGCGGGGCGGAGGAGGCGATGCGCCTCGGCGCGGTGGTTCTCTCGATCTGGATCGCGGGCTGCGGCGAAGGCAGCCCGCCCGTCGATCCCTGCGCCTCCGTGGTTTGCGAACAGGTGCCCGAGCCCGAGTGCGTCGATGATCTCACGCTGCGGAGCTACGCAGCTGGAAGCTGCGACGCGGACTCGGGCGCGTGCAGCTACCCGAGCAGCGATCGGGACTGTGCGGTCGCATGCCTGCAGGCGCGCTGCGTGGACGAACGCCGGGCCTGGGGCTGGGTGACGGTCATCGAGGAGCGCGGCGAGCTGCATGGCCTGTTCGGCTGGGACGGGGGTGTGCGGGCCTTCTTCTCGCTCGAGCCCTGCATGGCCCGCTCGCTGGCCCGCCACCTGCGGCGGTTCCAGCAGCCCCTCGAGACCCGAGGCGCCTGCAGCCTGTACCAGGGCTACACCTGGGGCCAGCAGGATCTGGCGCCCGAGCCCGTGCTGTGGGACCTGGGACCGATCGAGATCTCCGGCACCAGCCAGCCGCTCGCGCTCGCCGGCGCGGGGCGCTACGAGGCCGCGGATCCGCCCTCGGATCTCTTCGGCGCCGGGGACGAAATCCGCGCCACGGCCGCCGGCGGGCTGCTGGGGCCGATCGCGCTGCAGGCGAGCGGCGTGGCCGAGCTGGCGCTCGCCTCGGACGAGCTGCACCTGCGCTCGGGCCAGCCGCTTCGGGTCGAGTGGACCCCGGCCGGGGACGGCTCCCGGGTGGAGCTCGCCCTGCTCGAGGGCTACCACTACCCGCATCCCAACTCGGCCGCCCTGCTGTGCGACGCGCCCGACGAGGTGGGCGCGATCGAGGTGCCCGCGGACCTGGTCGATGCGTACATCGAGAACGCCGCCGGCGGCGAGTGGCCCATCGACTGGCCGAAGCAGATCACCCGCTACACGCGGGACGTCCAGACGCCATACGGGGACGAGATCGAGCTCATCGTGGGCACGAGCCGGGCGATCGACCTCGTCTACCACTACTGATCCCTGGTTGGCGAAAAGAACAGGAGCTGCACATGAGCATTCTGAGCAAGGCGCGGGATCTCGTCCGGCAGGCTGTGCTGCCAGAGGAGATCCGGAAGCTGGGCGAGGACGACATCGGCTCGTTCGCGGTGGACGAGGCGCGGCTGCTGTATCACGACGGCCGCCGGACCCTGTTCCTGCGCGAGGAGGTGTCGCCAGAGGTGCTGGCCCGGAGCCTGGCCTACAACGTGGCGCTCAAGACCAGATCCATCGAGCACGAGCACAGGGTTCCCCTTGGCGCTTCAAAGGTCAAGGGCCTGCCCCATCTGCCCCCGGGGATGAAGTGGCCCGCCGGCCAGTACTTCGCGGCCCAGCTCAGGCTCGCGGACTTCCATCCCCACGACCTGGAGGCAGTCTTTCCGGCCAGCGGCGTGGTGTACTTCTTTTTCGACCCGGGCTCGGACTGCAGCGCTCTGTACTACGACGGCCCGCTCGACGCCTTGAAGATCACCCCTTACCCCGAGGGCCTGCCCGACGTGGAGGTTTACCTGGACGAGTTCATGGCGCAGTCCGCCCGGCTCACCTTCGAGCCCGGCTACCTGTTCTATCTCGGCGGAGGAGGCGCCTACGACTACCGAGAAATCGCCAAGCGGATACCCGCAGACCTGCGCGCCTCGCTGGACGGGTTGCTGGGATGCAAGCTGAAGGAGTGGGATTCGGGCTTGCGCATTTTCGGGCGGCCGCTCTACTGGCAGGGCGAGGACGAGGTCTGGCCGGACGACGAGGGGGACGGGGACGACTCCGAGCCGGAGGTGCTCCTGTTGCAGAGCGAGTTCGGCGAGGGCCACATCCACTTCTGGGGCGCGCCCGCCAAAACCTCCCGCGGCGATTTCTCAGGCGTGTGGATGAGCTACTCGGGGACCTGAGGACGTAGTATTTACCGCTCCTCTCGATTTTCCGTAATACTGCGAAATGCCCGTCAATGGAGATCCACCTCGGCAAGATCGAGCACAGCGAAGCCCC
>JAFGRB010000079.1 GCA_016935365.1 Deltaproteobacteria bacterium
GACTAGCTCCGAAATCGAGACGGGGAAAGAAAAAACCTACAGGATCCCATACGGACTAGTCGCGCCTGATCTCCTCGACGATGGACAGGAAGGCCTCGACCACCCGGGGATCGAACTGCGAGCCCGAAGCAGCCCGGACCTCCTCCACGGCCTTGGCGTGCGGCATGGCCTCCCGGTAGGGTCGATCCGAGGTCATGGCGTCGTAGGAGTCGGCCACGGCGATGATCCGGGCCTCCAGCGGGATCTCCTCACCCGAGATCTGCCCGGGGTAGCCGGATCCGTCGAAGCGCTCGTGGTGGCGCAGCACCACCTTCTGGGCGTCGCTGAGGAAGCGGATCGGGCCCAGGATCGAGTCGCCGAAGAGCGGATGGCTGCGAATGGTTTCCCATTCCTGGTCGGACAGCTCCATGCGCTTGTGGAGGATGGAGTCGGAGATCCCGATCTTGCCGATGTCGTGAAGCATGCCGGCGTAGTGGATGATCTTGAGGCTGTGCGCCGGCAGGCCCATCTCCTCGGCAATGCGCACGGCGTAGCGGGTCACCCGCTCGGAGTGCCCCTTGGTGTAGGCATCGCGAGCCTCCAGGGCCTGGGCCAGGCTCTTCATGGTCTCCAGGTAGGTCTGCTGGGTGGCCTCGAAGAGACGGGCGTTCTCGATGGCGATGGCGGCCTGGCTGGCGAGCACATGCAGCACCCGCTCATCATCGGCAGACAGGCCCTCGCAGGAGGCGATCTCGAAGTAACCGATCAGCCTGTCGCCCAGCTTGAGCGGGACCGACAGGCCCGGCGTTCCCTCTTCGAGCTCGCGGTTCTCCTTGGCCTCCTCGTCCAACAGCCGTATCGCGCAGCTCGACGAGTCGACGATCTCGCGTGTCATGCCGGTAATGGCCGACAGGGTCCGCTCGAGATCCAGGCTGGAGGTGATTGCCTTGGATGCCTCCTGGAGGGTCTCGAGATCCCGAACCCGTTTCTCGAGGTTTCTGTTGGCCTGCTCGATCCGCTGGGCATAGTCCCGAAGCTCCCGATTCATGCGGTCGATCTCGCGCACGTGGTGATCGAGCTGGGCGCGCTTCTTCTCCAGTCGGCCGTGGGTGTCTGCATTGTGCAGGGCCTGGGCTGCCCAGGAAGCGAAGGTGGCCAGCAAATCCAGGTCTTCCTCGGAGAAGGCACGCGGCTGCCGGGCCTCGGCGTCGATCACCCCGACCACCTCTCCGCGAACCATCAGCGGTACCGCCATCTCGCAGCGTCCCCCGGCCACGCCCTTGATGTAGTCCCCGTTCTCCTGTACGTCCGGCACCAGGATCGGCTTCGCCATCCGCAGCGCCCGGCCGGTGATGCCCTTGCCGTGGCTAATGCGCATGCCCCGGACCTCGTCGCGATACCCGACCGCGGCCCTGACCACGAGCGCATTTCCATCGATCCGCTCCAGCAATGCGCAGTTGTCGAAGTGCAGGGCCCTCTGGGCGAGGTGAAGGATCTTCTCCAGCAGCGCATCTTCCGACAGCGTCGAGCTCATCTCTCGCCCGAGGCAGCTGAGCAGCTCGAGCTCCTCGACTTTCTTCTCGAGCCTGCAGACCAGGCGGGAGTTGTTGATGGCCGTGGCCGCCTGGTTGGCGAAGATGCGGAAGAGATCCAGGTCGGACTCCTGAAAAGCCCCCGGCTTGCGGCTCTCTGCGTCCAGCACGCCGATGGTCCTGTCGTCCAGGCGAAGCGGGGCTGCCATCTCGGATCGCGCTCCGGCGACACCCTGGATGTAACCCTCCCAGCTGCTCACGTCGTTGACGATGATCGGATCGCCGTTCTTGAGCACGTAGCCCGTGATCCCCTCTCCTGGCTTGACCCGGAAGCTCTCGACCACCTCGGGCCGATATCCCCGCGCGGCCCGGATCGTCAACACGCCCTGCTGCTCGTCGTAGAGCAGTATCGCGCAGTTGTCCAACCAGAAGACATCCTCGACCAGAGACAGGATGGTGTCGAGAAGCGCATCCGGGTCCAGCACGGAATTCATGGCCCGGGCGGCCTGATTGAGGGCGGCTAGCTTGCGCACCGTCTCCGACACGAGCGCCTCCGCCCCCCCAGCGTAATCTGGTGATCAAAATAGGTCTCCGCCGCGAAAAAGGCAAGCGAAAGCTGCCGCGATGGCCGGAGGGCGGTTTTTGCTTGACGAGCCGGGTCGATGGAATAAGCTAGGCCTCGGCTGGGCATGCTAACTGCCCGTGAACGCAGGAACATGCAGCGCAACCGTTCGGATGTGGCCCCCCGCTCCGAACCCTGGCTGGAGGATGCGCATGAACATTCCATCCGAACTCAAGTACACCCAGGAGCACGAGTGGGTCCGGCGCGACGAGAGCTTGCTCACGATCGGGATCACCGACTATGCCCAGACTGAGCTCGGGGACATCGTCAACGTCGAGTTTCCCGAAGAAGGTGAGCACTTCAAGAAAGACGAGGCCTTTGGCGCGGTCGAGTCGGTCAAGGCATCCAGCGAGGTCTTCATGCCGGTCAGCGGCAAGGTCGTCGAGATCAACGAGCCCTTGCTCGACTCGCCGGAGATCATCAACGAGGACCCGTACGAGGAGGGCTGGATGATCCGCGTCGAGCCAGACGATCCCTCCGAGCTGGACAGCTTGATGGATGCAGCCGCCTACGAGCGCTACGTCAAAGAAGAGTCCGAATAACGGCAAGCCTGGCCCCAGGCCTCCCGCCGTCTTCGCGCGCTCGAATCCCGAAAACGAGGTAGCCATGCGATACATCCCACACACCACAGACGACGTACGCCGGATGCTGGAGGCGATCGGTGTCGCCTCGGTCGAGCAGCTCTTCGACAGCATCCCATCAGCGCTGAAACTCTCCCGCGACCTGGCGCTGCCCACGCCGATGGACGAGGTCTCCTTGACTTCCCTGCTGCGCGGCCTGGCCGCGCGCAACGCCGCTTCGGCCGACCGGATGGCGCTCTTTCTGGGTGCGGGTGCGTATGCGCATCACATCCCGGCTGCCGTCGACCAGTTGCTGCTCCGCGGCGAGTTCTTCACCGCCTATACCCCCTATCAGTCCGAGGCCAGCCAGGGGACGCTGCAGTCCATCTTCGAGTACCAGTCCATGGTGGCCTCGCTGCTCGGCGCCGACGCGGTCAACGCCTCCATGTATGACGGCGCGTCTGCCACCGCCGAGGCCGTGTTGATGGGCCTGCGGCTCAAACGAAAGCGCCCGCGCGTGCTCGTGGCCCGCTCGGTCCACCCGGAGGTCGGGCAGACCTGTCGGACCTACCTGAGCGAGCATGAGCCCGGCCTGGAAGAAGTCCCCTTCACGAATACCGGCACGACCGATCTGGATTCGCTGAAGGCCACCCTGGACGACGAGGTCTCGAGCGTCGTGATCCAGAGCCCGAACGCGCTGGGCTGCATCGAGCCGCTGGACCGGATCGCCGACCTGGTCCACGCGGCCGGCGGACTGCTCATCGCCGTGGTCCTCGAGCCGGTCTCGCTCGGCCTGCTCCGCACACCCGGCGAGCTGGGGGCCGACATCATCACCGGCGAGGGCATGGGCCTGGGCTCCGGCCTCCACTTCGGCGGCCCCGGGCTCGGGCTGTTCGGCGTGCGCGGCAGCCGTAATGTCTGGCAGATGCCCGGCCGGCTGGTGGGCCAGACCTCGGATGCGCAGGGCCGGACCGGCTACGTCCTGACCATGGCCAGCCGCGAGCAGCACATCCGCCGCGCCCGGGCCACCTCCAACATCTGCACCAACGAGGGGCTGTGCATGCTGGCGGCCGCCATCCACCTGTCGCTGCTCGGCAAGCAGGGCTTTGGCGAGCTGGCCCGGATCAACGCGACCAACGCCCGGGCCCTGCTCGAGAAAGTCGAGCGCGTGGCGGGCGTCGAGCGCGTCTTTCCCGCGCCCTTCTTCAACGAGTTCGTGATCCGCGTCGACGGCGGCGCCGAGCGCGCTCTCGCGCGCCTGTCCGACGCCGGGATCCTCGGCGGCCTGCCGGCGCATCGCTTCTTCCCCGAGCTGGACTCCCACTTGATCGTCTGCGCCACGGAGTGCAACACCCACGAGCAGCTTTCGCGCTATGCCGAGACGCTCGCGGGGCAGGAGGTCGCGTCATGAGCACCGCATCCGGTCGCAGCGGCCTGGTCCACGCAGAGCCGCTGATCATCGAACGCAGCGCGCCCGGTCGGGTCGGCTGCGCATTGCCGCCGCCGCTCGGGGATTCCGAGCAAGCCTTGCGCGACATTCCCGAGTCCTATCTCCGATCCACACCTCCGGACCTGCCGGAGGTGGACGAGTTGACGGTCGTGCGGCACTTCACGCGGCTGAGCGTCTGGAACCACGGCATCGATACCGGGATGTACCCGCTCGGCTCCTGCACCATGAAGCACAACCCGCGCATCAACGAGCGCCTGTGTCGCCTGGACGGCTTCGCATCGCTCCATCCCTATGCGCCTGCCGATCTCTGCCAGGGCGCCCTGCAGCTCATCTGGGAGCTGCAGGGCTACCTGGCCGAGATCTCCGGCTTCGCCTGCACGACGTTGCAACCGGCCGCCGGCGCCCAGGGAGAGCTGACCGGCGTGAAGATGATCCGGGCTTTTCACAAAGCCCGGGGCAACCCGCGCAAGAAGGTCCTGGTCCCCGACACCGCCCACGGCACCAACCCGGCCACGTCGTCGCTCTCTGGTTACCAGGCGGTGGAGGTCAAGAGCGGGCCCGAAGGCGTGCTGCTGCCGGACGCCGTGCGCGCGGCCGTCGACGAGGACGTGGCCGCCATCATGGTCACCAACCCGAACACGCTCGGGCTCTTCGAGGAGCACATCCGAGAGATCGCCGAGATCGTCCACGCGGCCGGAGGGCTGGTCTACTGCGACGGCGCCAATCTCAACTCCATGATGGGCGTGGCCCGGCCTGGCGACATGGGCATCGATGTGATGCAGTTCAACCTGCACAAGACCTTCTCCACCCCTCACGGCGGAGGCGGGCCCGGCTCGGGGCCCGTGGGCGCGAGCGCCGAGCTGGAGCCCTTCTTGCCGCTGCCCGTGGTGAAAGAGAAGGGCGGTCGCTTCGAGCTGGACTTCGATCGGCCCCAGAGCATCGGGCGCATCAAGTCCTTCTACGGCAACTTCGCCGTCATGGTGCGCGCCTATACCTACATCCGGGAGATGGGTGCGGCGGGCCTCAAGCGGGCGAGCGAGATGGCCGTGCTGAACGCCAACTACGTCCGCGCGCGACTGGAAGGCTGCTACTTCCTGCCCTATACCAGGCGCTCCATGCACGAGGTGGTCTTCTCGGACAAGCACCTCGAGGAGCACGGCGTGAGCACCATGGACGTGGCCAAGCGCCTGCTCGACTTCGGCTTTCATCCGCCCACGGTCTACTTCCCGCTGGTCGTGCACGGCGCGCTGATGATCGAGCCGACCGAGAGCGAGAGCCCCGAGACGCTGGATGCATTCGTCGAGAGCATGAAGGCCATCAGCGAGGAGGCCGCCCGCGATCCCGAGTTGCTCAAGTCAGCCCCCCGCCGGACCGTGGTCGGCCGGCTGGACGAGGTCCAGGCCGCCCGCGAGCCGGTGCTCACCTGGCGCCAAACCCGCGAGTGAGGTCATCTCAGGCGCTTGCGCGCTTTCGGTTCTTTACGTAGGTGACGATGGCGATGATCGCCATGACGAGAAGCGTAAAGCCCACCACCCCGAGCCCGATGCCGGCCTCCAGGGCCGTGTCCGCCTGGTACTCGACCATGCGCAGGTCCTCCGCCAGGACGAGCTTGATCTCGTTCTTGAAGTAGTCCTCCGCGTCGCTGTCCAGGCCCTCCCACCAGACATCGCGCAGCACGACCTGGATACCGGCAGCCGGATCGATCTTCTCGGCCTCCGCATCGGTCAGCTCGGGCGTCTTGATGACCCAGTGGACCGGCTCGCCAGGCTTCCAGTCCTCGGACACGAGCGGAAAGAAGTACTCGATCGTCTTGGCGCTCGAGCCCTCCGTCGTGGTCTCTTTCTGGATCGACTCGTCGCCCAGGACCACGCCCCGGACGATGAGGTTGCGCGTCTGGAGCTCGCACTCGCCCAGACAGTCCTTCACATCGACGGTCTGGGAGCCCGAGTCGAGGCCGTGGATGAAAGCCGGCACGAAAAGGACCGCCACCAGGCCCGTGACCGCCAGCATGGCGATGACCGGCGCCAAGGCGACGAAGTTGGTCGCGCCCATCTTCTTGTGGGCCTCGCCGATAGGCAGTGTGCGGATGTCGATCTCGGGCTTCAGCTGGACCAGCGCATCGACGAGCGCGCCGAACTCCGCTTGACCGAAGTCGCTGTTGAAGCGGATCCGCTTGAGCTTGCCCGGAGCCACCTCGCAGGCCAGGATCAGCTCGTGGCCCACGTTGGCGTGGTCCAGCACGTAGAGGTACCGCAGCGTGGCCAGGTCGGCCTTCATCCGCCGCGGGCCCTGCTTGACGGTGAGCTGGACATCGTCCAGGGTGGCGGTGACCGTGAAGACCGTGAACTTGAACTTGTACTCTTGCGCTGCCACGAGGCCCTCCTGAATAAAGGTATCCGGAGCTTCGAGGATAGGCGGTTTCGGGGGCCGGGCGCAAGCTCAGAACGGACGGCGCTCGAACTGGAAGGCCCGGATGCGCGGGCGCTCTCCGATCTCGAAGTAGAACCCGAACTGGAAGCGGATCGAGCCATCGTCGCCCACCAGCCCCTGGGGAGGGTTCGGGAACGGCGAGGCGTCGTGGAACGAGCGGACGGCCACGTCGTCGAAGAACTTCACCCCGCTCGACCGGGCCACCGAGACCTCGGTCAGCTTGCCGGAGCTGTCCAGCGCCACGTTGAGCACCGTGTAGCGGTTCTTCACGCCGAAGATGTTCCCGTAGGGATCCCGGCGGATGTACTCCTCTCCGACCCGGGGTGCCCAGAACTGGCTGACACCTCGTTTGACCCGGTTGAAGAACGTGGCGTACTTGAACTCCCGGCTGTTGAGCAGGGTCTGTTCGCCCTTGGGCACGTCCTCGATGTGATCGTTGGCCGGCGCACCGGTGACCATGTCGAGCTTGTCCAGAGAGGGCCGCTTGAACATGGCCACGGAGCGATCGTCCTCGCCCTCCTCGCCCGACTCCTCGTCCGCCTTTTCCTTGCCGAGCTGCAGCCGCATCCTGTCCGAGTTGCCGCTCAGCGCCTCGCTGGACTCGTAGGTCGACAGCTCGCCCATGGCGAGGTCCAGCTTGAGGTTGAGGGCGTCGCGCTTCTGGATGTCCGGAATCTCGAAGGCGAAGGACTTGTACTCGGACTTCTCCGCCTGGCTGCCGCGCTGCTTCGCGAGCAGGGCCACCTGGTCCTCGCCGGGCTGCTCCTGGGGCTCGCTGCGGCGCCGGGTGGCCGAGTCGGCGACCGTGGGCCGCGGCTGGGCCACGCCGTAGTCAGCCCGTCGATGCCGGCTGACCGACTCCTCGTCGACGCGCGTGTTGTGCTCGGACAGAAAGCGCGCATCTTCCGGCGGCCGGGAGTCTGGCGTGGGCGCCAGGTCGACCACCTGGCCATCGAGCTTGTCCGCCGGTTTCTCGGGCTCGGGCTCAGGCGGGACGGCTTTCGGCTTCTCCTCTTCCTTCCGCTCCTCGACCTTCACCTTGGGCATCAGCTTGCGGTTCAACTCGAAGTCCCGCGGGCTCATGGCCACCAGGGTCACCTCGGTGCTCTGCGCGGGCTCCGGGCGGGGGAAGAGCGAGGTCCAGTATCGGTACATGGAGGGGAGCAGGTCGGTGAAGACCAGCTCGGCGTGGGCGAGCAGGGCCAAGACGAGCGCGACGGCAATGGGTCTGAATCGCCGTGGGTCTTGGTTTCGCTCGTGCATCTCACACTCTTCCCGTATTAATTCTATCTGCCGCCAGGGCGATCGTCAATCAGAGGCGCAGAGGCGTAGAGGCGTCGGAAGGATTCGGAAGGATCGGAAGACGGCGCGGCGGGGGGGCCCCTATCTCCACAGCTCGGGCATGGCGATATGGAAGGCGTTGTGCAGCACCATGTAGTCGAGACCATTGTAGAAAGTGGGGTCGGCGTGCCACTTCAGGCCGCAGATCCCGTGCTGCTTCGTGCGCCCGAAGCGGTTGTCGGTTCCCCACCCGCTCATCACCATCTCGGGCCACTTCGCCTTGCGAGGTCCGCCAGCGGGCGCCCCGATGAGCATCTTCCTGACCTTCCCGTAGATGGTCTTCTTGTACTCACCCCACTTGTCCAGGCCACCTCCTCCGCCGATCTCGGGGTTCAGCACCGCGTTGAGGAGCGGGTAGACGTACCAGTCCACTTCCATCTCCACCCCGTAGTACGGGCAGCAGCCGGGGGTCTCCTTGGGATCGGAGCCGCAGCGGAAGACATCGTTGCGATTTCCCTTGTACTTCTTCCTGGCGTGCTTCATGAGGATGTCCATGGAGTTGAAATCCTCGTCCCTGTCCCAGCGGCCGGGGATCGCGCCCAGGGCCATGCGCATGGCGTGGTTGTAGAAGATGGAGTCGCCCTCGATCATGCAGTTGTCGGTGGCCAGACAGCGCCACTTGCTCCAGTGCTCCTCGTGGGCGTAGGGTCCGTAGTCCCGGGCACCGTCCGTGATGATCCGGATCGCCTTGACCAGACCCCCGACGTGCCGGTCTGCGCACCAGCCGCGGGCGACCAGGGCTTCACGGGCCGGGTTGAAGATCAGCCAGCGATCGTGGACCGAGATGGTGATGTCGGCGCACTCCTCGAGCAGCTTCCCCGCTCCCGGACACTCGTAGGGAGGATCTCCGTCGCGGCAGCAAGGCCGCCGCGCCGACATCCACTCCACCATGTCGACCGACCGCTTGACGACCTGGCGGCGGATATTCATGCCGTCGACCTCGAGCGACTCGGGCACGAGCTTCTTGACCAGCGCCAGGCCGAGCAGGAGATGGATGACCTGATCCTGGCTCATCTCGTCTCCGCCGGCCTGGTATCCCGACTGGAAGTGCCGGTAGCGCTCGTTCAGCCCGCTGACCCGGAAGAAGCGCTCGTTCACGTCGTCGCGGATGAAGAAGCCCGGGGTGTCCGGCGCGCTCTCGGAGAACACGCTCTCCGCGCGCCGGTCCAGGCGCGCCACGGCCTTCAGCGCGTAGTAGAGCTCGTTCTCCACGGTCCGCTTCGCCTCTCTCCTGTCCTGGGCACCCGCATAGCCGGGGAACTTCTCCGGGTGGCTGAGCAGGTAGTGCTCCGTGGCCAGGGCCGCCAGGTACCAGCCCATGTAGCTGGTGGTGTCGCTCCAGGTGATCGCGCCCAGCTTCCCCTCCCTCAGGGGCCCGGACACCCAGGCGGCCGGCAGGGAGTAGCCCTGACCCTCGCCCACGGCCATGAACTGCGTGCGCAGGCGGTTGCGGTAGTGCCAGTACTTGCCCAGGTTGTCCCGGATCTCCTCGTCCGAGGGGCCGCAGATCCTGCACTGCTGGCCACCCGATCCGCACTGATCGAGCGTGTCGCCGGGCTGGCAGCGCATGAACTCGTCGCAGCAACCGTCGCAGTTGGCAGGCCCGCATGCGTCCAACACACACGCGAGCCCCTGGGGGTGGAAGCCCGGATCACAGACACAGGTCGCTCCGGCACCTCCCTCGCTGACGGTCGCGATGCAGTACCCGTGGCCCGAGCAGGAGATGCCCTCGCAGGGGTTCCGGGCCTCGGGCACACAGCTCGTCCCCTCGACCCGATAGCCCGCCTGACAGACGCATTCGGGCGCGGCGTCGAGCTGATCGGAGACGACCACACACTCGCCGTGGCCGTTGCAGTCGACGTGCTGGCAGGGGTCCGCGGCGTCATTCGGCGCGCAGCTCAGACCCTCGGCGTGAAAGCCTCGCTCGCAGAGGCACTCGATCGACGAGCCATCGGGGCTATCGTCCGCGGATCGCAGGGCGCAGCTTCCGTGCCCGGAGCACGTCACACCTGCGCACGGATCGTCTTGAGGTTGCGCAATGCAAGCCAGGTCGCCGTCCACGGAGCCATCGTCGCAGACGCATAGCGGTGCAGCCGCGGCATCGGCGGAGACGGCGTCCGCCATGCAGATTCCACGACCGCTGCAATCGACAGCCGCGCAAGGATCGGCCGCGTCGTTCATCACGCAGGCGAGGTTCTCGGGATGGTAGCCCGGATCGCAGACGCAGCGCGGTGCCGGGGCGCCGTCGACCGAATCTACCGCCACATCCACCACGCAGCGTCCATATCCGGAGCAATCCACATCCTGGCAGAGATCGGCGGGCTCGTTCCTCACGCACGCGAGCCCCTGGGAGTGGAATCCCTCGTCGCACAAGCACTCGGCCGGTGCATAGTCGGCCGATATCGCGATGTCCACCGCGATCCTGCACCTGCCGTGACCCGAGCAGTCCTGCCCTTCGCACGGATCCCGGACCGGCTCCGGATCCTCGACGCAGGCGAGCCCTTCGGGGTGGAAGCCCGGATCGCACAGGCACAGGCTCCCCCCGGCGCTGTTGAGCGGGGCCGTCATGTCTGCCACGCAGTATCCACGCCCGGAGCAGGTCTCGCACTCGCAGGGGTCGGTCTGGATGCCTCCACAGCCCAAGAGCACGCTGCACAGGATAGACAGCACAACGGTTCTTTTCGCCATGACCCACCTCCACCCCGGTCTATTGCAAGCATCGGGCCAGACAGCCCGCGGGGTAAGCACTGGTCAACAAAGAACAATCGAGCCGGGAGCTCGCGAGCAGTGGCGCGTCCAGGCGCCAATGCCGTCAGATCTAGACGCCGGCCCCGGCTTGACGCACGAGACGCGCGGGTGGTATCCACAAGATCCGGAATGCAGATCCGACCCGCGTGCTGCCTGCCCCTGCTCCTGGCCCTTGCGGCGATCGCCTGCAGGGACGGCTGGGACATGGCCGATCCCCCCTTTGTCTGGGAGCCTTGGCCGGATGCGCCGGTGCCCGGCATTCCCCGGCCCGAGCACCCGAGGCCCGATCTCAGACGGCAGCACTGGCTCAACCTGAACGGCGAGTGGTCCTTCCAGCTCGATCCGGACGACGTGGGCCTCGCCGAGAACTGGTCGGAACCGGGCCGCGCCTTCGAGGCTCGCATCCTGGTGCCGTTTCCCTGGACCAGCCGGCTGTCCGGAATCGACCGCGACACGGGCGACCAGGGGGCCATCGGCTGGTATCGGCGCTCCTTCAGCCTGCCCGAGGCGCTGCAGGGCCGGCCGGTCCACCTCGTCGTCGGGGCTGCCGACTGGCACACCAGCCTGTTCATCAACGGCCATCCGGTGGCCGAGCACGACGACGGATACCTGCCATTCCGATCCGACATCACGCCCTACCTGGAGGACGGGGACAACGAGCTGGTCCTGAGAGTCCAGGACGTGGGCAACGACGCCGAGCATCCCCACGGCAAGCAGGGCAGCCCCTGGTATGCCCATGTCGGCGGCGTGTGGCAGACCGTCTACCTGGAGCGGGCGGCCACGACCGCGATCCGGCGCCTGGCCCTGTACCCGCTTCCGGGCGAGCCCGGCGGCTTCGAGCTCCGCGGCGAGGTGGAGGGCCCGCTCTCCCACTGCGTCCTGAGAGCCTACGCCGAGGCGAGCGGCGATCGGGCGTTGCTGCGCGAGAGGATCGAGCAGCCGCGCTTTTCCGGCCTGCGGGTGCAGGTGCCGGATCTCTCGGCCTGGAGCCCGGCGGATCCTCAGCTCGCCCGGCTGGAGTTCCGCCTCCGGTGCGACCAGGGCACCGACGCCCTGCGGGTGGTGGCGGGCTGGCGACGCGTCTCGCGACAGGCGGTCGAGGGCCAGAACTTCGAGGCGGTCCATCTGAACGGCGAGCCGGTCTACATCCGAGGGGTGCTGGTCCAGGGCTACCATCCGGACGGGACATACAGCTATCCGGACGAGGAGACGATCATCGCCGACCTCGAAGCAGCCAAGCGGGCGGGCTACAACCTGGTCCGCCTGCACATCAAGGCCGAGGAAGCCCGGCTTCTCTACCACGCCGACCGGCTGGGCCTGCTGGTGGATGCCGACGTGCCCTGCAACGGGATCTACCCGTTCCTGTCCGGCGACTCGCCCGAGTCCCGGGAGCGCTGGGGCCGGCTCATGGAGGGCTTGCTCGGCAGAGACGCCAACCATCCATCCATCCTCTGGTGGACCCTGTTCAACGAGACCTGGGGCCTGGACGGCATCGACTCGCCCTACGACGCCGAGAAGCAGGCCTTCGTGAAGGAGATGCTCGCGCGGGCCAGGTCGCTGGATCCGTCGCGCCTGGTGGAGGACAACTCCACCACCCGCTATGACCACGTCTCCGGCACCGACATCAACTCGTTCCACCTCTACGGAGAGGACCCCGCCGATTTCGAGGCCGCGGTCTCCGAGTGGACCTCCGCGTGCTTTACCGGCTCCGACTTCAACTTCGTTCCCGGCGAGTCGCAGGACGGCGCCCCGCTCCTCAACACCGAGTACGGGCCTTTCTCCATCGAGCCCCTGGGGGAGGAGTGGCGGCACGACCGGGACATCTCCTGGGGGCTTCGGATCCTGACGGGCCTGTTCCGCCGTCACGCTCCGGTCGTGGGCTACGTGTTCACCGAGCTGTACGACGTGGAGTTCGAGCACAACGGGCTTCTGGACTACGACCGGACCGAGAAGGAGCTCGGATATCCCGATCCGATCACCGCGGCCTCGATCAACGCGGCCGACTTCGTGGGCTTCGACGAGCCCTTCTTCCAGATCCAGCAGGGCGAGCCGCTGATCGTCAGCCCCTTCGTCAGCCGCTGGTCCGGATCTCCGGCCCGGGGGCAGAGCCTGCGATTGACGCTCTTCGACCAGCACGACCTCGCCGCATCCGATGCGACGGTGACAGCGGCTGCGCTGCCCTTCCAGCCCGCGTTGCTCGAGCCCGTCCCGCTCGTTCTTCCTCCCGGCCTGACGGGCCCGGCCTACGTGCTGGCCGAGTGGCTGGACGCAAAGGAGCAGCCCGTGGCGGTCAACTACCTGCCCGGCGAGATCGTGCCCCTCGCGCCGCCCGACACGATCTGCGACGCCTGGCAGTGCAGCCTGCTGGTCGACCTGGCGGCCTGCGCCGGGGACCTGGATGCGGACAGCACGGCCCGGGTCGAAGGGCACGTCCATGCGGTGGGCGTCCTGGGAGAGGGATTGCTTCGGTGCACGGTGGAGGTGCCGGCGCAGGCACAGGGCCGGCAGCCTGTCTCGGTCGTGTTCTCCGGAGAGCTCGCCGCCAATACCAGAGGCGCACCCCAGACCGTGTCCACGGCTCCGGGCAGCGCGGTCGCGGTCACGCTCGACGGACAGCCGCTTGGGGATCTCCGCCTGCCGCCGGACCGGGCGGACAGCCGCGGCATCCTCAGTCATCTGAACGGGCCCGCACCCAGAGGGGGGTACGGAGATTGGCTGAGCACCGCCGAGGCGCGGCTGTCCGCCGGCCTGGGCCCGACAGCCAGCCTCGCTTTCCAGGCCGCGGGCGGAGAGGCCCGCGGCATCATCCTCTACAACTGGCGGCTCGGCCGCTACGGCTCACCGGCACGGCTCGTCGTGCGGTGGTGAAGGACGGAAGGCATGTCCGGCAAGACGCGCGCGCTGGCCGTGGCAATGGCACTCTGCATGCCGGCCTGCGGCGGAGAGGACGGGCCCCGGATCGTGTCCATCTACCCGCAGGACGGCGCGGGCGGTGTTCCGCTGGATGCCGCGGTCCAGGTGGCCTTCGACCGCCGGGTCCGCTTCGCCTCGGACGCGCCTCCGCTGGCGCTGAGCCTGGACGGCGAGCCGGTTCCCGGCGAGGTCGCAATCGGCGAGGGCGGAGGCCCGCTGGTCTTCACGCCCCATCGCCTGCTGCTGGCCGGGCGCAGCTACCGGGCTTCTCTGGAAAGGGGGATCGAGGACCTCCGGGGCCAGCCGCTGGAGAAGGAGCTCAGCTGGCACTTCTCGACCCTGCCCGCCTGCGAGATGCGGTCGACTCCGGACGCCGAGCTCCCGGTGGGCCCCGACGGCAAGGGCGGATGGGTCATCCCGGGGGGAAGGCGGATCTCGCCCGTGGGGATCCAGCTGGATCTGGGATCCTTTCCCACCAACCTGCTCCTGTCTGCGGACAGCTCGACCCTGGTGGTGACCAACAACGGCCACGGCTACGGGCCAGACCGCTACCAGAGCCTCTCGGTCGTCGATCTGGCTGCACCGCAGGTCGTGCAGAGCGTGGATCGCAGCCCGCCGCTCGGCTTCTTCTACGGTCTGGTCGTGAGCGGCGACGGGAGCCGGCTCTTTGCCGCGGGCGGTGCTGCCGAGCGGGTGGAGGTCTTCGACGTCCAGGCGGACGGCAGGCTGCGAGAGGAGCGGGTCATCGAGCTCGACGGCTTCCCGGCCGGAATGGCCCTGGACGAGGGCCGGGGGCTGCTCTTCGTGGCGGCCCAGACCGCGAACGAGCTGAAGGCGGTGGACTGCGCGAGCGGCGAGCATCGCTGGAGCACCAGGCTCATGACCCTGCCCTACGATGTGCTGCTCGGCCCCGGCGGGGCGCGGCTGTACGTCTCCCTGTGGGGGCGGGCCGACCTCGGCGAGCCCGGCCTGGTGGCCGTGCTCGATCCCGACTCGGGGGCGGTCCTCGCGCGGGTGGAGGTGGGCAAGAACCCGGAGGACCTGCTGCTGGCCGAAGACGGGCGCCTCTTCGTCGCCTGCTCGGACGCCGACCGGGTGGACGTGATCGACACGTCCAGCGACGCGCTCGTCGCCTCGTGGCCGCTCCGAAGGCAGCCGGACGAGCCGGTCGGTCTGAGCCCGGTGGGCCTGGCGCTGGACGAGCGCCGTCAGCGGCTCTACGTGGCCTGCGCGCAGAAGAACAGCATCGACGTCCTGTCGCTGGCAGACGGCGCCATCCTGGGCAGCATCCCGACCGGCTGGTACCCCACGGCGGTGCATGCGAGCCGGGACGGGCAGCATCTCTACATCGTCAACGCCAAGGGCCGCGGCCTCGGCCCGAACCTGGACAGAACCTGGATCCACACCCGGATGCAGGGCAGCCTCACGATCGCACCCGTGCCCTCGGACCGGGAGCTCGCCGGGTACGTGGGCGTCATCCACGCCAACAACACCTACCCGCTGGGCTTCTACCCGGACCGCTGCCTGGGCAAGGCCTTTCCGCTTCCCCGCGCGCTGGGGGAGCCGTCCCCCATCAAGCACGTCGTGTTCGTCCTGCGGGAGAACAAGACCTACGACCAGAACCTGGGCGACCTCGAGGGGACGGACGGCGATCCCGCCCTGGTCATGTTCGGCGAGGACGTCACGCCCAACCTGCACAAGCTCGCCCGGGAGTTCTGCAACCTGGACAACTACCACTGCTCGAACGAGGTCAGCGTCCAGGGCCACTACTGGAGCGTGGCGACGACCATCAACGACTTCTCCGAGAAGAGCTGGCACTCCTGGAGCCGGTCCACCGGGCAGGTGCCGGGCATCGGCATCCGGCAGGTGGACTACCCGGCCGGGGCGTTCATCTGGCAGAAGCTGGACCAGGCGGGCATCGACTTCCGCGACTACGGGCAGGCCGTGGGCATCGGGGGCGAGTTCGACCGCTTCGCCGACCGGGTGAACCTGGACTACGTGCTGGACTACGGGATGAACCTCTACGACACGCCCGACGCCACGCGGGTCGGGTGGTTCATGGAGGAGGTCGAGGCGGGCATCTTCCCGCCCTTCGTCTACCTCCTGCTGCCCAACGACCACACCTTCGGCTCCACGCCCGGCAAGCCCACGCCCCAGTATCTGATCGCGGAGAACGACTACGCCACCGGCCTGCTGGTCGACCGTTTGAGCCACAGCCCCTACTGGCCCGAGACGCTGATCATCATCGTGGAGGACGATCCGCAGAGCGGAGCCGATCACGTGGACAACTACCGCTCCATCGCCCTGCTCGTCTCGCCGTACACCCGAAAGGGCTACACCTCCTCGGTCCACTACGGCCTGCCGAGCCTGGTCCGGACCTACGGGCTGATCCTCGGCATGCCGGCCCTGAACCTGCTCGACGAGACGGCCGTGCCGGTCTACGACTGCTTCAGCGCCAGCCCGGACTACACGCCTTACGAGCTGCGCGAGCTGTCCGTGCCCTTCGAGCTCAATGCGCTGCACGGGCCCGGCGCGCAGGCGTCCCTGCAGATGGACTTCTCGGCCCCCGACCGCGCAGCAGGACTCGGCGGGGTGCTCTGGCAGGTCACGCACCCGGGCGAGCCCCTGCCCCCCGGCCTCGAGGACCGGGACCCGGATGCAGACCCCGAGGAGCCATGGATCCTGCCCGTCCCCCTGATGCGCGACTGGCCGGCTGCTTTCTGAGTGCAGATGAGCGGAAAACTGAGGGCTCCGCGGGAGGCGGGCCCAGAGCGATCCGCGCTGTAGAGGTTTCTAGGTAGAAATCGAGTGGACCGCAGCAACACCTCCCCCCTTGCGGGGGAGGTCGACCCGCCGGAGGCGGGGCGGGAGGGGGGAACGCCACATGAGCAAGGCGATCAAGGCAGTCTGGCCGGTGGGAAGACACAGGCCTGGCGCCTAAACGCTTGCCAGCCCAGCTTTGGTTGAGCAGTCAGGCAGCTTGCCTGACGGGGGCGGTGATCGACCTCATCAGCTCAGACTGGTTTGCTTCGATCCTGCCCAATGCCATGGCCAGCATAATGCACAGGGCAAGGGTCAGCCTGGTTTTCATCTTCATCAGACCACGGATTGTGTGCTGCTCGAAGCCGAGCACTCGGTCGAGCCGGGAGTCGACTCGCTCGACAGAGGTCCGCCGGGCATATGCCTTGGTCCTTGGCAGTGTGCCGGGCGATGGGCGTGAATATCCTGCGGTCCTTGTCGAGCGGTACGCGGATCACGCGCCCGAAGCTGCCCACCGAGGCCCGCGCTTCGCCGGCTTTTCTGCCCTTGCACTCGAAGCCGCAGGCCGCTGCGGGACAGCGATACTTGAGAGTCTGGCGCTTCTGCTCGAAGCCGCAGAAGAACATCTCGCGGTGCTCCTGCGTCTGCGGGCAGACGCACAGCACGTGCCCCTGCTCATCGTAGACGAACGAGTCGACCCGCTCGTCGAACACAATCCTGGTCGAGGGTCCCTGGTCCGACTGTGTTTCCCTCCACAGCGCTCGATGGTCTATAACCGGCTTGATGCCGTAGTCGTCGAACGGCTCGGTGTTGTTCGCCGTCGAGTCGTAGCCCTTGTCAGCGCTGAGCTCCTCGGCGGCTTCGGCCAAGTCCGGGTGCCTTTCCGCAAGCTTCTCAACCAAGGGCATCAGGTGCTTCATGTCCGAACACGACGCCTGAGTCACCTCAAAGGCCAGCGGCAGCTCGTAGTCGGCATCGACCATCAGGTGCAGCTTGTAGCCGAACCAGCGGCTGACTTTCTCCCACTTGCTCCCATCGGCTCGCACGCCCTTGAACGTCTTGGTTCCCCAGTCGGCGTCCATGTCACGGCGGCGGTCGGACTGCTGTCGCTTGTCTTCGTCCCTGACCGGCAGTCCCCATGACCGGATGGCCTTGGAGTCCACCGCCAGCCTCTTGCCCAGCCCGGGCAGCTTGTGCCTGAGGCCTTCGACGAGCCGAGCGAAGATCTCGAGCAGCTCGTCAAGGTGCTCCATCACCACGGCAAGAAAGCGACCGAAGGCGTGGTCGGTGGGAACCGCCGCCGCACCGAGCAAGGGGTCGAAGCCGCACAGCTTGCGCAGCTCGCCGTTGCGACGCAGCTCCCTCAGCAAGGATGCAGCCGACGGGTGCTGGAAGACCACGCCTGCCAGCAGTGCATTCCAGACAGGCCGGACGGGGTAGTCGTCGCGGCCTCTGCCGCGACGCTGCTCGAGCAGGCTGACGAAGCCCTCGTCGGACAACACCGACAGCACCAGGCGCAGTCGGTTCAGGTCGCTGTCGGCATCGATGTCCTTCCAGCTGAACATGTAGGGCTGTATGATGTGCGCCATCGAGACCTCGCTGGTGTTGGCGTGCGCAAGCAATTTGATCCAAGCTGGTGAGGTCTTATTCATTGCAGCGTAAAAGAAATGAGACGAGACCGCGCCAGACAGCTACGCAAGGACATGACCGATGCCGAACGCGCCCTGTGGGCCCGGCTGCGACGACGTCAGGTGCTGGGACGCAAGTTCCGCCGACAGCAACCGCTGGGCGAATACATCGTCGACTTCGTCTGCCTGGAGCCCAAGCTGGTCATCGAGGTCGATGGTGGACAGCATGCCCAGATGGAAGACTACGATGCCCAGCACACCGCTTGGCTCGAGGGGCAGGGCTTCCAGGTCCTGCGCTTCTGGAACCACGAGGTGCTCGCCGAGCTCGATGCCGTGCTCCAGGCCATCGCGGATGCCCTGGACCCCCACCCGCCCCGCCTTCGGCGGGTCGACCTCCCCCGCAAGGGGGGAGGTGAAATCCGCTGATGTGCAAACCGAAATTAGACTTCGATACACAGGTAGCGACACTGGGGTATTTTTCTCTTCCACAAACTCCGATCTGGACTTGAAACCACGGAACGCCCACTTTTTTTGGGGTATCGCCTGGTTCTGGCCTCGCGCTCGGTCAGTCAATGTGTGGTCAAACGCACAGCGCGGATAGCTCGGCCCACGGGCGCCATTGTAAGTCTCTGTTTTTCAGGATATTATGGTGGAGATATCGATCCGCACGCGGGGAACGATCCTTGCTATGATCGCGGGTCGACGGATGACGGACAAGAGGGAGGAGCTCTAATGCGAATGAGAACGATGACGGCTGCGGTTTACCTGTCCGCCTCGCTGGCGCTGGGCTGCGGCTCGAACGGCCCGGGCCCGGTCGACGTCCGCGAGCTGACCGAGGTGGAGCAGAGCCTGGTCCAGGCCTCCAACCGCTTCGGCTTCAAGCTGCTCCACGAGGTGATCGCGGAGTCCGACGGCGGCAACGTGTTCATCTCGCCCTTGAGCGTGTCCATCGCCCTGGGGATGACCTTCAACGGCACCGGCGGCAGCACCGAGCAGGGCATGCGAGCGGCGCTGGAGTACGGAGATCTGAGCCTGGAGGAGATCGACCAGGGCTACAGGTCCCTGATCGAGCTGCTGGTGGGTCTGGATCCCGAGGTCCAGATGGAGATCGCCAACTCCATCTGGTACCGGCTGGGCTTCGATGTCCTGCAGACCTTCATCGACGCGATGCTGGAGTTCTTCGACGCCCTGGTCACGGCGGTCGACTTCACCGATCCCGGGACCGTGAATGCGATCAACGCCTGGGTCGAGGAGAAGACCCACGGGAAGATCGACACCATCCTCGACCGCACCAGCGCGGACACCGTGATGGTCCTGATCAACGCGATCTACTTCAAGGGCACCTGGACCTACCAGTTCGATCCGGAGGACAGCTCGGACGGCACCTTCCACACGGGCGCGGGTGGGGACAAGAGCGTCAAGATGATGCACCTGCACGGCGACTTGCGCTACCAGCGCTGCGAGGACTTCCAGGCGGTCGACCTGGCATATGGCAACGGCCTGTACAGCATGAGCATCTTCTTGCCCGCAGATGGAAAGACCGTCGACGACCTGGTGGCCCAGCTCGACGACGAGACCTGGACCGAGTGGATGGCCGGCTTCGAGGAGCAGGAGCTGGAGCTCGCCATGCCCCGCTTCGAGCTCGAGTACGACAAGACGCTCAACGAGGTGCTCATCGCCCTGGGCATGGAGGATGCCTTCACGCCTTACGTGGCCGACTTCTCGGGCATCAAGCCCGATCACGACATGTGGATCAGCCTGGTCAAGCACAAGACCTACGTGAAGGTCAACGAGGAGGGCACCGAGGCGGCGGCTGTCACGGCGGTGGTCATCGAGGACGGCGCGGTCGGGGATGTCATGATCGTGGACCGGCCCTTCCTCTTCGTCATCCACGATGCGCACTCGCGGGCGATGCTCTTCATGGGCAAGATCGTCGATCCACCCTCCGAGTAGGCCGGCCCCGTGCAGGGGGCTCACGAGCTCCGAGCCGGCCTGCGCGCCTTCTTGGGCTTGAAGCTCTCCTTCTTGAGCTGGCAGCGCTGCATCTTGTCGAACAGCGCCCGGGGGGTCACCCCGGCTCGCTTGGCGGTCTCGTTGATGTGCCCGCCGGTCTCCTCGAGCAGGGCGGTCAGGTAGGCTCGCTCGAACTCGGTGTACAGCTCGTCCCTGGCCTCGTGGAGGGGACGCTTGAACCAGTGCGCTGGGAAGGACAGGCGCCGATCGGCAAAGCCCGATAGCCGCGACGCGCTTCCCCCCGGCTTGCCCACGCAGACGATCTCCTCCGGGAGATCCTCGATGCCGATCTCGGCCCCCTCGCCGAGCAGCATGGCGCGCTCGACGACATTGACGAGCTCGCGCACGTTGCCGGGCCAGCCGTAGGCCAGCATGGCCTCCAGCGCCTCTTCCCGAATACCGGTCACCTGCCGGCACATCGTCTTTCGAAAGTACTCCATGTAGCTGCTCACGAGCTCCGGGATATCATCCCTGCGCTCGCGCAAGGGGGGCACCCTCAGCCGGACGACGCTGAGCCGATAGAGGAGATCGCTGCGGAACTCGCCGCGCTCGACCAGCTCGCCGATGTCGCGGCTCGTGGCAGCCATGACGCGCACGTCGACCCGGATCGGCCACTCGCCCCCCACCCGCTGGATCTCGCGCTCCTGCAAGACCCGAAGAAGCCTGACCTGGAGGTGAAAGGGCATCTCTCCGATCTCGTCGAGCAGGATGGTCCCGCGGTGGGCCATCTCGAAGCACCCGCGCCTGGCGCGGGTGGCGCCGGTGAAGGCGCCCTCCTCGTGCCCGAACAGCTCGCTCTCCAGCAGCGACTCCGGCAGCGCGCCGCAGTTGACGGCCACGAACGTGCCCTCCCTGCGCGCGCTGTCGAGGTGGATGGCCCTGGCGAGCCGCTCCTTGCCCACGCCGGTCTCGCCGAGAATCAGCACCGAGGCGTCGGCATCCACCAGGCGTCGGGTCAGCTTCATCAGGTCCTGCATGGCTCTGCTTCTGGAGATGAAGTCGCCCAGCTTCGGCGTGTGGATCGCCAGCTGCTTGAGCTCCAGCCGCTGCTTGTTGAGCTCGTTGCGCCGGGAGATGATCGTCCCCAGGACCTCCTTCAGCTCCTGCTCCGGCAGGCTCTCGTTGAGCACCGCGTCGCAGCCCGCTGCGAGCAGCTTGGCCCGCTGCTCCGGGTCCTCGCGATCGGAAAGAATCACCAGGGAAGGCGAGTGGATGAGGCTCTTGAAGCGCTGCAGCTTCTCGTCGAGGTCGGCGGGCAGCATGGAGGCGTGGATCATGACCACGTCGCAGGTTTCACGCGCGATCCTGTCCCAGAGATGCTTCCTGCCCTTCGGGCTGGTCACCAGCACGTCCAGGTCCGATAGCAGCTTCTTGTATCGGCGCTGAAGCGCCTGCCGATCCATTGCCAGCAGCAGCCTGAGTATCATCGGAACACTCCGCGGGAGGACGATCGGAGATCCTAGCTACTGCGATCTGGGCAGTCAACTTCCGAAATACCGATCCGCGGCTGCTCGTCATGGGCGAGTCCCCGGATGCCAGCCGTGTTTTCAAGCGCGCAATCCAGAGCCTGCTCACTCCCGGGCCCCGTGGCACGACTATTGAACCTCACTACACAGGCTGCTCCAGGAAAGGAGCTCTCAGGTGGACAGGAGCAAGAAGAAAAAGAAGGTCGTGGTCCGGGATGCCACGGAAGACGAGCAGACCCGAGGCAGCGAGGAGAAGAGCGCGGAGGAATCTACCGAGGATTCTTGCGGCAAGGATGGCGACGATAACGGCTTCGGGCTTCCGAAATCACGCCTGAAGTGGTGATCCGAAAAGGGGTGGCCATACCCTTCCCGACCGGTTATGCTCGGGGAAGAGGTATGGAAGTGGGCCGGCCAGACGACGAGCAGCTGCACCTGGCACGAAACTTGGATTCTCGGAAACGACACGGAGCCGTCCCGGGGGTGGCTTTGGGTGTGGATGGCCAGGATGGCATCCCACGAGGAGCGGCTCATTTGGCATAGAGGGGCACCCTTCTCCAGCCGCAATCCCTCCTCACAGGGCTTGCCGGCCAATGGGTCCCTTACCCTGGTTCCCCATGGAGGCCCTCAAACCTCTGGCAGCGGGGTGCCCCTCACTTCCTCTGGAAGCCCAAAGCGATCACCTGGCGGGCAGGTAGATCCGGAAGGTCGTGTTCCCCGGCTCCGATGACACCTCGATTCCACCGCCGCAATCGCGGAGGATCGAGCGGATGATGGCGAGCCCCAGACCGTTGCCATCGGGCTTGGTCGTGAAGAACGGCTCGAATATCCGATCGAGAGAACCCGCATCGATCCCGCATCCGGTATCACTGAGCTCGATCAGCACATAGGAGCCCTCCGCGACCGGGTGCTCGGAATGCGCATCGATCGTCATGTTGCTGGCCCGGACGGTCAAACAGCCCGTGTCCCGCATGGCTTGCCGGGCATTGATGACGAGGTTGCCGAGCACGCGCGACAGCCGCGAGCCCTCCATCGCCAGCTTCTTCAGCCCGACCTGCAGATAGAAGTGCGTCTCGATCCTGGACCCGTGGAGAAAGAACTCGACGTTCTGCTGGATGGCCCGCGAGACGTCCAACACGCCCTCTACCGGACGTCCGCTGGAGGTGAACGACTGGAGCTGTCGCACCATCTCGCCCGCCAGCGAGAGGCTCTGCTCCAGGCTCTTCATCCTGCTCCAGATGTCCTGGTCGGTCCGCGGCACCCTGGTCGCCTCCGCGATCTGGCCGAAGATGCCCATCAGGATGTTATTGAAATCATGAGCGATTCCAGACAAGGAGGCCGAGAGCAGATCCAGCTGGTCTAAGCTCTCCACACTGTCTTGAAGGCGGCCCAGCCAGCGGGTCAGCTCGGACATCAGGTCCTGGTACGTCACGACGCCGCGGAATCGGCCGTCCTCGAAGACCGGCAGCACATGGAGACCGTGCTCCCGCATCAGCGAGAACGCCTCGACGACAGTGGAATCCCAGGCGACAGGCGGCTTGGGCGTGATGCAGTCGATCACCAGCTTGTGGGGATTGGCCAGCGCATCGGCCGGGGTGAGGATACCGCAGAAGCTTTCGTCCTCCTCGACCACGATGTACTTCTTCTCGGCCAGTCTGTCGATGACCTTCGCCGTGCTGTGGAAAGGCGAGACTGCCGGATATTCGAGCTGACAGATCGCGCCGACCTTGCCAAGCCTGTCGACAACCGCGCCCCCGCCATCTGCCCGGGCTGCTCTCATTTGTCCCCGACGATGCCTTCCCAGATGAGCTTGACCGAGAAGTCCACCTTCACGGCCTCGCCCTTGGAGACATGCGGAAAGACGTACTTCTTGAGCGTGGCGAGGATCTCGTTTTGCGGGAGCCGCTTGAGGATCTTCTTGTTGATGAGCACCGCCTCCACGGTCTCGTCCCCCTCGTCGATATCGATCATCTCGAACTCGTCGGGCGCGATGAACTTGAACGATTCCATCACGCCGATCTTGCCCTGGGGATGCCTCTTCGCCAGGACCAGGATGTCCGAGACCGGAGGCAGCTTGATGGGCTCGAGGGACAATGAGACCAGGTACTGGGGCTTTGCCTTCTCACTCATCGGAATACCTCACGCGAAAGTCGACCACCAAAACGAATACCACGGGACTTGACGGGAGAAAAGAGCCGAGTGCAAGAGCTCGTCGGGTTTTCGGAATCCGGCTTCCGGATGGATCGAGGCCCTGCCTTCCGATCTCGACGGAGCACCGCGCTCTGTCTTTGGTCTCCTGCGCTCTTCCCGGGGCCTTCGAGGCGACGAGCGGATGTGGCATGCGCCTTGCGTCGATGCCGGGCCGTCCGAACGAAACAAAGGAGAAGGTGTCATGGACAAGCGCCAGAAGACCAAGGACAGCAAGCAGGACAAGACCAAGCGCCAGACCGAGAACAAGCCCAAGCGGGAGGAGCCCATCTCCCAGAAGAAGCCCCCCCAGACCGAGGACGAAGAGCCCCCTTCCGACTGGTAGCCCGGCCTACTCGAAGTCCGCGGGATCCAGCGCGCCCGAGACGGTCACCTGACGCGCGCAGGAGGCCGACTTGTTTCCAGCTGCGTCCAGGGCCACGGCGGTGCACTCGTAGACCCCGTTCGGCACCACCAGGCCGGACTCGTCCCGGCCGTTCCAGACCAGGTTGGCCGTGCCGCCGGTGCCGAACGGGAGCGTGAGGGTGCGCACATAGGCGCTCGATCCGGGCCCGCGGATCACGACGCGCACCAGCCACATGCCGGTCTCGTCCGAGACGCTCACCGGGATCGTGGCCGTGTCCTGGACCCCGTCCCCGTCCGGCGAGAAGGTGCCGGGCGAGATGGCGTTGCAGGTGCAGCTCGGCGGGCTCTGGTCGGCGGTGGCGCCGAAGACGAAGATGAAGCGATCCTCGGTGCTGCCCTCGGCCACCCCGTCGAAGTCGCCGTCGAGCTGCATGCCGAAGATGTCCTCGATGGTCTTCTTCAGGTGCACGGTGTGGACCTCGGCTGCGGGGTCGAGAGGCGCGTCGGGCACGAAGCGGGCGGTGCGGGTCTCGGGGTCGTAGCTTATCGTGCCGTCCAGGTCGAGCATGGCCTCGTCGTGGACCTGGAAGGTGGAGTCATCGATCGTGCTCGGATCCATGTCCTTGTCGAAGCGGACGATCACGTGCGGCGGCGGGATTTCCAGGTAGCCCGAGGGGCCGAAGTCCTTGACCACGGGCAGGGAAGCCGAGCCCTCGAAGCTCGTGCTGGCCGTGCCCTCGGCAGCCCCGAGCGCGGCCCGGGCCATGACCAGGGCAGCGCCGCCTACCTTGTCGGCGCACAGGTGGAAGCTCACCCGGCTGGTCGTGTCGGTCAAAAGCTGGATGCCGCCTGTGCCCGGATCCGTGTCCTCGCCTGCGGGGATCTTGCCGCGCACGGCCTCGACCGTGATCACCTCGCCGGCGCCCATGGCGCCGCCGCCGCAGGCGGAAAGCGCCATCGAGGTGAAGGTCTGCCAGTAGTCCGCGCTGCAGGGCGTGCCCGCATCGGGCGGCGTGTCGGTCGTGTTGAACGTCAGCGCCCCGGCCGGATCGCCGGGCAGGGCCACGTAGACCTTGTGGAAGGCGGTGTCCACGCAGCCCGTGCACACCGAGCAGGCCCCGCTGCAGCCCTCCTGGACCGTGAGCCTGGCCAGGAAGACCCCCTCGTCGCTGTAGGCATGCGAACTGTTCGGCGAGATCCTGGGCCCGTCGCCATCTCCGTCCCCGAAGTCGAAGGTGTAGCACAGGCTGTTCTCGCCGGTCGATCCGCCGCCCGAGAAGTTGAAGCTCGTCGAGTTGGGCGGCGGTGATGGATTGGTGCAGCCGGAGCCGGGGTTGACCGCGAAGACCGCCGTGGGGGTGAGCACCTCGATGTCGATGCTCGACGACGCCGTGCAGGCGTTCTCGTCCGTGACCAGGACCCCGAAGCTCGTGCTGGTCACCAGGGTCGCCGTGGGGTTCGCGATCGAGGCGTCGTCCAGCCCGCTCCCGGGCGTCCAGGCATAGGCGTAGGGCGCCGTGCCCTCCCAGGCCGTGGGCGATCCGCCGATCTGCACCCCGGCCTGGGCCTCGGCGCAGGTCAGCGGGCCGAGCGATCCCGCGTCTGCCTGCGGCGGGTACAGGGAGCAGTCGGCCGGGAAGATGTTCACGTCGTCGCTCGTGGGCTCGTTCGAGATCGCCGTGTCGCCCTGGGCATAGGCGGTATACTGCACGATGCCGCCGTCCCCCGGGGCCGTGGTGTAGGTCCAGACGAAGTCCTGGTAGCCGCCGGGCGGGATGTCGGCAGAGGCCGGGGTCGGGCCCGAAGCCTGCGAGGCCGAGCCGCTGCCCGACAGGCACGGCCAGTCCGCGGGCGAGCAGGCGGACAGCGGGATCACGTTGGTCTCGCCGACCGAGCCTGTGTTGTCCACCCGCAGGGTGACGGTGATCGCCTGGCCTTCGAAGAGACAGCAGGGCTCGCCCGCGATGCTGGCCCACAGCTCCGCCTGGCCCGAGCCCTCCACGTCGAAGGCGTTGGACTGGCCGCTCGCCGCGCCGTCGCTCACGCTGATCACGTCGCCGGTGTGGAGCGCCGAGATGACGACCGTCTCCTGGCGTACGCCCGAGGAGAACGCGCCGCTGGTCGCGGGCGAGATGCTGCCGCTCAGATCGGAGATGTCCACCGAGCCCGCGTAGGACAGGACCGGGTTGCCGTCCGCGTCCCGGGCCCGGATGAAGATCGCGAAGGCCACGCCCGCGACCTTGGGGCTCGCGATCGTATCGATGCCGAAGTCGTCGAGCGCTCCGTGGGTCACGGTGATCAGGCCGGTGCTGTCGTCCGGGCTCGTGCCGAAGCCCGCCTTGTCGGCCCGGACATAGCCCGTGCCGACCGTGTCGGCGTAGAAGACCGAGCTCGCGGCCGGGCCGGGATCGATGGATCCGATACCCCCGCTCACGCTCCAGGTCACACTCTCGTCGGAGCGGTAGTTGCCGTCCGCATCGAAGCCGGCCGCGAAGACGTCCAGGCTCTGATCCGCGGTCCTGCTCACTGCCCCGATCTCCGCGCCCGCCCCGCCCGCCTGGCTCACGATCCGGATCTCGGCCAGCGCCCCGACCGAGACCGAGATGTCGCCGCTCTCGTCGGCCAGGGCCGTCGCGTGCTCGGCCCGGATCCGGCCGGTCCCCGGGGAGGTGGGATCGAAGACGGACGCGGCGCCCGAAGCGGGCGACATCTCACCGATGGCCGCGGTCAGGCTCCAGGTGACGCTCTGATCGGACACGAAGTTGCCGTCGGCGTCCCGGCCCGCGGCGAAGACGTCGAGATCCCCGTCCGTGCTCATGGCCAGCGAGCCGATCTCGCTTCCGGTGCCGCCGGCAGCGTCCTCGATGCGCACCCGGTACAGCGCCCCGACGCTCACCGTGATGGTCCCGGTGGCGTCGTCCGGCGCGCTCCCGAAGCCGTCCAGGTCCGCGGTCACCGTGCCGGAGCCGACCTTGCCGGCCGAGAAGGTGGTCTGCTCGCCGCTCGGCGGGCTGACCGCGCCGATCCCGCCGGTGACCGCCCAGCCCACGGTCTGCATGTCCGTGAAGTTGCCGTCCGCGTCGTAGCCCACGGCGAAGAGATCCCAGCTCTGGTCCGCGCTCATGCTCCTGGTGCCCGCCGGGCTGCCGATGCCGTCCGGCGCATCGTCGATCCGCACCTGGGCCAGGGCGCCGGGCGTGACGTCGATGTCCACCTCGCCCTGGGTCCCCAGCACGGGCCGGGCGACGACCCTGCCGCTGCCCACGAAGGTCGCATCGAAGCGCGTGGACGTCGAGGGGCCGGCCGGATCGAGCGTGCCGATGGGATCGCCCTCGATCTGCCAGCTGACCTCGGCCGGGCCCAGGCAGGCGTCGTTCAAGTCGTAGCCCGCGGCGTGGAGCGTGACCTGCTGGTCGGCGTCGAGCTCGAGCTGCGCGATCTCGCTCCCGGCGCAGCCCTCGGCGTCTACCACCATGACATAGTCGACGGGGTTCTGCCCGGAGACCGTGATGGTGCCGGTGCTGTCGTCCAGGACCGCCGCGTGGTCTGCGAGCACCTGGCCGCTGCCCGTGAGCTCGGCGGAGAATGTCGTCACCGAGCCGCTGGCCGGAGAGACCGAGCCGATCCCGCCGCTCACGGACCAGGCCACGCTCTCGTCGGAGACGAAGTTGCCGTCCCGGTCCCGGCCGACCGCGTACATGCCCAGGTCCTGACCCACGGAGAGCGCGAGCGAGCCGATCTCGCTGCCCGCGCCGCCGCTCTGCGTCTCGATCCGGACCCTGTACAGCGCGCCGATGCTCACGCGGATCTCGCCGGTCAGATCGAAGCCGACGACCGCGTGATCCGCTCGCACCGCGCCCGTACCCTGCCTGGTGGGGTCGAAGACGGCCGAGGAGGAAGGCCCCGCGTTGATGGTCCCGATCCCCCCGCTCGCGCTCCAGGTCACCCTCTCGTCGGAGGTGAAGTTGCCGTCCGCGTCCCGGCCGACGGCAAAGACCGGCAGGAGATCGTCGCAGCTCAGATCGACCGCGGCGATCTCGGCCCCCGCGCCTCCGGCCGCGTCCTCGATGCGGACCGCGGCCAGGTCTCCCGCGCTCACGGTGATCGTCCCGGTGCTGTCGTCCTGGAGGCTCGGGTGATGGACCGTGACGCTGCCCTGACCCACGCTGACGGCCTCGAAGACCGCGCTTGCGGCGGGCCCGGGGTCCAGGGAGCCGATCCCGCCGCTCACCGACCAGGTCGCGCTCTCGTCGGAGGTGAAGTTCCCGTCGGCGTCGCGCGAGACCGCGTAGACCGGCAGGCTGTCGTCCGCGGTCATCGAGAGCGCGCCGATCTCGGAGCCCTGGCCGCCCGGGGCCGACTCGATGTGGACCGCAAAGGCCTCGCCGGCGGACACGGAGATGAGCCCGGTGGCGTCTCCGGGCACGGAGCCATGGGTGGCGACCACCGTGCCGGAGCCGGCGGTCCGGGCGTCGAAGGAGGTGCTCTCGCCCGATCCCGGAGAGACGGCGCCGATGCCGCCGGTGACCGACCAGCTGACCGTCTCGTCGGAGACGAAGTTGGCGTCGGCGTCGTAGCCCACCGCGTGGAGTGCAAGCGTCTCGTCGGCGGTCATGGGCACGGCCCCCACCTCGCCGCCGATGCCGCCGGGCTGGTCCTCCACCACCACGTGATCCAGCGCGCCGGCGTTCACGGTGTAGAGCACGGAGTCGCCGGTGGCCAGGGCGCGGGAGGCCGAGATCGAGCCCGCGCCCACCCTGCGTGGGTCGAAGAGGGTCTGAGTGTCGGGGCCCGGGATGACCGTCCCGATCCCCCCGGCGACCGACCATGTCACGTCCACCGGCCCGATGCAGTTGTCCCCGACATCGAAGCCGATGGCGTACAGGACGATGTCCAGATCGGTGCCGACCGTCGCATCGGCCACCTCGGAGGCCCCGCAATCGGCAGCCTCCACGATGCGCACGTACTCGACGATGTTCGAGGCGGTCACGGTGATGGTGCCGGTCACGTCGTCCGGAGCACTGCCGAAGCCTGGCTTGTCCGCCTCCACGGTCCCGGTCCCGGCGCTGCCGGCGATGAGCGCCGTCGTGCTTCCGCTCGCGAAGGTCAGCGAGCCGATGCCGCCCGTGACCGCCCAGTCCACGACCTCGTCGGACACGAAGTTGCCCGCCCGGTCGCGGCCCACGGCGTACAGATTCATGGAGTCGCCCGTGACGAGGACGCGCGAGGCCACCTCGCTGCCGGCGCCCGCGGGCGCGGTCTCGATCCGGATCTGGAAGATCTCGCCCGCGGCCACGGTGATCGTGCCGGTCTGGTCGTCTCGAACAACGGGATCGGGGTGATCGGCCCGGATCCGGCCGCTGCCCGCCCGGCCCGGCTGAAAGGTCGCCGAGTGCGCGTCGGCGCTCGGCGTGAGCGTGCCGATGTTGGAGGTCAGCGACCAGGCCACCGCCTCCTCGCCCAGGTAGTGGCCCGAGGCGTCCCGGCCCACGGCCCAGACGGTGAAGGCAGGGTCGTCCGGGCTCGTGACCAGATCCTCGACCGCTACCCCGGCCCCGCCGGGTGCGTCCTCGATCTGCACCTGGACCAGCCCGCCGGCGCTCACCTGGATGTCCAGATCGTCGCCCGGCACGCTGGCGTGGAAGGCGCTCACCGTGCCGGAGCCGATCTCGGTGGCCCGGAAGGTGGCGAAGGAGCTGGGGCCGACCGGGATCACGCCGATACCGCCGCTCGCAGACCAGGTGACCTGGACGTCGCTGATGAAGTTGCCGGCCCCGTCGCGGCCGACCGCGAAGAGCTCGAGCCGGTCCTCCACGTTCAGGACCTGGGCTGCGAGCTCCTGGCCCGCACCGCCCGGAGCGTCCTCGATGAAGACCCGGGCGAGCTGGCCGGCCAGGACCGTGATGTCGCCGGTCGTGTCGCCCACGGCGTCCTGGGGCGCGGCGATCACCTGGCCTACCCCGGGGGTGGTCGGGTGGAAGACCGACTGGGACGCGGGGCCCTCGGGATCCATGAAGCCGATGCCGCCGGTCACCGACCAGCTGACCTCCGTCTCGCCGGCGTGGTTGCCGTCCGCGTCGTAGCCCACCGCGTAGACCGGCAGCATCGAGCCGGCATCCATGGTCATCTCGCCGATCTCGTGCCGCAGGCCGCCGGGGCTCGACTCGATCCGCACCCGGACGACCGCGCCCGGGCCCACCACCAGGTTGCCGGTCTCATCGCCCGGAAGGCTGGGGTGGCTGATGCGCACCCGGCCCGCGCCGGGGTTCTTGAGATCCAGCATGGAGCTCGCGGCCGGGCCTGGCTGGATCTCGCCCAGGTCCGCTGTCAGGCTCCAGGTCGCGCTCTCGTCTGCCACGAAGTTGCCGTAAGCGTCTCGGCCGACCGAGAAGAAGACCAGGACGTCGTCGGTGTCGAGCTGGAGCAGCTCGCCGACCTCCACGCCCGCCCCGGCCGGGGCGTCCTCGATGGTCAGCCGGGCGAGCTCGGCCGCGGAGACCACCACCGGCCCGGCCTCGGCCCCCTCGGCCTCCGCGTGCTCCGCGACCACCCATCCGATGCCGGCCTGCCTCGCCTGGAGCGCGGTCATGCTGGCCGGCCCGGGCTCGATCGTGCCGATTCCGCCCCGGACCGACCAGGCCACCTCGGCGTCCATGACGTACTCGCCCGCGCTGTCCCTCAGCACCGCATACAGCACCAGGGAATCGCCGGCGACCAGATCCACGGGCCCGATGGGCTCGCCCTGGCCCCCGGGCGCGTCCTCGATCGAGACATCGAGCCCCACCGCGCCCTCGACCACGGTCAGGGCCCCGGGCAGGGCTCCGGACAGGCCGGCCGGTGTGATCACGGTCAGATCGTGGACGCCGAGCTCGAGCCCTGCGGGCACGGTCACGTGCAGGGTCTGGGTGTCCACGAAGACCACGTCCTCGTCGGCCAGCGCCTCGTCTCCGATCCGCACCCCGAACTGGAGGTCGACCGAGGGCGGGTCCTCGGAGTCGATCCGCTCGCGCACCAGGCCGTAGAAGTGCCGCCCCTCGATCACGGCGGGCGTTCTCACCAGCGAAGAGACCGTGGCCGGCTCGATCGACATCACCTCCGGCGGGGGGTTGGTCTGATCCTGGCACGCCAGGCTGAACGCGAGCAGCAGCAGGACGCTCGATCGGTACGCGGCGATTCTCATGGCACGATACCTCCCGCCAGAGCGCTAGATCTCGAATCGGTAGCCAGCGAAGATGAGCAGGCCGCCCAGGTTGCCCTGGAGCCACTCGTCCTCCGCCGGGGAGTACAGGTAGGCCGCCTCGATGGCCACCCGCCCGGGCCCGGCTTCCAGGTCCAGGCCCAGGTGTCCGGCCAGCGCCATCTGGACCGCAAACGAGGAGGTCTTGCCCGTGTTTTCGGAGGAGGTCTCCCGCATGGACAGCGAGGCCCCGCCCGCCACGCCGAGGTACAGGGCCAGCGGACCGATCGGGATCTGGTAGCTCACCCGGGCGAGCAGCGGCAGGACCCACAGGGAGGTCTTCCCCTCCTCGCCCTCGGCGAGCCAGCTCTGGTCGGTCCAGTAGTAGAGCCCCTCGATCCCGACGAGCAGGTTCTCGTCCCCGAAGGGCAGGCGGAACTGGGTGTCCAGGGCAAAGGCCAGAGACGACAGCTTGCCCAGGTTGGTCGCGTAACCCACCCGTGGCCCGATGGACACGAGGCGCTTGCTCGGGGACAGGGCGATCCGCTCGGAGGCCTCCACGTCGGTGCCCGATCCGAAGACGGCGATGGTGTCCTCGAGCGGCTCGTAGGAAAACGGAGCCGTGTAGCTCGCCTGGAACTCGTCCGTGCTCTCCTGGAAGGCGAATGCGCCCACCTCGCCCGCGGCCTTGGCCTTCAGCTCGGCGCCGGGCACCGCGTTTCCGAAGGCGTCGAAGGTCCTGACCCGCAGCACGGTGCTGCTGCGACCGTCCGCGCGGAGCTCGGAGCGCGCTGCGCGCAGCTCGAGCCTGGAGACCCGGCCTGGTCTCAGCTCCACCTCGGCCTGGGCCGAGAGGGGCTTCTCGGCGACGGTCCTGGCGGTGATCACGGCGCGCCGCTTGCCCGCCAGCGCATCGGTCATCGTCAAGCTGGCCGCGATCTTGCCCTGCGACAGGGTGTGGACCCCGCCGACCTTGCCCAGCTCGGCGGTGAACTCCAGCGGCACGTTCTGGGCGGGCCTGGAGCCCGAGTCGAAGAGCTCGGCGCGAAGCGTAATGGGCGTGCCGCTGCCCGCCACGTAGACGGAGGGGATGGCGAAGAGCTTGATCGCCGCGGGCCTTCCGCCTCGGACCGCCACCCGGCAGGATGCACTGGATGACTCCGCGCTGCTCAGGCTCGCGCCGAGCGCGATCTTCTCGCCGATCCGGCTGTCCTCGGCCACCGTGAAGAGCGATTGATACACGCCCGCATCGAGCTTGGCGGGGGGGCTCAGCCAGCCCTTGGAGGCCTGCACGTCCAGACGTGCGCTCTCGTCCGGCTGGCCGCGTTCGTCCACCGCCAGCATCAGCAGGCGGTCGCCGCCCCGGGGACAGAGCGCCAGGAGGCGGTTGAACTCCGGGACACCCAGGTCCAGCGGGGCCTCCTTCTCGTTGCCCAGCCTGTCCGTGGTGATGGTCACGCCCTGGGCCACGCCCGGCGGCGCCTCCACCACCGCCTTGACCCGGCCCCGCCCGTCGGCCCGGAAAGGGCCGTACACGGTCTCGTCGATGCGCACCACGACCCTGGCGTGCGCCTCGGTCTCGGTCTCGATCTGGCCCCGGCCATAGAGCGGGATCGCCAGCCAGTCCAGCAGCATGCCATCCGCGTCCGCGGCCGCGAGGATGGCCACCTGCGGAAAGCGCTGCTCGGGCGGCGTGTATCGGAAGAGCAAGCGCCCGTCGGGCCGCTCTGAGGGCGCGGACAGCGCACCGGCGCTGACCTTCAGCCGGGGCGCCTTTCCCCGGTGCCTGGCAAGGGAGATCTCGACTCCCCTGTCCCGCCCCAGGTAGACCCTGGCCGGGGCCTGGATGGCCAGCGGCCCCTTCGAGCGGAGCGCGGGGATCTCGATCTCCGGCGCAACGACCTTCAGCCGCTTGCTGGCGCTCAACCTGCGCTTGCCCAGGCTGGCGGTGACCGAGACGGCGACCCTTCTCTCCGCGGCCACGCTCGGGGGGACGAGCTCGATCTGGAAAGTGCCATCTTGAAGCCGCCGGATCTCGCCGATGGTGCCGGCGGCGGCTATCGCCTTGATGTCCTTCACGCCGTTAGCGGCCCTGGCCGGTACGACCTTCAGGGTCAGGACCACCGCGGTCTCGCCGTCGCCGACCACGCGCTCGGGAGCTGCCAGCCGCAGTCCCGGTCCGCGGGCGAGCGCCGAGCCCGGCAGGCAGGCCAGGGCCCAGACGGCGAGAGCCGCCCAGCGCGAGACGAGCCGAGCAGGGGCGCGACCTTTCGTCACCAGATCACCTTGGTCTTCTTCCGTCCCCCCTTGCCCCAGTCCGTCTTGCTGCGCGCGTCAGGGGCCTTGGAGTCGACGGTGATCTCCGGCAGAGACGCCTTCTCGTCGCGACCCAGCACGTCCTGGGCCTCCACCAGGATCTCGTTCTTTCCCTCTTTCAGGGCCACCATCTTCGCGAACTTGCCGCTCTGGTCCACGCCCACGCGGACGCCGTTGATGCTGACCACCGCGCCCGGTGAAGTGGCACCCCGGACCAGGGTCTTCTTCTCGCGCTGGATGAGCGAGCGCGGCTTGCCGACTTTCAGAAACAGCGACGGCGGAATGGGCTCGGGCTCCGCGGGCGGCAGGTCAGGCTGGACCAGGGACTGGGTGCCGGCCCGTACCTCCACCGTCTTGCTCTTGGCGGACAGGCGGACCGTGCCGGTCCGGGTGGCCACGGACAGGTGCCCCTTGCCGCTCGCCAGCACCGAGAACGATCCCCTGTCCGCCTCGGCCACGGCGTCGGTTCCCCGGGCCTCGACCTTGAGCCTGGATCCGGCCCGTCCGCGGACCTCGGCCGATATCCGGCCTTGCTCCAGCTTCACCCGGGACACGGTCCTGGAGATCTCCTTGACCGAGAACTCGGACCGCGCGTCGATCTCCACCTCGGCCGTCTTGCCGATGTTCAGCACGGCCCGGGCGTCTTGCCCCGTGCGGATGGCCTCGTCCAGCTGCAGCTCGTCCCCCTGGCGAACCGCGGTCCAGGGGGTCTGGCCCTTGCGCCGCTCGACCTTGCCGCCCACGGAGAGGACGCGAATGCGGTTTTCTGCATCCTCCTTCGGCGCCTCGACCTGTCCAGCGCCCGGTGGAACCGGCAGCTCTCTCTCGAACCAGAGCCAGTACACCAGGTAGCTCAGGAGGATCAGCAAGACGGACAGCACCGCCGCGATGGACACTCGCCTACGCATCTCGTGCCGGCTCCCGGGACCGCAGTCCGGCCTTCCTCACCACCGCCGGCAAGCGGATGGTGAAGGCCGCGCCCCTGTTCCTTCCCTCCCGGCTCTCCAAGGAGAGCTCCCCCTGGTGATCTCGTATGATACCACGGCTGACGAACAGCCCCAAGCCCGTGCCTTCCCCCGGCGGCTTGGTGCTGGCGAAGGGCTCGAAGATACGCGACCGGATCTCCTCCGGGACGCCCGGCCCGTTGTCGACCACCGAGATGAGCGCCGTGTCGTCTCCGTCCAGGCCCGTGGACACGGTCACCTCACCGCCTGCCGGCATGGCCTGCTGGGCGTTGAGAGCCAGGTTGAGGAGGACCTGCTGCAGCTCCCCCGGGATGGCCCGCACCACGGGCGCGCCCTCGGCCAGCTGGACCGAGAGCTTGATCCGGTGGAGCATGAGCTGGTGCTCGAGGAGCCTGCTCGTCTCCTGGACCAGGCGGTTGAGGTCGACCTCCTCGAGCTGCCGGGTCTTCTGCCGGGCGAAGCGGAGAAAGCCTTCCAGGATCTCCTTGCTGCGGTTGGCCTCGGTCTCGATCATCTTCAAGAGATCGCGGACCTTCTCTGGCTGGTCCATCCTCTGCCGGGCCACCTGGGTGAAGCCCAGCAGGCCGGTCATCGAGTTCTTGACCTCGTGGGTGATCCCGGCGCCGAGCTGGCCGAAGGCGGCCATCTTCTCGGACTGCATGAGCTGGGCCCGGCACTCCTCCAGCGCCCGGGCCAGCCGCTCGAACGAGCGGGCCAGATCGCCGACCTCGTCTCGCGACTCGACTCCGATCTCGACGTCGGGGCAGCCCTTCTCGAGATCGGCTGCCGCTGCCCGGAGCTTTCGAACCGGGGCAGAGAGAGTCCGCGCCAGGAGCCCCCCCACGATGATCGCGAGGAGCAGCACGAGCGAACCGGCCAGGACCGCGTGCGGGATGAGCAGGCAGGCACCCGCGGTCAGCAGGCCCACCGCCGAGAAGGCGAGCGAGATCTTGCAACCGATGGAAGGTCTCAGCTTCATGGCCCCTTGCCTAGTCCATCTCCTTCACCTTCTTGGCCTGGGTGGCCAGGATCGTCCAGCAGTGCTCCAGCAGATCGATCACCTCGGTGTGGCTGTTGCCGTTTCCCTGGCCGGCAGCCATCTCCTTGAGCTTCGCGCGCGCGTGGCGCAAGGCCTCGGTCACGCCGTTGAACGCCTGCTTGAGCTCCGTGTTCTGGATCTTGAGCTGGCGGTTCGTCTTGTTGACGATGGCGTGCCGGATGATGTTCGCCCTCTCCACCTCGTCGATGGACTTGCCCAGGTCCTTGATGGTCTTCGAGAGGTCCTTGTGGGCCTCGCGGAGCTGATCGGCCATGACCTGGTTCTCGTGTGCCAGCTGCTGCCGCTCGAGCGCCTTGTTGATCTTCTCGGCCACCAGGTTCACATCGGAGAACGGCTTCTCGACGTAGTCGAAGGCCCCCAGCCGCAGGGCCTCGACCGCCGACTCGTACGAGGAGTAGCCGGTGATGACGATGAACTCGAGAAGCGGCTTCAGCCTGCGGGCCTTGCGCATGAGATCGATACCCGATATCCCCGGCAAGTTCTTGTCGACGATCAGAATGTTGTACTCCTTCTCCTTGACCTTCTCCAGCGCGTCCTCCCCGCTCCAGGCGAAGTCCAGCGTGTAGCCCTGGTCGTCCAGGACGGCCTTGAAGACCTCGTGGATGGTCGCCTCGTCGTCCACGACGAGGATGCTCGACTGCCGGTCGAAGACCATCATGTACTCGAGCGCTTCCAGATCGAGATCGTTCAGCTCGGATACGTCGCTCATGGCTAGCTCTCCTGTTCTGGCATTCTCGACCACGACTTCTTCAGCTTGATGGGTCGCGCGGCGCACGATACCTTCTCGTGAAGCGCGCTGTCGAGCGGTTTTTCGATGACGGCCTTGATGCCCAGATCGATCAGCTTGGTGATCACGTCCAGGGATGGGTGCTCGACGAGCACCACGCAGGGCAGATCCGGAGCGCGGGTCTCGAGCTCCGTGAGCAGCCCGAAGACGTCCGGATCCACGACCGTATCGACGATCAGGAGATCCGGGACCGCCTTGCTCACCTGGTAGAGCGCTTCGGTGGCGGTGGCGGCATGCGAGATCCGGTCCCCGGCCTTCTCGACCTCCGCGGCGATCTTCTCTCGGTCCGTCGCGATCGGCGTGACCAGGAGGATGTCGATCGCGCCGTCTCTGGGCGCTCCGGAGAGGCTCTCGACCGGCGCGCCCGTCTGCCCGATCGAGTCGCCGCCCCTTTGCCGGATCTTCGCCAGCGTGGACTCGACTCGCTCCCGGATCCCGAACACGTCGTCGAAGGGCTTCTCGATGTAGCCCTCGACGCCGAGCCCGACCGTCTCCAGGGCGCTGTCGACGGACGCGTAGCCGGTGATGAGGATGACCGCGGTGTTGTCGCCCCGGGCCCGGATCTCGCGGATGAACTCGACCCCGTCGATGCCGGGCAGGTTCTTGTCCATCAGCAGCAGGTCGTAGTCCAGCTTTTCGAGGGCCGACCTGGCCTCCTCGGCCGACTCGACCGTGTCGATCTGCCAGCCGCTCTGCTCCATGGCCAGACTGAGCGCCATGCGGATCGAGGGCTCGTCGTCGACGACCAGGATTCGAGTATGGATGTTCACCTTGCACACTCCTCCAGAGAGCTGTCTTCCCATTCGAACGTCCGCTCCACCTCGATGAAGACCTCCACCACGCGAGGATCGAAGCGCGTACCGGCGTAGCCCCGGATCAGCTCCACGGCCTTCTCCCGGCTCATCGCCTGGCGAAATGGACGCCTGGAGATCATGGCGATGTAGCTGTCGGCCACGCCCAGGACCCTCGCCCCGATCGGGATGCTCTCGCCGCAGAGCCCGCAAGGGTAGCCGGAGCCGTCGTGTCGCTCGTGATGGCAGCGGATGATTCCGGCCAGGGGCTCGAATCCGCTGATGCTCTTCACCAAGTCGGCCCCGATGTCCGAATGCCGCTTGACCTTCTGGTACTCCTCGGGGCTGAGGGGGCGCGGCTTGCTCTCGAGCTGCTCGATCTCGCCCGCCTCGCCCAGGTCGTGCAGCAGCGCGGCAGCGCTCAACCACTCCACGGTCTCGGCGTCCAACCCGAGCCCCACGGCCGTCCTGACGCACAGGCTGCGGATCTTCTCGTTCTCCCCGAAGCGGACCGGATCGCGCATGGCCAGGATCCGCGAGATCACGATCGCGGTCTCCAGGTACGTCCTGCGGAGCGACTGCATGGAGCTCGCGAGCTGGAGGTTGGCCGCGGACAGGCTGTGGGTCAGCTGCCTGAGCTCCTCTTTCTGCCTGCGTTTCTCGACCGCGCGGCTCACCCGCTGCATGACCCCGGACATGTGGTCGAAGGGCTTGGTGATGTAGTCGAAGATCCCGATCTCGATGGCATCCAGCGCCGAGTCCAGCGAGGCGTAGCCGGTCATCACGATGAGCTCCATCTCCGGATCGCTGAGCCGCATCCGGCGCAGCAGCTCGATCCCGTCCATGTCCGGCAGGTTCTTGTCGACCAGGGCGACGTCGAAGCTCTCCTTCTCCAGGGCCTGGAGGGCTTCCTGTGCGCTGGCAGCCCGGCACGCATCGTAGCCGGTCTCCTCGAGCTCGTTTCCCAGCAGCAGAAGCACGGTGTTCTCGTCGTCCACGACCAGAATCGAACCCCTGGTTTTCATTCTCCGCCTCTCCCGCCGGGCGCGCTCAGGCCAGGTGCGCCCTGCGCTTGGCTGCCGGCAGCGTGACCGTCATGGTCGTCCCTCGGCCGACCTCGCTCTCCGCCTTGATCTTGCCGTGATGCTCCTCCACGATCCGGAAGACCACGGTCAAGCCCAGCCCTTCTCCTTCCCAGTTGTCCTTGGTGGTGAAGAAGGGCTCGAAGATCTTGTCCAGGTTCTCCGGAGCGATCCCCTTGCCGGTGTCCGCGACCGAGACCCTCACCACTTTCCCCTCCACCGACCGGGTCGAGACGGCGAGCCTTCCTCCTTGCGGCATGGCGATCCGCGAGTTGTTCATCAGGTGCAAGAAGACCTGCTGCATCTTGGTGCGGTTGCCCAGCACGGAAGGCACCTCTTGGCAGTAGTCCCTGACGATCTCGATCCCCTCCTGGGCGCAGCTCTTCTCGACCATCGAGATGGTGCTGTCGAGCAGCTCGTTGAGATCCATGGGCATGAAGCTCTCGCCCGCGTAGTCCTGGGAGAAGCTGAGCAGCGTGCGCACGATCCCCTTGATGCGCAGCCCCTCCTTCTCGACGGTCTTGAGCAGGCTCTCGCGCTTCTTCAGCGCCTCGTCCTTGCCCGTCTGGGAGATCATGATCTGGGTCAAGCCCAGGACCGCGGTCAGGGGGTTGTTGATCTCGTGGGCGATCCCCGCGCCGAGCGAGGTGACCGCCGCGATCTTCTGCGACTGGACCAGCTGCTCCTGGACCTCCTTCAGCTCCCGGGTCCTGTCCTCCACCCGCTGCTGGAGCTCCCGGTTCCAGGCCCGGATCTCGGAGTCGCGCTTCTCGATCTCCACCCCCATGTGGTTGAAGGTGGCGGAGAGCCTGCCGAGCTCGTCGGAGCCCTCGACGGGCAGCCGATGGCCGAAGTGGCCCTGGGCGAACTGCTCGGCGCCCTCCACGAGCTGCTTGATGGGCACGCTGATGCTCCGGCCGAGGAAGAGGCCGACGAAGATCGCCACCAGGACGCTGGCGACGATCCAGAAGATCGTCTGCTGGCGCATCCGCGCGCTGGCCGCGAAGGCCTCCGCCGTGGGCTGCTGCACCACCACGCTCCAGCCCAGCGACAGGGTGGCGGCGGTGGCCAGATACTCCTGGCCGGCGCCGTCATGGAACCGAAGCTCACCGACGGAGGCCAGCTCGCTCAGCTCGGGGCCGACCGGCTGGAGCGGCCGCCCCCCGGCCGGCTGGCAGACGATCCGGTCTCGGCCGTCGACGAGCAGGACCCGCGTCTCGCCGGTGCGCATCTGCGAGATCCGCTCGCAGATGCTCCCGGTCGAGAGCCCCACCGTGACGATCCAGTCGGCACCCGGCGCCCGGCCTCGGACGCGCATGGCCAGAGGCACGATCGGGACGGTCGAACCCGGGCCGACGAATGCCTGCCCGATGGCCGTCCCGTCTTTCTTGGCCGCCTCGAACGGGATGCTGCCGGCAAAGGCCTCCAGGATCGGCAGCGATGCCAGGGGGTGGCCCGAGAGCTCCTCGACCCTGGAGGCCTCGTCCACGAAGACGCTTCCTCCGATCCCCTCGCCGTTCTCGTCGAGCAGGGAGGCCACCGCGATGTCGTCGTGCTGCCGGTAGACCATCCACAGCGCGCCGGTAAGCTCCTGCACCGAGAGCTCGGGCCAGCGGATGGCGCGGGTGGCCAGCGAGAGGTTCCGCACGGCGTTGTCGAGGTGCTCCTGGACGAGCGCGGCCCCGTAGCGGGCCGAGACGCGATGCAGCTCCCGGATCTTGCCGTCGAAGGCGCGCTGATGGACGCCGAGGGACGTCCAGGCGGACAGGGTCATGGGGACCAGCGCCAGAAAGACGATGATGATGATGAGCTTGGTGCGCAGGTTCACGATCAGGACCCCGCTCGGCCGTCGGCCGCCTCGTCCACGGCCCTGACGACCTCGTCCCCGTTGAATGGCTTTCTCAGCCAGGTCAAGGGCCTGTAGCTCTGTGCCAGGGCCTCTACCCAGTCGTCCAGATAGGCGCTCATCAGGACGACTGGAAAGAGGGGATTTCTGGCCCGGATCTCGCGGATGAGATCGGTGCCTTTCCTGTCGACCAGGCGGTAGTCGATGAGCGCCACATCGAAGCGATCTTCGATGAGCACTTGCAGGGCCTCGTGGAATCCACTCACGCAGCAGATCTCGAAGCCCTCGTTCTCCAGGTAGGCGCCCAGGTTGAACAGCAGGTTTTCATCGTCGTCGACGATCAGCACCCGTTTTCCGCTCATGTCGACCTCTTTGCCTCGCTCTCCGGATAGCCGCATGACCATGCAGCCGGGATGCCATCTCTTCATCTGTCGCCTTTCCATCGCATCCATCGTCGGTTAGCTCCTCCATGATCAGGGTAATCACGCCGGCAGAGGCGGTCTGTGCTGACCGACTGCGGCCAGATCTGGCCACCCGCTCGCGAGAGTCAGCTCTTGCGTGCCCGAAAGGCCAGCCTGTCGATCCCGTACTGGCTGAGCTTGCGCCGCAGGGAGCGCTCTCCGATGGCCAGCAGGCGAGCAGCCCGTCGCATGTTGCCATCGGTCTGTCGGAGCGCGTCCTCGATGTGGGCCTGCTCGGCATTGGCGAGAAAGTCCCTGAGCTTCGTCGGACCGGTCGAGGCCTGGGCATCCGCTTCCCTGCCGCGCAAGAGGGCCGTCGGGATGTCGCCTGCCGACAGGTTCCCATCGGAGACGGCCAGGGCGGCCTCGACGGCGTTTTGCAGCTCGCGCACGTTGCCGGGCCAGTGCCAGGCCATCAGCTCGTCGACAAAGCCGGGGCTCACCCGTACTTTCTCCTGCCGGCCGCGCTGCGCGTACCTCTCCAGGACATCGCGCACGAGCAGGGGAATGTCCTCTCGCCGCTCCCGCAGGGCGGGCAAGTCGATCCGCAGCACGTTGAGGCGGTAGAACAGATCCCGCCTCAGCGCCCCCGAACGGACCTCCTCCTCCGCCGCGGTGTTCATGGTCGCGATGACGCGGATGTCCACCTCCATGGTCTCGTCGCTGCCGACCGGGGTGAAGCTCATCTCCTCGAGCACCCGGAGCAGGCGGACCTGGAAGCTCTCCGGCGCCGCGGACAGCTCATCGAGCAGCAGGGTGCCGCCCTGGGCCGATGCGAGCTTGCCGAGGCGAGCCTGGCTCGCGCCGGTGAAGGCGCCCCGGACATGCCCGAACAGCTCGCTCTCCATCAGCCCCTCGGGCACGGCAGCGCAGTTCATCCCGACAAAAGGCCGCTCTCTCCGGGCGCTGTTGACGTGGATCGCCCTGGCGGTCAGCTCCTTGCCGGTGCCCGTCTCGCCGGTGATGAGCACTGATAGATCGCATACGGCCGCCGATTCGATCAGGGAGAACACATTCTGCATCTTCGCGCTCGCCCCGATCAATCGGTCGAAGCGGTAGCGCTCGCGCACCAGGTTGCGCAGGCTCGCCAGCTCGTCCTCGGCCCGGATCTTCTCGGCCACGAAGCCCAGCTTGTGCTGAAGCGGATCGGGTCCGATGGGCTTGAGCAGGTAGTCGTGCACGCCTGCCTTCATGGCCGCCACGGCCGACTCCACGGTCCCGTAGGCCGTCATCATGATCAGGACCATCTCGGGATAGCGCGCGCGGAGATGCTGCACCAGCTCCAGCCCGTCCATGCCCGGCATCTTGTGATCGACGAGCGCGATGCGACACGGGTCGGCCCGCAGGAGATCGAGCGCCTCTTCCCCGCTTTCCGCGGTGATAGTCCGATAACCGCATTCCTCGAGAAAGCCGCTCAGCTGGACCCGGATGCCCTCGTCGTCGTCGACGACCAGGATCTGGAGAGACTCAGCCACCGCTCGCCGTCCCTTCGCCTTCCCGGCCCACCGGCAGCCGCATCTCGAAGCAGGCGCCTTTCTCGGATGACGAGAAGGAGACCCGACCCCCGTGCGTGTCGCAGAACACGTGGACCTGCGACAGGCCGATTCCACTGCCCCTGGGCTTGGTGGTGAAGAAGAGCTCGAAGACGTGGGTGGCCAGCTCCTCGGGGATCCCGGGTCCGCTGTCCCGCACCTGGATGCAGATCTCTCCGCCCTGGCATTGCAGCGAAAGCTCGACCTGGCCTCGCTCCCCGACGGCCTCCACCGCGTTCACCAGGAGATTCAGGACCGCCTGCGAGAAGGCCTCCGCGTCTGCCATCACATCCGGAAGATCGGTCTCGCAGCGCAGCTCGACTTGCACATCCGGAGCCCGGGACTCCACATCCAGCTGCTCCAGCGCCTGGCGTGCGATCGAGCCCGGGGCGCACATCTGTCGCTGGACGCGCTCGGGCCGGGCGAACAGGACGAAGCGATGGACCCTGTCGTGCAGGCGCTCGACGTCCTTGGCCATGGCCTCGACGAACATGCCCATGCGCCCGGTCTCGGCCCCCGCGGCAGCGATGCGCTTGGCCTCGTTGGAGATGTTGAGCGCCGCGAACTGGAGCGAGGTGAGCGGGTTCTTCAGCTCATGCGCGACGCCGGCCACGAGCTTGGTCACGGCCACCAGCTTCTCGCTCTGGATCAGGCGCTGCTGCGTGCGCTGCAGCGCCTCGAGGGCTCGGTTGAGCTTGACCGCCTCCTGGCGGACCGAGATGGCCGAGGCCAGATGCTCCGCTGCGATGGAGTAAAAGGAGATATCCAGCTCATCGAACGGTTCCTGAGATTCCAGCTTTCCATCGAGGTTCAGCACACCCACGAGCGAGTCGCGCACGACCAGGGGAATCGAGACCGATGTGCCATGAGCTCGCTCGCCGTCGCCGAGCTCGCCCTCGACCGCCCGGCGCGACACGACGGCGTCCTTCATGGGCCCGCGGACATCCTCGAGCGCGATCTCCTGGCCGACCGACCCGTCCAGGCGGTTGCTGCTGGCGACCCGAAACTGATGCGTCCCGGCGTCGTACAGATAGAGCGTGAACAGGCGCACCCCCAGAGATGGTGCCAGCGCGGCGGAAAGGCACTCCAGCAGCTCGTCGAAGGACAGCACCTTGTTGATCTGGCGGCCGAAGCTCTCGACGCGCCCCGTGAGCTCCGCATCCCGGCGCCGTCGATGCAGCAGCTTCCGGTGGCGAAATGCCCGCTCCATGGCTGCTCGTATCGCATTGATCTGGAAGGGCTTGTCTATGAAATCGAACGCCCCCAGCTGGAGGGCTCGGGTGGTCGCCTCCTTGTCTCCATAGGCGGTGACGAAGATGACCGGGATATCCGGATCCATCTCCCGGGCCTGCTTCAGGAACTCGAGCCCATCCATCGTGGGCATGCGGATATCGCAGAAGACCACGTCGGGCCGGACCGCAGCGAACTCCTCGAGACCGCGCATGCCGTCCTCGGCCGTGTAGAGCTCTCCCTCCTCGAGCACCTGTCGATAGACCTCGATCACCGAAGGCTGGTCGTCGATGATCAGGATCCTGGCCCGCATCGCCGCAGTCCTCCCGTGAGCCCGGTACGACCTGATCGAAGATAGATCGCGCGTGTCTGGACTGTCAATTTCTTGCAATCTAACAAATAATTAGATGAGCCGGCCCTCAGGGCAGCCAGGCCGGGCAAGGGCTGGCGTCGAGCTCGAACGGCAGCGCTTCCTGGTGGCTCTCCGGGCGCAGCTCGATCGGCGCGAGCTCGCAGTCCACCGTGTGGACCTCGAGATCGGCCATCTCCATCCTGCCGATGGGGTTGCCACCGTCGATGCGCAGCCCGCAGGCACCCCCGATGGGTGCATCGAAGAGCACCGCCCAGTCGGCGCCGAAGAAGTGGTGCTGGTGGTTGTTGACCAGCTTCCAGTAGTCGGACTGCTCGAAGGCGACCCCGTCGAGGCTTCCCGAAGCCCGGACCAGCAAGCCGCTCGAGGGCGTACTGCCCCAGGCGGCGAAGAAGTCCGAGCAGAGCTCGCCACCCTCGAACACGACCCGGTGCTGCCAGCGCTCGTACCAGGGGAAGGTGTTCACCTCCATGAAGTGGTTTCGCTCGGCCGGCCCCAGGATGTACGCCGAGTCGAGCTGCACGCGGCTTCCCTCGCCGGACATGTCCACCCGCAGCCGCCACGCTGCGCCCAGGTGATCGTAGACCTCCTGCCACAGGCTGAGGTAGACGCTCTCACCGTAGCGCTGCACGGTTGCGGTGCCGGCATCACCCAGCTCGAAGAAAGGCGGGGGCTCGAATCGCTGGATGCAGGCCGGCAGCCGCATGGCGTAGGAGCCCTCCTCGATCGGCACGGCGTAGCTGCCGGCCGCGATGCGCATGACGGCCTGGGTCTCGCGCATCTCCTCGAGCGCGCGCCCCTCGACGGACGGGGCCAGACAGCACTTCCCGGGCGGGATCTCCAGCACCCCGGGCCAGTCGTCGCCGATGTAGGCCTCCGGTCCCGGACAGGGGCGCGGGTCCGCGTCGCTGGCATCGGGCCGTGCGTCGCTCCCGTCGTCACCCGCATCGGCGTCGAGAGGCTCACCATCGTCCGCTCGCGGATCGCCCTCATCTCGGTCCGCGTCCCCGTCCCACCCGCGGGCCGCGTCCTCCCCTCCGTCGGACTCGGGCTCGATTCCACTACCGGCGCATGCAACCGTGAGCGCAATCGCCAGCGCGAGCAAGGTCCTCTGCAAGTCGCCTCCCCAAGCTCGTCGTGCTGATCAGGAGTGACCTGCCAGATGATCGCGCAAGGTGTTCTCGATGCCCTGCAGGCGCTGCTCGTGATCGTTGCCGATCGAGATCATCACCCCCATGCCCTGCTTGATCTCCCGTACGCCGATCTCGACATTCGAAAGCCGCGTCTCCACCCCGTCCAATCGCGTCTCCACCCCGTCCAATCGCGTCTCCACCCCGTCCAATCGCGTCTCCACCCCGTCCAATCGCGTCTCCACCCCGTCCAA
>JAFGRB010000007.1 GCA_016935365.1 Deltaproteobacteria bacterium
CCTTCAGGAACTGTGGCATCGCTACATGTCCAACTCGGGCAACTGACATGGCAGGACTTCCACCTGCTGGATTGTGGCCTTGTCGGCTGCTACAATAAACCACGCCCCTACATTTCGACCGACACCCGAGACGTCACTCGCGCCGCGTCTCGCGCAAGCCCAGCAGCGCCTGCTTGACCGCCTGGCCGCGCAGGTCGTCTCTGAGGGTCCACTTCAGGCCGCTGCCCTGGGTGTACTCCTCGATGGCTCTCGAGTTGGTGGCCGTGAAGCTTCCCGCACAGGCGATCCGCTCCGTCTCGTAGTCGAACAGAAACGCCCGGCCCGAGATGAGGCCGGGGCGGTAGGGGGTCTTGGTGGTGGTCATGACCGTGCGCCCGAGCCGCATCTCCTCGGTCTGCGAGTCGGGCAGGCCGCGGACGTCCGTCACCACCTCGGCCTCGTGCTCATCGTCGATCAGGACCAGCACGTCCTCGGTCCAGAAGCTCGCCTCGGCGTACGTTCCGGCCCTGGCCAGCTCCTTCTCGATGTGGGCCTGCCGGTCCGGGTCGAAGCCCTGCCCGGGCCGCAGGTAGTACTCGATCGAGGAGAGCGCCCGGTCGGCCATCTGCCAGCGGGCGCTCCTCGCCTGCGCGAGCTCGTTCGCCTCGATGATCTGGACCGCAATGCGCTTGGACTTGACGTCGCCCAGCAGGCGGCTGACCGCCTGGTGATCGAGATCGGGGATCGAGCCCCGCGGCAGGTAGCCGGGGATCACGTCGTGGCGGCAGGCTCGAAAGGCGCGCCTCGGCGAGCCGAGATCCGCCACGGCCTTCTTCCAGCGCGCGTCCATCTCGTCGGCCAGCTCGCGCGCGCGGCGCGCCTGCTCGGCGGTCGTTCTGGCGAGGTCCTCGGGGACCTCGTAGTCGCAGCCCGATAGCGCGAGGACGAAGACGGCGGTCAGGCATCCTCCGAGCGTGCGCATGCCGTCCTTTATGACGCAAAGGCGTCCGGGTTTCAATCTCCCTCAGACAGAGGACGCCGGGCGCGCGCCCGTGCTAGGCTGTCTTTCAATCGGCTCGACGTCCAGCAGGAGGCAGGCGGATGAGCTTCACCTGCATACCGGCATTGCTCCTCGCGGGCATCATCGTCTCGATCCAGGCGCCCCTGGCGCACGCGGCCAGCCGGGAGATCCGGGCCTCGATCCGCGATCCCTGGGGCAACCCGGTGCCCGGGGCCTGCCTGTACGTGGAGGCCTGGACCGGGAACGGCGAGGAGTACGACTTCGCCTTCGCCCGGGCCGGGGCGCGGGGCGAGATCCCGGCGGACGGGACAGCGCCCGCGACCATCTCGTGGCGCCGGGGGGCCCGGCTGACCTACCTGGTGCTGGAGGCGGATCGGGAGCCCGTGCTGATCTTCGACCGGGACCGGCACCTGGACCCGGGCGCGCTCGAGTTCCGCCTGGAGGATCTCCACCCGGACCGGCGTCCGGACCTGCGGGGCCTGGGCTACCCCTTCGACGGCCAGCCCGAGCTCTCGCGCAGGCTTGCGGACCCGCGTCTCGCCCCGCTGCGATCGCTGCTGGGCCGCTACCTGCCCGCCGCCGGGACCCGGCTCTTCGCCCTCGAGCCGGGCTACCGGAGGACCGGCTCGGAGCGGCCCCGGCTCTACCTCTCGGCCCTGGGCCGGGGCGCGGCCTGCGCCTGGGTCCGCGAGAAGGACGGGCGCCACTTCGTCCAGGCCGGCGGCCGGGTCCTCGACGGGCACGAGATGGTGCTGGACGTGGTCCTGTCCCCGGACGGCGAGCGCATCGCCTTCTGCTACTTGAAGAAGCGCACCCAGCTCAGGCCCGGGATCTACCCCGCGCCCCACCTCACCGAGACCACGCGGCCCGTCTACGTGAACCTGGACAACGAGAAGCTGGGCCCGTATGCGAGCGTCTACGACCTGGGCTTCTCCGACGACGGCCGGCACGCCTGGTTCAGCTTCGAGGACCCGGAGGGTCGAAAGGGCGTCTTCGCGGACGGCAAGCCGCTCCTCGCAAGGGTATCGGAGATCGACGCGGCCGAGGACGGAAGCTACGTGAGCTGGGTGGTCGAGCGGGGCGGGAAGCGCTTCGTCCACGTGAACGGCCGGGACTGGGGCGGCTACGACCGGATCCTGCACCCGCCCGGCCGGACCCCGGACGGCGCCCACGTGTGGTTCCGGGCGCTCGAGGCCGGCCGGGTCGTCGTGTGGGTGGACGGCCGGGTGCTGGGCCCTTTCGAGGACGCGGGCGCGGTCACCTTCCTGCCCGGGGGCGACGGCTTCTGGTTCACCGTCAAAGACGGCGCGCGGACCCTGCTCTATGTAGACGGCCACCCGCGGGGCGAGCTGACCGCCGATCGCCAGCCCCTGATCGGGCCCGACGGCTCCGCAGCCGGCTTCGTGCGCCGGAGCCGGGATCAGTGGTTCGTGGACCTGGGCCGCGAGACCCTGGGCGGCTTCGAGGAGCTGGGCCCGATCCGCTTCTCCCCGGACGGGGCGCGCTACGGCTTCGCCTACACGGACGGGACCGGCCACTTCCTGTGCCTCGGCGGCAAGCGCTTCGGCCTGCCCCTGGATCGCATGTCGAGCTTCGGCCAGGCGGTCTTCTCGGACGACCTGAGCCGGGGCGCGTTCTCCTTCGAGCGCGAGGGGCGGGCCTTCGTCCTGGTGGACGGCCGGGAGATCCCGGCCGGCGAGTGCGTCACCCGGATGGGCTTCTCCCCGGACGCCGGCTCGTTCTGGTTTTTGTCCTACGTGGTCCGGGACGGGCGCCGGCGGACCAGCCTGCGGGTGAACGACCAGGTCCTGGGCGACTACGACTTCGCGGATCCCCCGGACTTCTCGAAAGACGGCCGGCGCTTCTGGTTCCGCTACACCCGGGCGGGCGAGGACTACATCCACTCGGCCGGCGCGGATCGCCGCCTGGCCGCCTACCTGGGCGCGCACTGGCTCCGCACGAGCCCGGATCGCTCGCGCTGGGCCGTGAGCTACGTGCAGGACTACCCCGCCAACGATCGCCGGCTGATCGACCTGGACGGCACCCGGATGGAGCGCGCCATCGAGGCCGAGCCCGATCACGGCGGCTTCGAGCCCCACGCCCTGGCCCTGCTCCCTTCGAGCGGCGCCGCCCTGCTCACCCTGGACCCGAAAGGCGCGGTGCGCCGCCAGGTCCTGGACACCCCCGGCCCGGGCGCCTCGCCCTCGGTGGAGATCCGCCTGCCCAAGCAGGACTTCGTCTGGGGCGAGGCCGTGCCCTTGAAGATCGCGCTTCGCAACCCGACCGCGAGGCCGCTCGTCCGCGAGGACCCGGCCCGCTCGACCAAGACCCTGTTGAGGCTGGTGCGCAAGAAGGACGGCAAGCGCCTGAGCCTCACCCTGAGCGGCGTGAGTCGGGTCGACGTCTGGAACGGCCGCGGTCCCTACCCGGTCCCGGCGCTCCGCCTCGCGCCCGGGGCCCGGCTCGACTACGAGGTCGATCTCATCGAGCGCTTCGTCCGATCCCCCGGCCAGGCGGCCCTGCTGCAGCCCGATGCCGGCGAGTGGGACTGCCACGTCCAGGACCGGGGCCAGGAGTCGGCCCACCTCCTGCTCCGCCTTCGCCTCGCCCCGGAGTCCATCCCCCTGCTGCTCGCCATCCTGCGCGATCAGAGGCGGGACCGGCGCATGCGGGCCTGGGCCATGTCCTGGCTGCGCGCGGTGGTCGATCCCCACGTCCGGGGCTACTTCACCGAGGCCGCCCCGTGGGAGTGCGTGGACCCGAAGGACCGGGCGCGGGCCGAGAAGGCGCTCGGCGCCCAGCTCGACCGCTACCAGCGCTGGTGGGCGGGCTTCGGCCGGACCGAAGAGGCCGCGAGCTACCTGCAGGGCCTGGGCCGCTGATCGACGTCCCCGGGGGTCTGCTTCTCATGGATTCCCATTATCCGATCGGGTTCTCACAGGAGGTCCTGGCCATGCGTGACTACGAGGTCCCCGAGCATCTCGCAAGCGAGATCCTGTCCGGCCGATGTGTGGCCTTTGTCGGCGCCGGCTTCTCCGCATCGGCGGTGCCGACCTGGCGCGAGCTGCTCGCGCGGATCGGAGAGGAGCTCGGCAAGGAGGATCCGGGCGCCTGGGCGAGGATCCGAGACGCCCTGCCCGCGCCCGGCGCGAGGAGCCCCTCGGCCTTCGACCTCGAGGTCTTCGGGCAGCTCCTGCAGGACGCCTTCCCCAGGGACGGGGCCGCGTTCGAGCGGGCGGTCAAGACGGTGCTCGACGCGAAGCAAACGGACGAGACCCTGGACAGGCGCAAGCGGCTGCTCTGCGAGATCCCCTTCGAGTCGGTCCTGACGACCAACCTCGACCAGCACCTGGCCGGAGACGCGCCCGAGCCGAGAGCCTACTCGGAGGCCCTCCGCGGGCACCTGAGCTGGTACGAGCGCTCCGACTGGCTCTCGGACCGGCGCCTCCGGCGGACCACCATCAAGCTGCACGGCGACGCGAACGGAAGGCCCGACGAGAACCCGGTCGTCCTGACCCGCTCCGAGTACCGCAAGCGGCTCTACCGGGACGCCCGCTACAGCAACTTCCTGCGGGCGGTCTTCGCCACGCGCACGATCCTCTTCCTGGGGGTGTCGTTCACCGACGCCTACCTGAACGAGATCCGCTCGGAGATCCTGGCCCTGCTCGAGGACCCCGAGGATCCGGGGCCCGGGCCCGTCCATCCGCGCGCCTACGCCGTGCTGCCGGAGCTCAGCCAGGCCAAGCAGGCCTACTTCCGGAGGCACGAGGGGATCCAGGTGCTGGCTTTCCCGATCCCGAACCCCGGCGACTTCAGCGGCTTCGACGGCTGGCTCGAGGCCATCCACGGAAGGACCTCTCCCCAGGCGCGGCTGGCCGGCCTGCTGCGCGGCAAGCGGATCGCATGGCTCGACCCCCACGAGCGCAACAACGAGTACGGCATGCAGCTCCTCGAGCGGGCCGGGGCCGAGGTGGAGTCCCTGGCCGGTCCCGGCGATCTGGATCCGGCCAGGCACGCGGGCCTGGACCTGCTCATCTCGCACTTCGGCTACCACCGGCAGCGCGAGGCGGCCGCGTTGCGCTTGCTCGCCGAGCTCCAGACCTGGGAGGACCGGCCGCCGGTGATCGTGTTCGCGTCGGGCTACGAGGCGGACGAGAACCGCAGAGCCGTCCTGCGGCGGGGCGCGTACGAGTACACCAGCGAGTGGCCGGGGCTGTTCAAGCTCATCGAGCAGCTCTTCGAGAAGATCCTCGGGCGCAGGCCGAGCGCGTCGTCGAAGGTCCGCCAGGCCGTGTGACGATCCGTCCCTCACCTGGCGGGAGGGCGATCTCGTGAAGGTAGATGACGATGTTGGCATCAAGTAGCAGCTAGCGGAGATCCACCTCGGCAAGATCGAGCACAGCGAAGCCCCGCAGGGGCGCAATATGATAGCCCAGGGCGAAGCCCTGGGTTAGAGGAC
>JAFGRB010000080.1 GCA_016935365.1 Deltaproteobacteria bacterium
CGCGTTGCGCTTGCTTCAGGCCTAATACCATCTCAGGGGGCTTTCGCAAAGCCCCCTCGCTGCTGGAAGTCAATTCCAGCAGCTTCATCCCAAAACGACCGCCCTTCGGGCGGCCAGCCCTGAAAACAAACGCGGTTTGGAAACCGCGCTTGTTTTAGGTCTAGATTGCATCGAGCCAAGATGGGTTTTAAGCACGTACCGATATTCGAAGCCGATTGATAGACAGGGGCGGTGGACCACATTGTCGCGCGTCAAGCAACAGGCCTGAGACCGTTCGCCGCGCTGGGCGCAGCTCGCCGGGCGAGCCAGTTGGGCGAGTCGCCCCGGCCGCGGCCTGGCGTGCGACCCAGCCTCCTCAGGCGGCGCTGCAGCGCATCCGGATCGCCGTCTGCGCAGTCCGCCTTGCCGGGGTAGATGCGGTAGCTCGCCCTGTACTCGGACGGTGTGAGGTTGGGCATGAACACGTTGGCGCCCCAGCGCAGCCCGCGCTCCAGGCCGTCCTCCGGCGCCAGGGTCACGAGCGCGGTGGTGGCGGGGATGTTGGCGTCCGGGCACGCGAGCCGGGTCAGGGCCAGCGCCTTGCAGCACATCTCGACGCTGGCCGGCACCTGCTCGCTCGCGGCCAGGTAGCGAGCCGGGTTCCGGCCCATGGGCGTGTCCGGATGGGCCAGGTAGGGGCCCAGCCCGACCATGTCCAGGTCCAGCTCGCCGAACAGGGCGATGTCGTCCGCCAGATCGGCGAGCTGCTGGCCCGGCAGGCCCACCATGCAGCCGCTGCCGACCTCGTAGCCGAGCGAGCGCAGCTCGCCGAGCAGGGCCAGGCGGCTGCGCTCCGGGCGATCCGGACGCGGCGGGTGGACGCGCTGCAGCAGCTCGGCGTTCGAGGTCTCGAAGCGCAGCAGGTAGCGATCCGCGCCCGCCCGGCGCCAGGCGGCCAGCTCCTCGGGGCTGCGCTCACCGAGGCTCAAGGTGATCGCGAGATCGGTCTCGCGCTTGATGCGCCGGATCAGATCCGAGATCCAGTCGGCGCACAGCGCGTCGCTCTCGCCGGCCTGGAGCACCACCGTGCCCAGGCCGCACCTTCTTGCCCGCCGGGCGCAGGCCAGGACCTCGGCGGCCGTCATGCAGTAGCGGGGCAGTCTGGAGTTGGGCCCGCGCAGGCCGCAGTATGCGCAGCGTCGGGCGCACACGTTCGAGATCTCCACGATCGCGCGCAGGTGGACCGCGTCGCCGACCCGCTCGCGCCGCACGCGGTCCGCCCGCTTCTGGAGCCGCTCGAGCGCGTCCGGGCGGTCTTGCCGGAGCCAGCCCAGGATCTCCTCGCGCTGCATCCTCATCTCCGGTGGCCCCGATGATGGTTCGCCGGTCCATCAGGGCTCACTAGGCGTTTTCTTGTTGGCTCTGGCCTCATCGTCGATCGTCGATTCGCAGGGGCGGGCTCACGCCCCTGCACATTGAAGGAAATGGCCTGCCGAAGCTGAAGCCATGGTCATTCAGCCTCGCTCCGCGCACGCGGCGCACAGGCCGGCGAGCCGCTCGAGGGCCCGCGCGCGCTGCTCCCCGGCCAGCCGGCCCCAGTCCTCGACGACCACGCCGATCCGCTCGCTCAGCGCGCGCCGCTCGAGCGCGACCGCAGCGGGCGCCCGCTCCATCGAGCCCGCGATGTATGACCAGCGCCGGCCCAGGATCTCGGCGAACCACATGCGGGCGCCGAAGTCCCGCGCGGCGCGAGCGGCGGCGCGCTCGAGGGCCGCGCGCAGATCGCGCCCCGCGCCGCCTCGGCCGAGCTCGCGCGACCAGGCGTCAAAACCAGATATCCCGCTTTCCATTCTCGATCTCCGCAAGCCGCTTCCGGACGTGCGGGCGCAGGGGCTGCAGCACCGTCTCGCGGATGTGCTTCTCGATCAGCTTCTCGCCCACGGCGCGCGTCTCGTCCGAGGCGAAATCGACCAGGTACTCCTTGAAGGTCAGGATGGCGTTGGGGATGCAGAAGCGATGGACGTTGCCGCTCCTGGCCAGCGACATGAAGTGGACGCCGGTGCGTCCGCATCGATAGCCGGCCGTGCAGAAAGACGTCAGGTAGCCCATCTCGGCCAGATCGCGCACCACCTCGTCCAGGTCGCGGGTGTCGCCCAGCATGAACTGCTGGCGCCGGGATTGCTGCTCGCCGTAGTCCTCGGCGTAGGCGCCGATGCCGATCCGGGACGAGGCGTCGGTCTGGGTGCAACCCACGTTGATCACGTCGCGCCGGATCTCGGCCGGCTCGCGGGCGGTGATGATCAGGCCCGTGTAGGGCACCGAGCAGCGCAGCACCGCCACCAGACGTTTGAAGTCCTCGTCGCTGACGGCGTGCGCGGCCCCGGGCTGGATGGGGGCGCCGGCTGCGGGCTCGAGCCGCGGGAAGGAGATCGTGTGCGGCCCCACGCCGCCGAACTTCCTCTCCAGGTCGATGGCGTGCAAGAGCAGGCCGATGACCTCGAAGCGCCAGTCGTACAGGCCGAAGAGCGCTCCGATGGCCACGTCGTCGATGCCCGCTTCCTGCGCCCGGTGCAGGGCATACAGCCGCCAGTCGTAGTCGGCCTTCTTGCCACGCGGGTGCACCTTGCGATAGGTCTCGTGGTGGTAGGTCTCCTGGAAGACCTGGAAGGTTCCGATGCCGACTTCCTTCAGGCGGCGATAGTCCGAGATGCTCAGCGGCGCGGCGTTGACATTGACCCGTCGGATCTCGCCGTGGCCGACCCTCGTTTTGTAGATCGCCTCGATCGTCTCGCACTGGTAGTCGATGCTCGACGTCGGATGCTCGCCGTAGACCACGACCAGGCGCTTGTGCCCCTGCTGGACCAGGGCCTCGGTTTCGCGGCGGACCTCGTCGATGGAGAGCCGGCGTCGACTGGCGCTTCCGTTCTCCCGGCGAAAGCCGCAGTAGAGGCAGGAGTTGGTGCACAGGTTGGAGCAGTACAGCGGCGCGAAGGTGACGATGCGCGGACCGTAGACCTTGTTCTTGATCTCGCGGGCCGTCTCGAAGACCTCCGGCCAGAGATCGGCGTCGTCGATCTGGAGCAGGGCGGCTGTCTCGGCGGGCTCGAGGCGCACGAGAGAGAGCGCGCGGGCCAGGATCTCGCGGATGCGAGAGCGGTCCGGGTGCCGGCTCTGCTCGAGCAGGTGCTCGATCCAGCCGTCGTCGATGAAGTCCCGATCGGAGTCCATGTAGCGTCGGGCCTCCTGCTCTTTGAAGAAGGACGGCATCAGGGCTTGCGAGAGTGCGTTCATGGCTATCTCCTTCCTGCGATCGAGTCCTCAGTCTTCGTCCTGGCGCAGGGACACGACGAACTCGCTGCCGTCGCCGAGCGCGCTCTTGACCGACACCTTGCCCTGGTGCATGTCCACCAGGCGCTTGACCACGCAGAGGCCGAGCCCCGTGCCGGGAATCTCGGCCGTCGCGTCGCTCTTGATGCGGAAGAACTCCTCGAAGATCCGCTGGCGGTCCTCGTCCTTCATGCCGAAGCCGTCGTCCTTGACGCTGACGCGCATGTAGACGTCGTTGCGGGAGAGGCGGACGTCCACGTGACCGCCCGAATGGGTGTACTTGATGGCGTTGTCGATCAAGTTGGTGAAGATGCACCGAACGGCATCGCGATCGGCGAGCACTTTCTTGTCACGGCCGTCGTCGCAGTGGAGGCTGAGCTCGATGCCCTTGCTCCGGGCCCGGTCCTGGAAGCCGTCGACCACCTCGGAGACCAGCTCCGTAAGCTCGGTAGGCGATCGCTTGAGCGTGAAGTGGCCCGTCTCCATGGCGACCAGGTTCATCAGCTCGGAGACCATCTCGCGCAAGGTGCGCGCCCGCAGCTGACAGCGGCCCAGGATCGAGCGGATCCGATCGGGGTCCTGGCCGGCCGTGCCGGAGCGCAGGATCTCGAGGTAGCCCTCGATGGCCGCCAGGGGGCTCTTGATCTCGTGGGCGACCATGGAGACGAACATGGACTTGGACTCGGAGAGCTTCTTCAGCGAGCTGATGTCGCGCAGCACCGCCACGGCCCCGAGGGTCTTTCCGGCCGTGGTCTGCACCGGGCTGGCGTTGACCATGTAGGTGCAGCCGCCGAGGCGCGTCTCCTGGGACGAGATGCTCCGCTCCGAGCCGCAGTCGAGCGCGGCCTGCAGCAGCTCGCACAGCTCCTGGCAGCCGAGCGTGCTCAGGGGCGATGGGGGCTGGCAGGCCGGCTCGGGCATCAGGCGGACCGCAGCGGCGTTTTGCAGGACGATCTGACGATCCCGGTTGACGACCATGACCGCATCCGTCATGCAATCGATGATCGTGTTGGCCTTCGAGCGCTCGAAGGCCACTTCGAGCAGGCGCTCCTCGCGCTCCCGCTTGAGCCGCTCGGTCTCCAGGGCCAGGGCGCGTTTCTCCAGCCCGCTGCGAAGCGGCAGGAGCAGCTCGTCGGGCGTGAATGGCTTGGGAATGTAGCCGTCTGCGCCCTGCTGGATGGCCTTGACCGCCGTCTTGATGGTGGCATACGCCGTGACCACCAGCAGCAGGATGCGCTTGTCCTGTGCGCGGATGGCCTCGATGAGCTCCAGTCCGCTCTTGCGGGGCATCTTCAGATCGATGAGCGCAGCCGAGAAGTCCCGGTGCTTCTCGAAGGCCTCGAGGCCGGCCTGGCCGTCCTCGGCCGTGACGACCTGGAAGCCTTCCAGTACGAGGATCTTCCGGCAGCCCTCGCGCATGCCCAGCTCGTCGTCGACGACGAGGATCTTCTCGATGGTCTTGTTCTCCATCGACTAGCCCCCTGTGTGCCCGGTGAGCCTTCGGACTGCCTCGAGCAGGGCTGCCGGCTCGACCGGTTTGTTGAAGAATGCATCGGCTGACATGCTGGCCAGCTCCGCATCCGTGTGCGGTGTGAAGTCGAAGCCCCGCTGGCTCGAGGCCGCCGTCACGATGATGATCGGGATGTGGCGGGTCTCCTCGCTCGCCTTGAGCCTGCGGGCCAGACCGAAGCCCGCGTCCAGCGTCTTCACCATCAGATCGCTGACGACCAGGTCGGCCGGATGGCCGCGCAGGAACTCGAAGGCCTCATCCGGATCGTCGAAGGCGCGCACCCTGTGCCCCGCGCGCGCGAGGACGCTCGAGGTGATCTCGACGAAGTCGGGATCGTCGTCGACCAGGACTATGTCCACTCCGCTTCGTTCCATGACTCCACCTCGGAGACCTGGCGCATCTCCTTGTCGTAGGGCAGCGTGATCCGGAACGTCGTCCCATGGCCGGGTTCGCTGTCCGCCACGATGTCTCCGCAGTGCATCTTGACGATGCCGTATGCCACGGCCAGCCCGAGGCCCGTGCCCTTGCCCTCCGCCTTGGTCGTGAAAAAGGGCGTGAAGAGCCGGGACAGGTGCTTTTCCGGAATGCCGCAGCCGTCGTCCGAAACGGTGATCTCCATGCGCTCGCCGTCGTCGTCGGCTCTGGCTTCGATGCGGATCTCGCCTTGGTCGCCGACCGCGTCGATGCTGTTGCCCACCAGGTTGACCAGCAGCTGCTTGACCTGGGCCGCGTCGATCGAGATGGGCTCCAGTCCCGCCTGCACGTCCGCGTGCAGCGCGATCTGGGTGTTGCCGAGCCGCAGGGCCATCAGGGACACGACTTCATCCACCAGCTGCTTCAAGTCGGTGGGTGTCTTGTGCACCTTGGATTGCCGGGCGAAGTCGAGCAGCCCGCGCACGATGTCCCGGCAGCGGGTGGCCTCGCTGGCGATCATCTCGATGTCCTTTCGGCGGCCGTCGCCTTCCTCGAGGTTCCGGAGCAGGATGTGGGAGTAGAGCAGCACGGTCCCCAGCGGGTTGTTGATCTCGTGCGCCACGCCGGCGGACAGCTGGCCCATGGAGGCCAGCTTCTCGGTGTGGACGAGCTGCGACTGGGCCTCGGCCAGCTCCCGGTGGGAGATCTCGAGCTCTCGGTAGTTGGTCTCGAGCTCGTCCACGAGGTAGGGCAGGCACATCTCCGGCTCGGCCAGCCCCTGGCATACGGCGATGGCTTTTTCGCGGCAGGTGGGGTAACCGCAGGCGCCGCAGTTGAGCTGGTCCTCTGGCCGGTACTTCTTCATGGCCTCCAGGGCCAGGCCGATCTCGGCCTCCGTGGGCTGAACGAGCTGGATCTCGTGGCACAGAAAGCGACGCGACAGATCCACATCTGCGAACTCCGCCAGGGCCTCGGCCATCTCCCGGGGCGTGGTATGGCGGCTCTGGGTGTTGACGTAGCTGGCCATGATGTTCTTGCGGGCGAAGACGCTCATTGTGTTGAGCATGTGGGGGCCGTTGATGCAGCCCTCGCAGAAGAGCACGTCGAAGAAGCGCACCCGGCAGCCGGGGCTGCGCGCCTCGCGGAGCGCGTTCAGCACGCGCTCCTTGCCCTCGATCACCACGATGTCGTTGTCCAGGATGTCCTGTTGCAGGCCGGCCGTCTTGAGCAGGCCGCCGCTGAGCGGAAAGGAGCGAGCCAGGTGGCTGCGCGGGCCGTCGAACCAGCTCTCGGGAAGATCGGCTGGCCGCAGGCCGGATTCCTCCAGCATGGTGTGGAGCTCGTGGAAGGTGAGCACCGCGTCGACCTCGCCGGCGAGCTCCGGCTCCTGGGCCTCTTTCTTCTTGGCGATGCAGGGGCCGATGAACACGACCCGCACCCCGGGGCCGAGCTTGAAGTGGACCGCCCTGGCCACGGCCAGCATGGGGGAGACCAGCTCCGCCAGGTTCTCCACGAGCTCCGGCAGGTACTTCTCCACGTAGCCGACGACGGCCGGGCAGGCAGTGGCGATCACCTTGCCGCGATCCCGGATGGACTGACGCACCTGCCTGCCATACTGGGGGCTGAGCAGCTCGGCGCCGAAGGCCACCTCCCAGACCTCGTCGAACCCCAGCTCGCGGACGGCCGAGACCACCTTGCCCGGCTCGACCGGGAAGAAGGCGGCCGGGAAGGACGGCGCCAGGCATGCGACCACGCGCTGATCGCTAGCCAGCAACGCGCGCGTCGGCCCGATGCCGTCCTCGATCTGCTTGGCCTTCATGGCGCAGACCTTGACGCAGTTGCCGCAGGCGATGCAGCGTTCCTCGATGACCTGGGCCTGGCCGCCCTCGACCTTGATGGCGTTGGCCGGACACTCGCGAACGCAGGTGTAGCAGCGCTTGCACTTCTCCGGAATGGTGCTCACGATGGCCATGGGGCCTCGCTCCTTCGTCAGACGCGCGCGCGCTCCTCGTAGTGTGTGTGCAGCAGCTTGTGGGACTTCTCGCCCAGGGGCTCGCCGAGAAAGTCCGCGTAGAGCTTCTGCAGGTCCGGATTCTCGTGGGACTTGCGAAGCTTCTTGCCCTCGTCCTCGAGGTAGATGGCCTTGATCCGGGCCGCGCGGACGGCGTCGTCGGTCATGCGCGGCTGACCGCCCCCGCCGATGCAGCCGCCCGGGCAGGTCATGATCTCGATGAAGTGGTGATCGCTCTCGCCGGCGCGGACCTTGTCGAGGATCTTTCTCGCATTGGTAAGGCCGTGGGCCACGGCCACCTTGACCTCGACGCCTTCGAGGAAGGACCACTCGGGCTTGCAGCTCTCGAGAGTCAGCGCGGCTTCCTTGACGCCCTCGAGCCCGGCGATGGGCTCGATGTGCAGGTTGTCGAAGGGCAGCGGCCTGCCGGTGACGATCTCGTAGACCGTGCGCAGCGCGGCCTCCATGACCCCGCCGGTGTTGGCGAAGATGTCCGCCGCGCCGGTCGACAGGCCCAGCGGGGCGTCCATCTCCTCGTCGGGCAGCGAGCGGAAGTCGACGCCCGACTGGCGGATCATACGGCCGAGCTCCCGCGTGGTCAGCACGACGTCGACGTCCCGGACTCCGCTGTCGTTCATCTCTGCGCGCTGGGCCTCGAACTTCTTGGCCGTGCACGGCATGATCGAGACGACCGCGATGTCCTCGGGCCGCTTGCCGAGCTTGTCCGCGTAGTAGGTCTTGGCCACCGCGCCGAACATCTGCTGGGGCGACTTGCAGGTCGAGATGTTTGCCAGCAGGTCGGGATAGAAGTACTCGGCGTACTTGATCCAGCCCGGAGAGCAGCTCGTGAACTGCGGCAGGGCGACCTTCTGCTCGTCGACCAGGGCTTTCTTGAGCCGGGCCAGCAGCTCGCTGCCCTCCTCCATGATGGTCAAGTCGGCGGCGAAGTTGGTGTCGAAGACCGCGTCGAAGCCCAGCCGGCGCAGGGCCGCGACCATCTTGCCGGTCACCAGCGTCCCGGGCGGGTAGCCGAAGCACTCGCCCAGGGCGGCCCGGATGGCGGGCGCGGTCTGGACCACCACGTGCTTTTCGGGATCGTCGAGCAGCGACCAGACCTCGTCGATCTGATCCAGCTCGGAGATGGCGCCCACCGGGCAGACCGCGGCGCACTGGCCGCACTGCACGCAGGCCACGCTGTCGAGATCGGCGCAGAAGGCCGGGCCGATCACCGAGGAGAAGCCGCGGCCCTGCGGGAACAGGGCGCCCACGCCCTGGACCTCGCAGCAGGCCGCCACGCAGCGCCGGCAGAGGATGCACTTGGCCGTATCCCGGACCAGCGCCGGCGTGCTCCGATCGACGATCCGGCGGCTGGTCTCGCCGGTGTAGCGCAGCTCGCGGATGCCCAGCTCGCGAGCCAGGGCCTGGAGCTCGCAGTCGTCGTTGCGCTCGCAGGTCTGGCAGTCGCCGTCGTGGTCGGACAGCAGCAGCTCGACCACCGTGCGCCGGGCGTTGCGGACACGCCGGGTCCGGGTCCAGACCTGCATGCCCTCGCGCACCGGCGTGACGCAGGAGGGCAGCAGGGTGCGGGCGCCTTCGACCTCCACCAGGCAGACCCGGCAAGCGCCGATGGCCTGGACGCCTTCCAGGTGGCAGAGGGTGGGGATCTTCACCCTGGCCTTTTTCGCGGCGTCGAGGATGGTGGACTCGGCCGGAACGCTGACCTCGGTGTCGTCTATGCGTAGCTTGACGTCGGACATGGGGCTCTCCTTATTCGCGGTAGTCGCACCGCAGGCAGCGTTTCGCCTCGCGCAGGGCCTCGGCCTCGCTCATGACGCCCTCGACTTCCTTGAAGTTGCCCTGGCGCCGATCCGCCGGGATGCAGCGACAGGCGGCCCGGGGATAGGCGACCGGATCGGCCTCCGGGTCGAAGAGAGTGTCGGGCTGCGCGTCCTCGCGCCAGAAGGCGTGCGCCTTGCCGCTCAGATGCAGGTCGATGCCCACGGCCGCGCGCTCTCCGCCGGCCACGGCCTCGGGCACCGACGCCGGGCCCGTGCAGGCGTCGCCGCCGGCGAAGATCCAGGGCGCCGAGGTCTGGCCGGTCATCGGGTCGGCCAGCAGGAAATCGCGCCGGGAGCGCCTCAGCTCCGAGACGCAGTCCGCGCCGGCGAGCTGCTGCCCGATCGCGGCGATGACCTGGTCGACGGCGATCTCGAACTGGCTGCCCTCGACGGCCACCGGCCGCTTGCGTCCGCTGCGGTCGAAGCCGCCCAGCTGCATGCGCTGGCACTTCACGCCCCGCAGCTCGTCGCCGTCGCGCAGGATCTCGAGCGGCGCGACCAGCATCTCGAAGACGACGCCTTCCTCGGACGCCGCCTCGACTTCCTCGGCGAAGGCCGGCATCTGGTCCTGGCTGCGGCGGTAGAGCACCGTCACTTCCTTTGCGCCCAGCCGTAGCGCCGTGCGGGCCGCGTCGACGGCGGCGTTGCCGCCGCCGATGACCGCCACCGAGCGGCCGACCTCGCGTGCACCCTCCAGGTTGAAGCCGCGCAGGAAGTCGATCGCCTCGCAGACGCCGGGGCCGTCCTCGCCTGGGATGCCGAGCCGCGTGCCCTGGCAGCAGCCGAGCCCCAGGAAGACGGCCTGGTAGCCATCGGCTCGAAGGCTCTCGAGGCTGAAGTCCCGGCCCAGGCGCCTTCCGGTGCGGATGTCCACCCCGAGGCGCTCGATCATGCCGACCTCCCGGGCCAGCACCTCCCTCGGCAGGCGGTAGGCGGGAATGGCCTGGACGAGCATGCCGCCGGGCTGGCTCTCGGCCTCGAAGACGTCGGGCCGGTAGCCCAGGCGGGCCAGGAAGTAGGCGCAGGCCAGCCCGGCCGGTCCGGCGCCGACGATGGCCACCTTGCGCGCTGCGTTGGCCGCGCTCTCGCGGATCTCGGGCAGCTGGGTGACGACCTCCTGGTCGGCCATGAAGCGCTTCAAGCCGCGCACGGACACGGCCTCGTCGAGCGTGTGGCGCCGGCACTTGCCCTCGCAGGGGTGGAAGCAGACCCGGGAGCAGACCCCGGGCAGGGGGTTGCGGTTGCGGTGCAGGGCGAGCGCCTCGGCGTAGCGCTTCTCGCCGATGAGCGAGACGTAGCCCGGGACATCCACGCCCGCCGGGCAGGCGTTCTGGCAGGGGGCGCGGACCAGCGCGGTGCACACCCCCGCCGGGCAGCGCTTATCGCGGATGTGGGCCTCGTACTCGTGGCGGAAGTGGCGGATGGTCGACAGCACGGGGTTGGGCGCGGTCTGGCCCAGGCCGCAGAGCGCGGTGTCCTTGATGGTCTCGCCCAGCTCGATCAGGCGCTCGATGTCGCCTTCCTCGCCCTGGCCCTCGCAGATGCGGGTGACGATCTCCAGCATGCGCTTGGTGCCGATGCGGCAAGGCGGGCACTTGCCGCACGACTCCTCCTGGGTGAACTCCAGGAAGAAGCGGGCCATGTCCACCATGCAGCTGTCCTCGTCCATGACGATCAGGCCGCCCGAGCCCATGATGGCGCCGATCTCGGTCAGCGACTCGTAGTCGACCGGGATGTCGAGGTGGCTCAGGGGGATGCAGCCGCCGGACGGGCCGCCGATCTGGGCGGCCTTGAACTGCTTGCCGTTCGGGATCCCGCCGCCGATGTCGAAGACGATCTCGCCGAGCGACATCCCCATCGGCACCTCCACCAAGCCGATGTTGTTGACCTTGCCGGTCAGGGCGAAGATCTTGGTCCCCGGGTTGGTCCGGGTGCCCACCGAGCGGAACCAGTCCGCGCCGTGGCGCAGGATCAGCGGCACGTTGGCGAAGGTCTCGACGTTGTTGAGCACCGAGGGCCTGTCCCAGAGCCCCCTGTCGGCCGGGAAGGGCGGACGGGGGCGCGGCTCGCCGCGCTTGCCCTCGATCGAGCGCATCAGGGCGGTCTCCTCGCCGCAGACGAAGGCGCCCGAGCCCTCGGCCACCCGGATGTCGAGGCAGAAGTCAGTGCCCAGGATCCGCTCGCCCAGCAGGCCGTACTCGTGGCACTGCGCGATGGCGGTCCGCAGCCGCTCCAGCGCCAGGGGGTACTCGGCCCGGCAGTAGACCCAGCCTTCCCGGGCGCCGATGGCCTTGGCGGCGATGATCATGCCCTCGATCACGGCGTGCGGATCGCTCTCCAGGACGCTGCGGTCCATGAAGGCGCCCGGATCGCCCTCGTCGGCGTTGCACAGGATGAACTTGCGATCGCCTGCGGCCGCCCGGCAGAGCTTCCACTTGATGGCGGTCGGGAAGCCCGCGCCGCCGCGGCCCCGGAGCCCGGCCTTCTCGACCTCGGCGATGATGGCCTCGGGGCTCATCTCGGTCAGCGCCCGGGCGGCGCCCTCGTAGCCCTCGCGGCCGATGTACTCCTCGATGCGCTCGGCCGCGATATGGCCCTTGTTGGCCAGCACGCGCAGCTCCTGCCGGGCGAAGAAGGGGATGTCCTTGAAGAGCGGGATGACCTGGTGCGTCTTGGGGTGGCGGAACATGAGCCGCTCGACCGGCCGGCCCTTGAGCAGGTGCTCCTGGGTGAGCTCGGCCATGTCCGCGGCGCAGAGCTTCTGGTAGAAGAACCCGCCCGGGTAGACCACCATGATGGGGCCGTTGGCGCAGAAGCCGTTGCAGCCGGTCTGGACGATGTCGACCTTGTCCTTGAGCCCGTTCTTCGCAAGCTCCCGCAGCAGCGCGTCGCGCACCTCGATGGCGCCCGAGGCGATGCAGCTGGTGCCGAGGCACATGCCGATGTGCATTCTCTGGGTCGTCATGGCTCGCTCCCTCGCTCAGGCCCCGTCGCCGAGGGTCACCACGTAGCGGGGCACGACCTTGCCCTCGAGCACGTGATCGCGGAACACCTGGCGGGCCTTGTCCGGATCCAGATCGCCGTAGAGGACTTTCTTCTCGTCGAGCAGCTCCACGGTCATGACCGGCTCTCGCGAGCAGACGCCGATGCAGCCCGAGGTCGTGACGCGGATGTCCGTCCGGCCGCTGAACTCGAGCTCGTCCAGCACCGCGTCCAGCACCTCGGGCGCGCCGCTGGCGATGCCGCAGGTGCCCATGTGGACCGTCACGCAGGCCTGGTAGCCGTCCTCGCGGAGCGAGATCTCGCGCTTGACCCTGGACTTGAGCTCGCGGAGCTTCTCGACGCTGGTGATCTTCTTGTCATCCGACATGGCGCTCCTCCTGCATCGATTCCATCTCGTAGTAGGGAGCCAGCAGCTGCCGGATCTTCATGGGGCGCACGCGCTTGTGGACCGTCTTGTCCACCATGACCGCGGGCGCCAGGCCGCAGGCGCCGAAGCAGCGGGCGACCTCGAGCGAGAAGACGCGGTCCTCGGTCGTGCCGCCGACGTCGATCTCGAGCTCGTGCTTGATGGCCTCCAGCACGTCCTTGCCGCCCCGCACGTAGCAGGCCGTGCCCAGGCAGACCCGGATGACGTGCTTGCCTCTCGGGATGGTCGAGAAGTAGGAGTAGAAGCCCACCACGCCGGCCACCTCGCTGTAGGGCACCTGCAGGCCCAGGCTGATCCGCTTGAGGGCCTCGACCGGCAGGTAGCCCAGGATGCCCTGGGCGATCTGGAGCACCGGGATGAGCGCTCCGGGCTTGCCCCTGTAGTCCCGCACCACCTCGTCCAGGCGCCGCAGGAGCTCGGCCTCGTCGACCTCGCCCTCCTGGCATCGAATCGCAGCGTCAGCGCACATGCTCTCGCCTCCTTCGTGTTCCGTGTTCGGCTTCATTGCTGGGCTCCCAGGTCGGCCAGGGCCCGCTTGATCTCCTGTGACACCCGCCGGGCGACGGCCAGCCCGATCCGCTCGCCCTCGGGCAGCTGCGCCTTCACGTTCGAGCTCTGCACGACGCGCACCGACGAGCCGACCGCGATCTTGCAGCCGATCTCGATCTCCGGGTGGGTGCAGACCATGCAGGACAGCGCCGCGGCCAGATCGCCGAGCGGGTTGCGGTCGACGTGGCCGAGTCCCATCCAGACCTCCACTTTCGCCCCGCCCAGCTCGGACTCGCCGATGCGCATGCCGCCTCCGGTCAGCTCGGCGGCCGCCTTGAGCAGGCTCAGGCCGAGGCCGGTGTGCTTGTCCTCCTTGGTCGTGTAGAAGGGATCCTCAGCCCGCTCGGGAGACACCTCGAAGCCGCAGCCGTTGTCCTCCACCACGATCTCCATGCGGTCCAGGGCTGGGTGCTCCTGGAGCGTGATCCAGATCCGGGTCGCGCCGGCGCGGATCGAGTTCTCGATCAAGTCCAGGACGTGCAGGGACAGGTCGCGCATCATGGCCTCATCCTCCACGCTGCCGGCACACGAGCTCGCGCAGGCCCTCGAAGCTCGGGCAGCGCATCGAGAGCTCGCTCGCGAAGCTGCCGATCTGCTCGAGGTAATGGCTGTCCGACGAGCGCAGCACCGGCAGATCGAGGCCGTCGATCTCGGCCTGCCAGGGCGGATCGACCCGGACCGCGGCCAGCTCCACCGCGTCGAAGCCCGCCCCGGAGGGGAAGCCGCCGAGCTGGGAGAAGACCGAGAAGGAGGGCCGGTTGACGTGGGCGGCGATGGCCAGGCCGTTGAAGCGGTGGATGAGCTGAACCGTGCTCTTCAGATCGAAGGCGCAGGCCGTGCCCAGCAGCCGGAGCTCCTCGCCCAGCACGGCGCCGCTCGCGTCCATGAGGAGCTGCCGCCCGAAGGAAGTCGGTGCGGCGCGGCCTCGCGGCAGGGTCTCCAGGACCTCGGCCGCGGCCCGCTCGGCTCGGGTGGCGTCGGCGAAGAGCGCCACGACGTGGACCTCCTCGGCGCTGCAGATCTCCATGCCGGCGATCACGTGCGGCCACTCGCCGGCCGCACGCTGGACCGCGGCGGCGTTGGCTGCGCTGTTGTGATCGCAGACGGCGATCAAGTCCAGGCCCGCCTCGCGCGCCGCCTCGACGATCGCCGGCGGCGACATCTCCTCCTGCGCGCAGGGAGACAGCGCCGAGTGAATATGGAGATCGGCCATCAAGCGCATCGTTCATCGAAGCCCCAGCTCGTACATGCGGCCGACCAGCTCGAAGGCCGACTGCTTGGACGCGAAGAGCTGGAGCCCCTCCTCGGCGGCCTTGGCGCACACCGCATCGTCCGGCCTTCGGCCGGCGGCGAAGACGACCGCCTCGAGCCCGGCGTGCACGCACACGGCCACCACGTTCATGTGGACCTGGATGGTCACCAGCACGGCTTCGGCCGGCGCGCGGCCCAGCACGTCGCTCAGGAGATCCGAGACGTGCCCGCGCGCGACCTCGGCGTCCAGCCCGTCTCCGAGCGCAGGGGTGAGGTGCTCCAGGCCCAGCTCGGCTTTGAGAGTCGATAGCTTCACGGCAGACCCTCCTCGTCCGTGTCCAGGTGGGGGCAGGCGCCCGTGTCCTCCCGCCCCAGCACCACGTCCTCGGCCAGCAGCGCGCAGCTCGGCGCGCCGCACATGGCGCAGTCCCGGCCCGGCAGGCGGCGGGCGAGCTCGTCGATCCGGCCGAGCTTGTCCACCGCCGCGGCCATGTCGGCGTCCAGGCGCAGGCCGGGCAGCGCCTTGCGGGGCGCGCAGGGCGAGGCCTGGGCGCTCTCGTCGATCAGGCCGCCGGCGAGCTCGGGTCCCTGGGCGCCCAGGTGGGCGTCCTGCCGGAAGAGCGGCGAGCCCGCACAGCCCAGGTCGCAGAGCAAGGGCTCGACGACCTCGAACGGGCCCAGCAGGCCGTCCTCGAGCTGCTCGAGCACGGCGATCGCGTGCCGCATGCCCGTCACCTCGAGCCAGCCCGGCCGGGCCGCAGGCGTGGTCAGCGGCCCGCCGTCGGCCGGGCGTGTATGCGGAGCCGTCTCGTCGCAGCGCCGCTCGGCCGGGCCGAGATGCGCGGGCGTGGTCTGCGGCCCGCCGTCGGCCGGGCGTGTATGCGGAGCCGTCTCGTCGCAGCGCCGCTCGGCCGCGCCGCGATGCGCGGGCGTGGTCTGCGGCCCGCCGTCGGCCGGGCGTGCATGCGGAGCCGTCTCGTCGCAGCGCCGCTCGGCCGCGCCGCCGGCCGGGAGCTTGGCCAGCAGGGGCAGCAGGGCGCGCTGGAGATCGTCGACCGGGCGCATGCGCGCGAGCGTCTCGGTGCCGCGACGCTCGGCCGCGCTGCGCTGGGCCGGGCAGCAGACCGCCAGGTCGAACGGCTCGGCCTGGCAGGACGCGGCGGCCTCGACCGGCGAGTCGAACGGCGCGAGCTGGGGCAGCAGGCTCGGGAAGCGGAGCTCGATGAGCCGGACCGCGGCCGGGCAGGTCGGGCAGATGATCGTGCGCTGCGCCCCGGCCGCCATCTCGGCCACGGCCTCGCGCAGGGCCCGCTCCCAGGGCTCGAGCACCAGGACCTGCCCATAGCCGAGCTCGCCCAGGGCCTCGATCACTTGCCCGGCGCCCAGGCCTGGGAACTGGGCCAGCAGGGCCGCCGGCGCGATCAGCCGATCGGCTCTCGCCTCCTCGCCCGCCGCCTCGAGCGCCAGCGCGCCGCTGGGACAGGCCTCGATGCAGGCCGCGCAGTCGATGCACAGGTGCTCGAGCACGCGCGGGCCGGTGGGCCGGACGCGGAGCGCGCCCGTCGGGCAGGCGTGCAGGCAGCGCATGCACTGCTTGCAGCGCCCGGCCCGGATCTCGAGCGCGCTGCGGATCGCCGAGGCGCTGTCCTCGGCCGGGATGTCGATCCGGAAGCGGACCCGGGTGCCCTGGCCCGGCTCGGAGCGGATCACGAGCTCGTCCGCATTGCGCTCGATGTTCGGCAGCCCCATGCCCGCCCCGAAGCCCATCTGGCGCACGTGGGCCGGGGCGGTCGAGAAGCCCTCGTGCATGGCCTGGCCGATGTCCTCGATGCCCGGGCCCTCGTCGACCACGTCGATCCGGATGCGCCCCGGCTCGATCCGGAGCTCCATGCGGCCCTGACGGGCGTAGATGACCGTGTTCATCTCGGCCTCGTAGGCCGCGATGATGGCGCGCCGGACCGCCTGCGCGGCCACGCCCAGGCGCTTGAGCACCGCCTTGAGCTCGCGCGAGGCGCTGCCGGCGCGCTCGAAGTCGCCGCCGGCGATCGGGTAGCTGGCCCTACACACCACCGATCACCTCTTTCCCCAGGCCCAGGCAGGCGTGGATCCGGCCGCAGGTCTCGAAGAGCCCGGCCGGCGAGACCACCAGCGCCTTGTCGCAGCGGCGGGCCGCGGCGCAGCAGGACTCGTCCGGACAGCGGCCCTCGCAGAAGCAGATCGCGGGCACCTCCATCAGCTCGGCCACCCGGAGCACCTGCTCGCCGGTCAGGTTGGTGATGAGCAGCGCCCCGTCCGAGGCGCGGTTGAGCAGGTCGCTGATCCGATCGCCGGCAAAGGCCGAGCCGATCTCGATCCGCCCGTCGCCCTCGACGAGCTCGGCGCCGATGCGCGCTGCAAGCTGGGCCACCTGCACGCTCCAGGCCTCCTCGCCCGTGTGCTCAGCAAGGCGCGTGCCGCGCACGGAGAATAATGAGTGCTGTTATTTCAGAGGCATATATCGAGAAGTCTGTCGGTCAATGGGCACGGGAAGGCAGATGGGCGATCCGTGCCCACGCGGCCTCCAGGTGACGATTGGATCTTTGAGTTTCTACCTCGATCTGAGGGGACGCGACACGATACCGATCAAGGCGGTTTGGCAGAGCGTTGGCAAACAGCATACTATGCATATCGTGGGCTTCGCCTCTCGAATCGAGGACTATGTGACCTGAGAATCGAGTGGGTCGGGTGACCTGTCGACATCACCCAATGCATCTACTGCTGTGAGGTTAGGTTGGATGAGGAGACCGGGAGAGAGAGCTTGTCGTGGAGTGTGCTGGATGGCGCTGGCATGCCTGGCGTCCTGTATGCCCGTGACGCCCCGGACGAATCCAGTGACTGCACACGCGGCGAAGAAGGACGAGCCGGCCGAGCTGTCTCGCGAGATCGAGAGCAAAGCCGGGCCGACCGATACGAAGCGACCCGAGATTGCCAGAGGCCGCGACACAGATCGCCCGGTGTCGCGCTCGAAGACGTCCGTGATTCTGTCGTGGCTGTTCGGTCGAGGCGATTCGGGGGAGGTCCAGACCTTTGAGGATCTGAACTTTCGTTTTCGGGAGCCGCCCCGGCCCTGGTCCCGCTTCGACGCGAAGGCCATCAACCCGAATGTGACGATCGCATACCTCCGAAGCAAGCCCATGGTGAGCTTCATGATCATCGCAGATAACCTGGGTGCGGAGATCGCCTTGGACACGGCGGGCATGGTGGCGGCCAGCCAGGCACACATGAAGAGCATCTCGAGCGAATGCGAGCTCGTCTCGACGGTGCCCCGCATCATCGCCGGAATCGAAGGCCAGCAACTGCGTTCGAGGGTGCTACTTGGAAGCATGCAGCTCGTGTACATCCAGTGGATGGCTTGTAAGAACGGCTACTGCTACCAGCTGATGGGTTATTCGCACGAGCGGGACGGTGAGAAGCTGTCGAAGATAACGGATTCGATGTTCGAACGCTTCGAGCTGATCGACCCGGACCGCGTGGCCTGGGGCAAGGAGGAGCGGCGATACGGGGACTTCAGCTCAGAGCACTTCGGACTCCGCGTCGATCTGCGCGGCACCCTTTGGGCTCAGAGAGAATCGATCTTCGAGGTGCATCCCGCGGCCGAGACCGGCGGCGCATACGGGCCCGATGCCGGCTTCTTGATCTACCCGGTTCATTTCGGTGACGCGGTCCCTGACATGGACGGGCTGACTCGGGGCTTTCTCAAGACCGTGGGCTGGGATTCGCACGGCCGGATTACCGGCGTCGAGAATGACGCCGCGAAAGGGCTGCACACGCGGACATTCTCGCATGCGATGAAGTCTGGGGCGCTTCGCTACCGCTGCCGTACCCGCATCGTGCGCAACGATCGGTGCGCTTTCATGATCCTGGTGTGGGAAGACGAGAAGCGGTCGCGGCTCGACTCGATCGCGAGCGAGCTCTTCTCCAGGGTGACGATCGACCCGAAGGCGAAGAAGGCGTTCGACTGGGATGCGCTGCCGTTGCGCCAGCGCAAGAGCCACGCCCAGCTATTCAACAACCTGGGGCTCTGGCACTTCGAGCACGAGGACTACGGTGCGGCCTTGCTTTGGTTCAAGAAGGCGGTCGCGATCGATCCCGCCGACTCCGTGCTCGTGGAGAACACCCTGGAAACATACAACCGCTTGGGCAATCACAACGATGCCCTCGCATTCCTCGACGGGCTCGACCCGGCCCATCGGCGGACTGCGGGCATTCGCTCCTGGCACGCCTGGCATTTGCGGAATGCGGGAAGGGTCACCGAGGCCGCGGCGGTTTACAAGGAGCTCTTCGACGGAGGACATCAAAACCTGGAGGACCTCGACGGGTATACCCGCATTCTGGCCAAGGACGGCAAGTGGGAAGCGGTCGAATCGGCCTACGCCACCTGCTTCGCGCAGGACGACTCGATCAAGGCCCGGTTGCAGAAGGCGGCGTTGCTCGTCGACTTCGAAAAGGTCGGGGAGGCCATCGCGCTCTTGAAAGATCACCTCGATTCCGAAGCGCCGAATCCCGACGTGGCCTTCGCCTTGATCTCCGCCCACGAGAAGGCCGGCCAGCACGCCGAGTCGCTGGCACTGTGCGATAAGCTGCTCGCAGCGGACAAGGCCTCGGCTTTCGTCTACTACAAGAAGGCGATGGCCGAGTACGCCTTGAAGTGGTTTCCGCAGGCACGCGCCTCCTTGGAGAAGGCCCTGGCGCTCAGCCCCCGGGACGCGGTCATCAAGGACTTCTACTTGCATGTCTCCGGCCTGCTCGGGTCGGGCGACAACAGCACCATCAAGAACGAGATCCCACCCGTGCTGCTGCCCGGCAGTCTCGCCCGAAAGATCGCTGTCCGTGCTTCAGCCCTCGGAGACTCCTTCAGCGTCGTGCACAACTACCGGATCGTGGGGATCTCTCTGGACGCGGACGGAACCTGGAAGAAGACCACACGCTCGAGCATCACCGTCCTCGATGAGGGTGGCGTCAACGCGTTCAGCACCGTCGAGGTGGACTTCGACCCACTCTCCGAGCAAGCCTTCGTCAACAAGCTGCTGGTCCGCGACGAGGGAGGCGCGGTGGTCGCTCGGGGCAACCCGTCGACCTACTACGTCATCGACGGGCAGCGAAAGTCCATGGCTACCCACGACAAGACGCTCTTTGCGCCGGTGCCGAACCTGATGCCCGGTCGGACCGTGGAGCTGTGCACCACGATCATCCGGAAGAGTGCAGGCAAAGTCTCCTTCGAGCCCATCGTCTTCGCCTACCCGGGCAAGGTGCGCGCCATGGTCTTCTACTTCCTTGGCGACCTCGACGCGATCGCGTACGAGTCTCAGCGCGGCGCGCCGCCACGCCGGCTTCCGAACGGCCTGTCTTGGGAGATGGACGATCCACCGGTCTACCGCTACGAGCCTCTGGAGCCTCGGATCGACGAGAGCTACCCGGTGCTGGCCATATCGAGCGCTGGGGGAAGCTGGAAGGATATCGGCCAGTCGTACCTGGATGAAATTCGAGACAAGCTGCGCGACCAAGCCGAGGTGAAGTCGCTGGCCGCCGAGATCACGGCCGGTGCCAGGAGCGAGCAGGAGAAAATCGACCGTCTGGCCAGCTGGGTGCAGCGTAGCATTACGTACAAGCCCATCGAGTTCGGGCGCCGGTCGTTCATTCCAGAGACTGCCGCGAAGACGATCGAGAACAAGTATGGCGACTGCAAGGACCACGCGGTACTGCTGCACAAGCTGTTAGAGGCCGTGTCGATCCCTTCCCGGCTGGCCTTGGTCAACACCACGATACGCATCTTCGAGTCGTTGCCCTCGAGCGATCAGTTCGACCACGTCATCGTCTATGTGCCCGGATCGAATCGAAACCACTTCATCGACACCACTGGCAAGGACTACGCCGTGAGCCGCTTGGTCCCGCCGAGCTTGGTTTCGGAAAGAGCGCTCGTGATCGAGGATGGGAGCAGTCACCTGGTGTCGATCCCGCGTCCTGCGGAGGGCTCCAGCGCGGTCTCGGAGGAGCTCCGCGTCGAGGTGCGCGGGAGCGACCTCGTGATCGAAAACGTCATGACCGTGTCGGGCTACTACGCGATTGGACTGAGGCACATGCTAAAGTCCATCAGTCCAGACAAGCGCCAGGACTGGATCATGAGCTTGGTCGGAGAGCAGGTCCACGGCGCCGAGATCGAGCGCTTCGAGATAGGTCAGCTCTCCCGGAACGAATCCGGCCTCGTCTTGAAGACCCGCTTGGTTCTGAAGGAACGGGTGGAGAAGGACGGAGGAGATCTCGCCGTTCGGCTGCCCAACCTGTGGATGCGGCACTTCCTGGCCGTCCAGGCGGTCAAGGCGCGCAGCAAAGCGTTCCGGATCCTTCTGCCATTGGAAGTCGAATCGATCACGCGATTGACCGCTCCGTCCTCGTGCACGTTCGATGCGGAGTCGATTCGAGCGAGAGGCGGGGAGCGCTGCACCACGTGGGAGACCGAGCTGACGCTGGAGCCACACGAGGCATCGACTCGTTTCCAGGCGAGCTTGAAGGCGGGGCTCTACCCCGCCGGGGACTACGCCAGCTACCGGTCGACGATAGAGCGCGCCCTCCGGACCCTGTCTCGCGAGCTGCGCTGCAGGCAAGGCGGCTCTTCGTGACCGGAAGTGCTGTCAGGAGAATGATGGAAATGGAAATTGGATTCGGAATTCGGAGGGAGACGCGTATGCGCCTGCGTCATCGAGGGCTCGGCCTGGTCTTGATCCTCGGCATGCTGCTCGGGATCCGCTTTTCGAGGGCCGAGGTGATCCGCGTCTCGCCCGAGGACGCGGACCAGGAGAGCTGGCGCAAGATCGAGGGCGCGCAGGCCGGGGACGAGGTCGTCGTGGCGCCGGGGACCTATCGTTTTCGCGTCTACCTGGAGTGCGAGGGCACGGAGAGCCAGCCGATCGTGATCCGGGCCGAGGACCCGCACGACCGGCCCGTCTGGGACCTGGCCGGCGACGTGTGCGGCAACTGGCCGGGCAGCTACGGTGGCGGTGACGCGTACCGCGCCATCTGGCAGGTCACAGGATCGTACTACCTCATCTCCGGCATCGTCTTTCGCAACGGCAGCGACGGCGGCACCGGCGACAGCGGCGGGCTCAGGATGAAGTTCTCGGATCACCTGACCCTGCGCGACTGCCTGCTCCAGTACAACGACAACGGGCTGCAGGGCGCCGGAACGAGCACGCTGGTGGAGTTCTGCGACTTCGATTCGAACGGCCTGCCCGGATCCGCCGACGCCTCGCACAACCTGTACATCCACGGGGGAGACCTGGTGGTGCGCTACTGCTTCATCCACGACGCGCGCCGAGCTCAGAACATGCACATGCGCGCGAACCGGGCGGTCTTCGAGTACAACTGGATCGCGCGCTCGTCGTCCTACATGGGCGACATGATGCCCTGCACCATGGAGCCATGCGATGCGGATCAGTACCTGGTGCTGCGCGGCAACGTCATCGAGCGCGGCACGCCCGCCAACGATGGCCAGGTCTTCGCGCTGTACAACGACCAGGGCGCCTCGGGGAAGCGCTTTCACCTGTCCATGATCGCCAACACCATCCTCGGCAACGGTGACAACGCGGCCCTGGTCCACATCTGCAACGACGACCCCGTGCTGAACGAGCTCCAGGAGGCCGTGCTCGAGAACAACGCGATCGTGGACCTGAGGCGCATCTTCCGGGTTGACGAGCCCGGCCTTTCCAACTGGCAGACCGGCGGCACCCGGAACTGGCTCTCCCAGGGAACGGCGGACACCGGCGGCCTGGAGGGCTCCGTGCTGGGCGCCGATCCGGGCTTCGCCGATCCGGCCGGCGGGGACTACAGGCCGGCCAGCGGAAGCGCGCTCATCCAGGCCGCGGCGGGCTCGACCCGGGCCGACCCGCCCGACCGGGAGTACTGCGCCCACCTGCAGTACCGCTGGCGGGCCGGCGCGGCGGACATCGGCGCCTTCGAGTCCACCACCGTCGGCGATCCCATCGGCGCCTACGGCGATGATCCGGAGCCGGACGGGGGCACGCAGACAGACGGCGGTGCGGGGACCGACGGCGGAGACGCAGGGATCTCCGATGCCGGGACGGGAGACGGGGGCGAGGTGGATGGCGGCGAGGGCGGCTGCGGCTGCGCGAGCGGAGGCGCGGCCGGGGCGCCGATCGGAGTCGGCCTGCTGGTGCTGCTGGGCTTGCGCTGGTGGCGCTGCTGATTTTCTGATCAGTTTTGCAACAGGCTGTAGCTAGGGCATGTCGAGGGCCAGGTCGTCCAGCATCTGCTGGCCCATGGGCGACGGGTCGTAGTCCGGGTCCAGGGTCAGCAGCAGGTTGCAGCAGTAGCCGTTGGTGAAGCCCAGCAGGGAGTAGCCGATCTCCATGTCCCGCAGGTACTGCAGGAAGGGCGTGCCGAACTCCTCGTAGCCCGCGTCCCACTCGCGACCCGAATCGGGGCTGTCCGGGGGCTCGGGGGTCCAGCCCACCTCGGTGACCATCACCGGGTAGATCTGCGATGCGTCGCCGAACTTGTGCTGCCAGCCCTCGCGCATGCAGCTCTCCTCCCAGCCGCAGTAGCTTACCTTGCCCGGGTATGGGTGGGTGCCGTAGGCGATGTTGTCCCGCCGGACGGGATCGTCCAGCACGTAGTGGAGGTCATAGCCCCACTCGAGCCCGTTGGCGAAGATCAGGGCGTCCGGCGCGTGGGCCCGGATGATGTCGATGGCCTCCTCGTACAGGTCCCGCAGGGGCAGCCACTCGCCCTCGTGGGGCTCGTTGAACAGCTCGAAGATCACGTGCTCGTAGGGGGCGTAGCGCTCGGAGACGACGGTCCAGAAGCTCATCATCCGGTCGTGGGTGGCCGGATCGCTGTCGTAGTAGTCGTGGTAGTCAATGATGGCGTACATGCCGGTCTGGGCGCACAGGGCCACCTGCCGGTCCAGGAAGCGCTCCATGTAGTCCACCGGGTCGGCGGCGTAGTAGTCGCCGGAGAAGGGCGAGACGATCATCCGCACCGAGCTCATCCCCCAGGCGGCCATCTCCAGGTAGTCCAGGTCCACCTTGTCCTTGCGGTTCCAGTACCAGGTGCCGTCGCCGCCGCCGCTGCCCTGGTCCTGGTAGTTGGCGCCCTTGAGGATGACCGTCTGGCCGGCCGCGTCGACGATCTCGTTGCTCGACGCGCGCAGCCGGCCGGGCCCGGTGACGCAGTAGCCGAACAGGCAAGTGCCCTCGGCGCAGTCGCCGCAAGGACCGCAGCGGTTGCGCGACTCGCCGCAGACGATGAAGGAGCAGTCCGGGGTGCAGGCCGCCCCGGTCGGGCAGACGGCGTCACCGTCCCAGCCGAAGTTGATCCGTTCGTCGGCGTACCAGATCATGGGGTCGGTCTGGCAGGACGGCAGGTCCAGATCGGCTCCGTCCACGGCCACCGCCTGGACGAAGAGGTTGCGCGCCCCGCCGTCGTAGATGGGGGCGTTGTCCAGGGTGATCTTGACCGTGGAGACCGCGGTGGCCAGCATGGGGGCGGTGAAGGTGTAGCTGGCCGAGGCGCCGCTCACGTGGGTGTCGCCGATGGCCCGGCCGTTGACTTCGATCAGCATGTGGGCGTAGGCGCCGCCGTGCTCGGTCCCGTAGGCCCGCACCGTCACCGGCGTCTCCTCCTGGGTACACGGCGCGCAGGGCCCGCCGCAGTCCACCCACTGCTCGCCTTGGTTCCACAGGTTGTCGAAGCAGGTCGGTCCTTCGTCCGCCGGCCGGTCCCCGCCCCCGTCCAGATCGTCGTCGCCGGCGTCCTGGCCGCCGTCCGGACCGGCGTCTTCGCCTCCATCCGGACCGGCGTCTTCGCCGCCGTCCGGACTGGCGTCCTGACCCGCGTCCGTGCCGGCGTCTGGGTCGTCGCTGCCCTCGTCCGGGCAGCCCGCGGCGATCAGGGAGATGAGGAACAGGCAAACGATGCCAGAGAATTTCCGAAGGATCATGGCATGACCTCCTCCAACTCGTGGCGCTGGTTCTTTCGAGCCTATCCGACGCGGCGACTGGCTGGCAATGCTGCCTCGGTAGGAGGAATCCGCACTGTAGCGTTTTCACCCCCACCCGGGCTTCGCCCGACCTCCCCCGTCAAGGGGGAGGTGGATTTTCCAATGTGCACAGAGTGTTATCCGTCC
>JAFGRB010000081.1 GCA_016935365.1 Deltaproteobacteria bacterium
CGGCGATCTTGCGGTAGTTGATGTCGCCGGTCAGCTCGGTCGAGTCCTGGTTCTTCTCGTCCTTGGGCTGGAAGGTGCCGATCCCGATGCGATCCTTCTCGCTGAGCACCAGCCTGCGGACCTGGATGTGATCGATCACTTTTTCCCAGTTGCCGCTGTACTCCTGGAGCAGATCCCCATAGGTCTGCCGGCAGAAGGGGCACAGATCGCCGAAGTCGGGCACCGGGTAGTCCATGTCCCGCACGTCGATGCCGATCTCAGAAAGCGTGCGCTCTCGCAGCTGGGAAGGGACGAGCTTGAAGGGCTCCTCGTGCATCGGGCAGGGCTGGACCTCGCCGCCGATCTTCCAGCCGTAGGTGTACAGAGCCCCCTCCTCGCTGCGGCTGTAACGCTCGAGCCCGCGCTTGAGCAGGCGCACGATCGTGCTCTTCGAGGAGCCGACCGGGCCGTGCAGCAGCAGCACGCGGCGCTCGGTGCCGTAGAAGCGCGCCGCCGACTTGAACACGTTGACCAGTCGCATCAAGGGGATGTCGAGCCCGTAGATGGCGTCCTTGCCGTCGTGGGCCTCGTCGGAGAAGAAGCGGTAGCGGACGATCTTCTTCTTGGAGTCGACGTACTCCTCGGTGCCGTAGGACAGGATCATGTCGTAGAGGCGCTGGTACGAGGTGCGCAGCGCCTGGGGCCGCTCGCCGATGAAGCCCAGGTAGTCCGCCAGGCCGCCCTGCCAGTGGAGCGCCTGATACTCCTTCTGGTCCTGCATGCTGCCGATGAAGCCTATGATCTTCGCGTTGGCCATCGTATCGCTCTCCTTCGACCTCGCCGGCCGTCTTGATGCCCCGCCGGACAATATACCCCGCTGTACGGGCATCCTCCAAGCACGATTTCCTCATGCCTCGTTGACAGGCACCGCGCGTGGCTTTAGCGTTTCCCAGGTGGAACTCGGTTTCGAGCAAGGTCCGATCCGCCCGCCCTCGGAAGCGGGCTCTATGCTGCTGCGCGTCAACCGCAACTGCCCCTGGAATCGCTGCGCGTTCTGCCCCGTGTACAAGGGGCAGAAGTTCTCTCCGCGCAGCTGCGAGGAGGTGCTCGCCGATCTGGATGCCATGGCGGCCTTCTACGGTCCCGGGCGGGTGCGGACCGTGTTCCTGCAGGATGCCAACCCCCTGCTCGCCCGCACGGACGACCTGGTGCGCATCCTCGACGGCATCCGGGCGCGCTTCCCGCAGACCGAGCGCATCACCGCCTACGCCCGCTCGCGCACCCTGGCCCGCAAGCCCGAAGAGGACCTGCTCCGGCTCCGGCGCGCAGGCCTGGACCGCATCCACGTGGGCATGGAGTCGGGCTCGGACGCGGTGCTGGAGCTGGTCAGCAAGGGCGTGAGCCGGGCCGAGCAGATCCTGGCCGGGCAGAAGGCCAAGCGGGCCGGGTTCGAGCTCAGCGAGTACGTCATGCCGGGTCTCGGCGGACAGGCCCTCTCTCGCGAGCACGCCGAGCAGAGCGCCTCGGCCATCGCCGCGATCGAGCCCGACTTCGTGCGCCTGCGGACCACGGCCGTGGTGCCGGGCACGCCGCTGGCCGGCCTGGAGGCCGAGGGGCGCTTCACGCAGTGCACGGAGGTCGGCTTGGTCGAGGAGATCCGGCTCTTTCTCGAGGGCCTGCGCGGAGTCCGGGCCCGGCTCGAGAGCGATCACATCCTCAACCTGCTCATGGAGCTCCGCGGGCCGCTGCCCGAGGCGCTCGATGGGGCCATCGCCACCTGCGACGCCTTCCTGGCGCTGCCCGAGCTGGATCGCGCCCGCTTCGTCATCGCCAGGCGTGCGGGCTGGATGGGACAGCTCGAGGACTTCATCCGGGGCGAGCTGCCGCGAGGTGTCCGCCAGCTCCTGGCCGAGCTGGACGGGCGCGCCGACCTCGAGGCGCTCTCGGCCGAGCTCCGCAGCCGGATGGTCTGACGGCTCAGCGCCCCTCGCCGAGCGCCGAGTCGTACAGGCCCTTGACGATGGCCTCGACCTTGCTCTTCTCGGCCTCGTCCTCGACCGTGCCCTCGATCAGCAGGCGCTCGCCCACCCGGGTCATGCGCGCGGTGCGGATCCCGTGCCGGGCGAGCTCCTCGTTGATCGCCCGCACCAGCCCGTCGAGGACGCTCGGGTCCACGCTCGTCATGATGACCATGTCCGGAAAGGCCTTCTTGAGCCGGCGCAGCGCGTGGTAGGCCTCGAGATCCGCGGCCCGGCCGCCCAGTACGAGCTTGCCGCCCGAGCTGGTGACCGGAAAGGCGGCGCAGGCGTCCGCGCCCAGAAGCCGCGCGCAATCCGCCTTGAAGCGCTCGATCCGCTCGCTGTGCACCTGGACGCTCCAGGTCTCGACGCGGTCCCCGCGGCGAAAGAGCAGCAGCGAGGCCGTTCCCTCCTTGCGCGCAAAGAGGATGAAGCGGTTCTTGCCGAGGGCCTTGATGTCCACCACGCCCTTCTCGCCGATCGAGATGCGCTTCAGCCCGTCGACCCGGAAGACCTGCTGCGAGCCGACCTTCAGCTCCACCCGACGGGCCGGCTCGTCAGCGCGCGCGCCGCTCGCGAGCGCGAGCCCCAGCACTCCGACAGCCCATATCGCGATCCGTGCCATTCGGTGATGATATCACCGATCGGCCGCGATTGAAAAGCGCGGCTCCGCGCCGCCGCGCCCGATGGGCGGAAACTGGGACTTGCACCCATTAGATCTCGGGGTGCTGGCAGGCGGAGAAGTCCTCGGCGCAGGCCCCGGTCGGGACCCTGAAGGCCTCGTAGGTCTGCCCGTCGTCGATGGGAAAGAAGGTCGCGCTCCGGCCCTCATCGTCCAGGCGGAGCCCGTAGCGCGCGCGCCAGCCCGAGCCGGGATCGCAGGCGAGGTTCAGCGACATCTGCACGATCAGCCGCCCGCTCTCGGTGACCTCCGGCTCCCAGGTCCCGACCAGCGCCGCGATCGGCTCGTCCGGCCAGCAGGGCAGCGGAGGGACGTCATCGGCCCAGGCCTCCCCGGCCTCGTAGCTGCCGCGCCGGAGCGTGCCGTCCGGCTCGAAGCGGAAGTAGGAGTAGTGGTTCAGCGCGCCGTACCAGCCGACGAGCCAGGTGCCGTAGAGGGCCTCGGGATGCGGCTCCATCAAGAAGCACAGCCCCGGCGGCAGGCACGGGCCCCAGTCGCAGTCCAGGTCGCTTCGGCACTCGGCGCAGCGGCCGTAGACGCAGCGCCGGTAGGGGTGCCGCGAGATGATCTGGCAGTCGAGGTCCTGCTCGCAGGCCAGGTCGAAGAGGCTGTCGCAGACGCAGACCGGGCAGGACTGCTCGGAGACCCGGACCGCGTGACAGCGCTCGGCCGAGCAGGCCGGATCGTTCGCGCACGGTTCGGCCTGCAGGTCGGTGCAGCGCCCGGCCCGGCAGACCCGACCCTGGGGACAGTCGATGTCCTGCCAGCAGTAGACGCAGTTGCCCAGCACGCAGCGATCGCCCGATCGCGAGCCGGCCTGCGGGCAGTCCTCGTCCGTCGCGCAGGGCGCGTCCATGCACTCCAGGCGCGGGCAGGCGTCCGGGAGCGGCTCGCTCACGAGCTGGTACGGGCAGTCCGCCAGCCCACCGATGAGCCCCGCGCAGACCGGCACCTCGTCGCCGCCCGCGTCGAGATCGACCCGGTCGCCGCCCGGATCCCCGCCCGCGTCGATATCGAAGTAGTCTCCTCCCGGATCCCCGTGGTCTCCGTCCAGATCGACCCGGTCGCCTCCTGGACCGGAGTCCGCATCGCCCGCGTCCGATCCGTCTGCATCGGCTCCGTGCTGGCTCCCGTAGTCCACGCAGCCGGTCGCGAGCAAAGCGCCCAGTATCAGCGCGCAGCGCCGTATGGCGATCTGGCTCTTCATATCCACAGGCTAACAAAAGCCGGCTTTCGCCGAAAGGTCTGCGAGCCCCTGTCCGACTCAGCATGGGAAGGCCGCTTGCGGGAGGTGTCATGCATGCGCTGTGCCTAAAGGAAGGCATCGAGGCGGTCTGCCGAGACATCGCCGCCATGCGCGATCGGCTGCACGCCGAGGCCGAGCTCCACTCCTGCACGCAGGAGCTCGGCGAGCTCGAGCGCGTCCGGGCTCGATCCGAGGCGACCCTGTCTCAGCTTCCGGGGCTGTACTACGTGATCGACGGCTCGGGCCGGCTGATCGACTGGAACCGGAACCTCGAGCAGACGACCGGGCTCTCGCCCGCCGAGCTCGCCAGCTGCCGGGCCGTGGACCTGGTCATCGATCAGGACCGGGAGCGGGCGGCCGGAAAGATCGCGCTGGCCCTGAGCGCGGGCCACGCATCGGCCGAGCTGCGCATCCGAGCCAAGGACGGGCGCTCGAGGCCGTTTTTCTTCGCCGGCTCGCGGGCCGTGCTCGACGGCCGGGCGTGCATCATCGGCGTGGGCCTGGACATCACGGTCCGCCGATCGATCGAGCAGCGCCTTCGCGAGCTCAGCATGCGCGACGAGCTGACCGGCCTGCTCAACCGCCGGGGATTCGGTTACGCGGCCCGCCAGCGCCTGCACGCGGCCCAGCGCCGCGGCGAGCGGGTCCTTTTGCTCTACGCGGACGTGGACGGTCTCAAGCGGATCAACGACGAGTTGGGCCACGCGGCGGGAGACGCGGCCCTGAAGGAGGCGGCCGGGGTCTTCGAGGAGACGTTCCGGGCCTCGGACGTCGTCGGCCGCCTGGGCGGAGACGAGTTCGCCGCCCTGATGAGCGATGAGGACGACGGCGAGCAGCGCGCAGAGGATGCGGTGAGCCGGCGTTTCCGCGAGGCACTCGTGAGATTGAACGAAGAGCCGGATCGCGCCTACGAGCTCTCCATCTCCGCCGGCGTCGTCAGCTCGGACGCCGCTCGGCCGCTCGACGAGATCCTCTCCGCCGCCGACGCGCGCATGTATGCGCGCAAGCGCGGAAGCTCCTTTTCGTCCTAAAGGGTGGACTCTCTTTTCTTGAGCAGGATGGGCCGTTTTCCGGTCAGTAACGTCTCGATATTCGTCCACGTATGATCGCTCTGTTCGTCCAGGTCCCCCGGGTTTCGAAGGGTGAGCAGAAGCTGGCCCAGCTGGCTGGCCAGAAATAGGATCTCGGCCTCCTGGGGGAGGACCAGGACGCATATCTTGCCCTGCTCGACAGAGAGCACGATCAGGTTGGTCATCGCGGTAATAGCCACTGGACTCTTGGACTTCGGGTTCTCGAGGGTGACCAGGATGTCCACGTGATCTCCGTTCGCGGCCATCTCGGCGCCCATCACGGGCAAGACAAGCGCCCGGCCGCGCTTGTGGATTCGATGGCTCACGCGCACTTTCTGATCGTGAGCATCTTCTTTCCCGGACGCCTCATCGCGTATTGCCTCCAGCTGGATTGTCTGGAGACGCTGCATCTTGAGTGCCTTCGTCCGCTGGCCGGTAAACAGCGTCTCTATGGTGGCACGACAAGGAGCGTTCTGCTTGTCCGTGTTATCAGGGTTGCGGAGCGAGATCTGCAGGGTTCCCGATTGCTGGCCGAGGGCCAGCAGTTCAGCCTCCCCGGGCAGAACCTGCACCCCTATCTCGTCGGGCTTCGGCCCCTCGAGAGCGACCGGGATGTCCTCCAACAAAGTCTTGGTGACTTCCATGCCAGTCATGGGATCTTTGATGAAGACCAGGATGTCCACATGATCACCTTCGTCGAGCACCTCGGTGCCCAGTGCGCGTATGCTCATCATGCGGCTCGCTTTGCTTACCTTAGTGCCGATAGCTCTCTTCGAGAGCGCAGGACGGATTGCGGTCGCGGGGTCTCGTCCAGCGGGCTGTGCTCCGGTTTTATCGTCTTCGCTACGCTTCTCGGACGCACAGCCAATCCACAGATACGTGCTTGCGAGCGCCCACAACAGGAAAGTGACTGGCCTCATCGCTCCTCGCCTTCCTCTTGAATGAGCTGCATCTCGGAGCTTTCAGGATAATACCATGGGATGTCTGGAGTCGAGCCACGGGGCAGTGTGCTATACTCTCGGGATGCTGGCGTCCCGTGCTTGGCCGATCGTGATCCTGTCGGTGGTCTGCTGCGCCTGCACGGTGCGGATCGCGGAGAGAGACGTCTTTCCAGACCACCGGCTGCGACCGGTATCGGATGCGGTCGTCCGGCGCAACGTCCAGGTGGAGATGCCCGACGGTACGCGCTTGCGCGGCTGGAGACTGACGCCTCCCTCGCCCCGCTATCACTTGGTCTACTTCTACGGGCAGGGCTCGAGCGTCCACGCGGACGCGCACAAGCTCTTCTGGCTGGCCGAGGTCCTGGACCTCGACATCCTGGCGGTGGACTACCCCGGCTACGGCTTCAGCGACGGCACGGCGACCGGCGAGAGCCTGCGCGCGGCCAGCCTGGCGATCTTCGACGCCATGGCCGGGATGCTGGAAGACGATCGCCAGCCGATCGCGGTGTATGGACACTCCATGGGATCCGGTTTCGCGGTCTGGGCCGCAAGCCAGCGATCCCGCGCCGTTGTCGTCCTGGAGGCTCCCTTCACCACGGTGGAGGCGATGTTCAAAAACTACTTCGAGCGCCAGGTACCCTGGTATGTCCGCTGCTTCGTGGGCATCAAGCTCGCGGAGCCCCTGCGCCACCCCAGGCAGCCCATCGATCTGATCGCCGAGATGAACGCTCCCTTGCTGGTCATCCACGGCGATCGGGACGAGACCATTCCGATCGAGTTCGGCCGGCGCATGTTCGAAGCCTCCGCCTCTTACGACAAGCACTGGTGCCCGATCTCCGGCGCCGGGCACTCCCCCATCTGGCCGGAGCGCGAGCGGAACGACAAGCTGGGCTGCCTGCTGACCTTCCTGCAGCTCTACGCAGCCGCACGGCCGGAGCCGAGCGTCCCATAAGCCGTTTTTTTGCATTTCCATGACAAGATCCGCTCGCCGGCTTGGTAGAATTCGGCCGTGAAGTCCTTTCAGAGCCGCACCTTGTCTCTCGGCCTGGCCATCTGCGGCATCGCCGCCGCGGCGGGGCTGGCCATCGGGGTGGCGAGCATCCGGCAGGGCCGGAAGGCCCTCGATCGGTCGATCGCCAACGAGCGCTCGCTGCTCGCGGCCCGAGCCGCCAGTGCCCTGGCCGCGCGCCTGGAAGCCTGCAGGAAGGAGCTCGATGCCGGGGGCGCGGGGCTGCGGAGCTCGGCCTGCGCCTCGCCGCTTCGCTGGTTCGCCTGGCGCTCCGGAGTCGAGAGCCGCTCTCCCGGCCAGTACCGGCAGCTACGCACAGCGCTCGGCGACAGGGCGAGCCGCTGCATCGAGCACGGCGATGGCTGCGTGCCCCTGGCGTTCGAGCTCGCCGGGCTGGGCGCGGAGCTGGATCCGCTGGTGGCCGTCCACGGCGTCGGGCTGCTCAGAGAGCAGGCTCTGTCCGATGGGAATGCGCAGCGCTCGCTGATCGAGCGTCTTCAGCAGGTCCTGTTCCACGACGCGATCCGCCGCCACCACACCGAGATCGCCTCCCTCCAGGCGGGGCGCTGGTTGCGGATCGGCAGGTACTGCCTGACGAGGCCCGGGGCGGCGGGCAGTCTGATCGGCCTCGACTGCCGGCCGGGGGCCGCCGGGCTGCGGAGCTTTTTGATCCGCGAGAATGTCTTCGACGGAGATCCTTACCGTTTCAGCCTGATCCCGCCGGACAGCCCCTCGCCCGTCGAGGCGCCGGGCGTGAGCCATGCCTTTGTCCACAGCTTGCTGGGCACCTTGCGGGTCGAGGATCCGCTGGCCGCCGATCGCCTGCGCGCAGCGCGGGCCGGCTCGGATCAGGCCCTGGTGTGGATGGGCCTGGCCGCCCTGGCGCTCTTTGCGGGCCTGGGGCTCATCCACCGGTCCCTGCGAATGGCCCTGGCCAACGTCCGGATGCGCGAGAACTTCGTCGCCAGCGTCAGCCACGAGTTCCGCACCCCTTTGGGGAGCCTCGGCCTGATGATCGACACCCTGCGCCAGGGCCGGGTCTCGGATCCGGACCGGCGCCAGGCGTACCTGGAGCAGATGGGCCGCGAGACGCACCGGCTGTCGCGCCTGGCGGAGAACATCCTGGCGCTGGGGCGGCTGCAGAGACGCTCGGCCGGGGAGGCGCAGCGCTGGTCTCCGGCCGCGCTCTGGGCCCGCGTCCAGGCGCAGCTGCTGCCCGAGGCGCTCGGGCGCATCTCGCTCGTGAAGACCGAGCTCGACGGTCTGCCGGCAGGCCGGGGGGATCCGGATCTCGTCCAGATCGCCTGGCTCAACCTGGTGGACAACGCGCTCAAGTACAGCCCCGAGGATCGGCAGGTCGAGGTGAGCATCCGACGCGAAAGCGACGAGATCCTCTTCCGGGTCGATGACCGGGGGGCGGGGATCCCGAGAAGGGATCGCGCAAAGATCTTCGAGTGGTTCTCCCGGCGAGCAGACAGAGCGCAGCGCTCAGGCGCTCCGGGCTCCGGGCTCGGGCTGGCGCTGGTCCGGGAGGTCGCGCGGATCCACGGCGGCAGGATCGAGCTCGGCAATCGGCCGGGCGGGGGCGCCCGATTCGAGCTCTCGATGCCCATCGCAGGAGGGCAGGCGTGATGGCGGAAGAATCGCTCGCAGACAGCGCGCCGCTGCTGCTCGTGGCCGACGATGAGCAGGGCTTCGTGATGCCGCTCCGGGACAACCTGGAGCTGGAGGGTTACCGGGTAGAGGTGGCGACCGACGGAGAGCAGGCCCTGGACAAGGCGCTCGCGCTGCGGCCCGATCTGCTGCTGCTGGACGTGATGATGCCCGGACGGGACGGTTTCGAGGTCTGCCGGGAGCTTCAGCGCCGGGGAGCCCGGATCCCGATCCTGATCCTGAGCGCCCGAGATCAGGAGGTCGACATCGTGCTCGGCCTGGAGCTGGGCGCCGACGACTACCTCACCAAGCCATTCGGGCTCAGGGAGCTGCTGGCCAGGATCAAGGCCATCCTGCGCCGTCAGGCTCGCCTGAAGATGAGCGCCCGGAGCGACGCCGGGCCCGTCCGGATCGGCCAGGCAGAGGTGGACTTCGCCCGCTACGAGGTCCGCCGCCAGGGACGGACCGTCCAGTTGACGCCCAGGGAGCTCGCGGTGCTGAGGCACCTCTTCGATCGCCGGGGTGCGGTGGTCTCCCGCGACGAGCTGCTCGACGAGGTCTGGGGCTACGACCGCTACCCGACCACCCGGACGGTGGACAACCACATGGTACGGATCCGCAAGGCCATCGAGAGAGATCCGGCCAGGCCCGAGCTGCTGCTCTCGGTCCGCGGCGTGGGCTATCGACTGATCCCGGGTTAGATTTTGCAGTATCGAGACACGCCGATGACAATCCGAAACGCTGGGCATGGCATCCTGTCGAGTGGAGCTGCAAAACGAAAGGAGAGCACCGTGAGCCGATTCGTTTTTTTCGCCGTGCTGCTCTGCTCGATCGCCTCGAGCCCGCCTGGACGAGCCCGCGATGCGGACAGCCCGGACGATCTGATCGAGCGGGTGACGAGCACCCTGGCGTACCGATACGAGCTGGCCGCTCAGCTCGCTGACCGGAATCGGATGGACGAGGCCGAGGATGCGCTGCGGGAGCTGATGGCGCTGCACGAGTCGGTCGATCCGCTCGCGGCCCAGATCTGGCTCCGAATGGCCGCCTCGCGCGAGGCGCGGGCAGACATCCCTGAAGCCCGGGCCCTGTACGCCGAGATCCAGGATCGCTTCAGCCACATCCCGTGGGCCTTGGTCGAGTCCGAAGGCGCCTTGGAGCGGCTCGGTCGGGCAGACGAGGCGGATCCGAAACGGGATCCTTTCCGGCCCCGTGAGCAGTCGTTCAGCGCGATCGCCGCTGGCGACCGCATCATCCACCTCGAGCTCGAGGAGTGCACCCTGGCGCGCCTGCGCAGCTTCTTCGACGAGGTGCTGGGCGTCCGGCTGGAGATCGATCCCGCCCTGGCCGATCGCCGCATCGACATCACTGCGGGGCGGATCGCGATTCGGGCGGTTCTGGATCGGGTGGCCGCACAGACCGACGCCGAGGTCATCAGGACCGGCGACGGCTACCGCCTTACGGCCAGGCCCAGCCGGGCGCAGGCCGACTCCGGGCTCGACGGGCCGCTCGCGATCCGCGGCGAGCTCGACCGAGAGGCGGTCCAGCGAGTGGTCCGAGCCCGATGGCCCCGCCTGGCCTCGTGCTATCGGGATCGGCCAGCGGGCGCCGATCCGACGATCCGCTTGAGGCTGGCGTTCTCCATCAATCCCGCAGGCGAGGTCGAGGCGGCCCGAGTGCTGGTTCAAGCGTCATCGCCTACGTCCGAGTTGGTCCGTCAGTGCGTGCGAGCCGTCGTCAGCGACTGGCGATTCCCGCGGCCGCGCAGCGGCACGGTCGAGGTGCAGCAGGAGATCCAGTTCCGCACGGCTCGACGCTAGCACAGGCCTGCTCGAAAGACTGTCGATAGTCGCAACTCTACGGAAAACGGAAAGCCGAGAGAGGAGGTACCCATGCGCGCTCCGCGTCTGTCCGTCTGCGCCCTGCTTGCAGCGCTCGTTGCCAGCTGCGGCCCGGCGCCCCGGGCTGGCCCGGCCCGGGAGCCGTTCTCGACGCCGGCCAGCGCCTTCGATGCGCCGTCTCCATCCGCTGAGGCCCCGGCCGATCTGTACGTGTACTCGCCGGCCGGCCGCCGGGATCCGTTCCGCTCGCCCAGTGCCGCGTCTCCAGACCCGGGCCCCGACGCAAGCCGCCCGCGCGGCCCCCTGGAGCGACACGATCTCGATCAACTCTGCCTGGAGGGCATCATCTGGGGCCTGCCGAGGCCCCTGGCCCTGATCGTCACGCCGGACGGTGTCGGCCATACCGTGCAGGCCGGGACTCGGCTCGGCAAGCACGGCGGACGCGTGGAGAAGGTCCTGTCCGATCGGCTGGTGGTGGCCGAGGACTACCGGACAGCCCACATGGTGCGGATCATCCGCCGGACGCCGATCCGGCTGCGGCGCGATTGAAGGGCTCGCTTTCGTTCCAGGCGAGTGAGTGCTAGCATGGCCCGCCTTCACACGAGGAGCGGCCATGAACAGAGCTCTCATCGCCTTGGTTCTCCTGGTCGGTTCAGCGGCCCGAGCCGAGAAAGTCGAGACCCTGAAGGCCGACCTGGACGGGGATGGCGCGCAGGAAGCGGTCCGACTGCAGCTTCAGGACGACGGCGAGTACCTCCTTACGGTCGGCGAGATCGCCGCGAAGGGTCTCTTCGAGGGATTCGAGGACCCGGTCAAGGTCGCCTTGGAAGCGGTGGACATCGACCGGCAGGACCGGCTGACCCAGCTGCGGATCTCCTATGTGTCGGGCATCGACTCCTCGATGAGCAACCAGGATCACTACTACTGGTTCACGGGCAGGAAGCTCGAGCGGATCCTGGCGGTCAAGACCCAGACGGAGTCAGTCAAGCTGCTCGGCAACGGGATCATTCACCTCCGGACGCCGAGGCGCTTCTGGGACGAGGTCTCCAAGCTGGTCTTCGATCCCAGGCGACTCGATTTCAGGAAGGTCGAGCAGCCCTTCTGCTACGTGGGCCGCAAGGGCCATGTGAAGGCCAGCTTCACGATCATGATTCAAGCGAAGAAACGGGCGCCGGAGGTGGCCCGGGTCAAGCCGGACAGCGAGATCGATGTCCTGCTCAGCAAGGGCGGCTGGTACCTGGTCAAGACCTCGTCCGACCTGGTGGGCTGGGCTCGGCAAGAGGACATCGACGAGGTGTTCCAGGCGGAGATCCGGGCCCGGGAGTACAGGCCCTGAGCGCCATCAGGCTGCCCCGGCTTGGTGGCGCGTAGAACGTGTTCTTTTGAGACAAGCGAGAGCTTACTCGCATCGCAGAGATGAACCACTAATCTACCACGCCCATAGGGCGTGGGTTTAGGAAGGCCCCCCCGAGGGGGCCTGTCACATTGGGAAGGCCCCGCTGGGGCCTCATCATTCGCCTCTCGTGCATTGTTGATTCTCCTTCCTCCTCCGTTTTCCGCTGCGAAGCAGCGGGGGGATATAGCCTGGGGCTTCAGCCCCAGGTTCAAGAAGGTAGAAATATTTACACGCCCTGGAGGGGCGCAGCCATTTCTGCGTATCGAACAAAGCACGAGATTGCTGCGCCCCTTCAGGGCGCATGATTGTGTTCTCTCCGATTTCCTGGGGCTAAAGCCCCAGGCTTTATCCCATCGCTGCTCCGCAGCGAATATCCGCATCTCGGAGACTTGCCAAGCCGAGGCACCCACGGGTCGCTACTAACCCAACTTTTCGGGAAATCGAGAGGCGCCTACTTTTTTGCCACGGATCGGTCGAACCTCTTTGGGTCACACGGCCAAAGGCCGTGGTATTCGC
>JAFGRB010000082.1 GCA_016935365.1 Deltaproteobacteria bacterium
GCGACGCCGTTCCAACTTGGGTTGCGGGCGTCAGCCCGCGCTATGATGGTATTAGGCCTGAAGCAAGCGCAACGCGCTTGTTTCAGGTCTAGTAGGCCTGGACCGCGCCGGCCAGATCGAAGATCGGCGCGTAGAGCCCGCAGGCGAAGGCGGCCAGGCCGGCCAGTGCGGCGAAGAAGGCGCCTGCGATCAGCACACGCCGAAGCCAGGTCGATCGTCGGCCGGTCAGGGCAGCGACGGCCAGGGCGATAGCCGGGACGGCCAGCGACGGCGGAAACCAGACAGACAGGCAAAGCTCGGTCAGGGCGGGCAGCTCGCAGGCGAAGTCCGCGAACATGGCGCGGAAGGACGGCCCCGCGGTCCATGGGGCGACGACGAGAGCGGTCGCGGCCATCGCGGACAGGGCGAGCCCGATCCAGTCCAGGGCGCTGAGCGCGTCGAGCTGGGTGGATGCTCGCGGATGGGGCGGTTCGGCTCGCACGCGCTGCTCAGACTGCCCGGGTGACGAGGTACTGGACCTGGACCTTGCCGATGCGGAACTGCATGCCGTCCTTGAGCACCAGCGAGCGGATGGGCTTGCCGCGGAACTGGATCCCGTTGGTGCTCGACAGGTCGGTGATCACGTGGCGGCCGTTCTGCAGGTAGACGTGGGCGTGGCGCCGAGAGACAGTGGGATGATCGATGACGATGTCGGCCGAGCCGGCGTCCCGACCGACGACCTTGTCGGCGCTCCGCAGGCGGAACTCCTGGCCCGTCTCGCCGCCCTGCAGGATCAGGATCCCCTCGCGGACCTGCTCGCGGGGCTGAGGCGGCGCCTCGGGACGATGGAAGGGCGAAGTGCCGACGACGGTCGGGGCATTGAAGAGCGCCAGGTGCTGGTCGAGCATGTCCTGGGCGTGTCCAGGCAGGTGGAGGAACTTGACCCGATTGCCTCGGCCGGAGTCGTCCACGCCCACCACCTCGCCCTCGACTCGCACGCTTCCACCACGCCCGGCCAGCCGCAAGGTCATGGCCAGCTGCGAGCCCATGCGGAACGGGATCGGCGCGTGGAAGCCGACGCCGCCGAGGCTGATGTTGGCGGTCCGGCGGTACGTGCGCTGGCCGCTTGTCTCCACCTCGATCATGATCTCGGCGGCCACGCGCTCGTGCGCCCTGCGCTCGCCACCCCGGCGCTCTGTTTCGCGCCGTTCGCCTCGGACTGTCCGGTTGCGGGCCCTTCGATCTTGCCTTCTTCTCTCTCCCATCGCTTTCACTACCCCACTGTCAGGTTCGAGGGGGCACGCCACACCTCGAAAGGTTGCGCTCAGTATAGCTCCTTCTTGAGGCTGCGGCCCATCAGGTTGCTGACCGCCTCGAGAGCGGGCAGATCCTCGTACAGCATCCGGTAGACCTGGTCGGCGATCGGCATCTCGATCTCCTCGCGCTGCGCCAGCGCTTGGACCGAGCGGGCGGTCTTGACACCCTCGGCCACCTGGCGCATGGCGCCGAGGATATCGGCAAGCTTCATACCCTGGCCCAGCTTCTGGCCCACCTGACGGTTGCGGCTCAGGCCGCCCGTGCAGGTCAGGACGAGATCGCCCATCCCGCTCAGGCCGGCCAGCGTCAGCGGGTTGGCGCCCATCTTGACCCCGAGCCGGCTCATCTCGGCCAGGCCCCGGGTAATCAGGGCCGCCGTGGCGTTGTGGCCGAAGCCGAGTCCGTCGGCCGCACCGGCGGCGATGGCCATGACGTTCTTGAGCGCCCCGCCCAGCTCCACGCCGGTGACGTCGGTCGAGGTGTACGTGCGGAACGAGGAGGAGGCCAGCATGTGCTGGACCTGCTGGGCGACGCGCTCGAAACGGGCCGCCACGCTGACCGCCGTGGGCACGCCCCGGGAGACCTCGCGCGCGAAGCTCGGGCCGCTCAGAAAGGCGAGCATGGGGTGATAGACGATGGGCAGGATGTCCTCGAGCACCTCGCTCATCGTCATCAAGGTGTCGTTTTCGATGCCCTTCGAAGCGCTGACGATCGGCACCCCGCGCGGCAGGTGCGCCGCTGCCTTGGAGACGACGTCCCGCATGACGTGCGAGGGCACGGCCAGCAAGACCAGCTCCCGGCCGTCCAGAGCCTCGGCCAGCGACGAGGTGGCCTTCAGGCTCTCGGGCAGCCGGACTCCTGGGAAGTAGGTGCGGTTTTCATGCTGGAGGTTGACCTCTTCGCTCACCTCCGGCTCGAAGGCCCACAGCATCACCTCGTAGCCCTTGGAGGCTGAGAGCTCCGCCAGCGCGGTACCCCATGCGCCAGCTCCGATCACGCCGACCCGCAGTGACATCCCTTGCGTCTCCTCACTCGCGTTCGAACAGGTCCACCAGGCTGCTATCGAGGCTGGCCCGGCGGGCGCGCTTTTTGGCCCAGTCCCGCAGCGCCTTGATCTTCTCCTCGTAGGTGTCGTACAGGGGGACGATCTCCCCGACCTCTCGCTCGATGTCGGCCGTTTCCAGCTCCCGGTCCTGGTCGAAAGCCCGGAAGAGGCCGGCCAGGATCGCTTGCTCGATCTCCGCACCGGAGTAATGCTCGGTGCGGGCGGCCAGGGCCTCGACGTCGTAGCCGGCCGGATCGCGCCCTCGCCGCTGCAGGTGAATTCGCAGGATGGCCGAGCGCTCGTGGACATCGGGCAGGTCGACGAAGAAGGTCTCATCGAAGCGGCCCTTGCGCAGCAGCTCGGGCGGAAGGCGGTCGACCTCGTTGGCGGTGGCCACGACGAAGACCGGCGCTTTCTTCTCCTGCATCCAGGTGATGAAGGAGCCGAAGACCCGGGTGGCGCTCTGGCCCGCCTCGCCGCCGACCTCGGCGAAGCCTTTCTCGATCTCGTCGACCCACAGCACGACCGGTGCGAGCGACTCGGCCACCCGGAAGCCGAGGCGTACCGACGCCTCGGGAGACGAGGTGCCGAAAGCCGCGCTCAGGTCCAGGCGCACGAGCGGCAGGTGCCAGCTCCCGGCGACCGCCTTGGCGGTCAAGCTCTTGCCGCATCCCTGCACGCCGATGAGCAGCAGACCTTTGGGGGGCGGAAGGCCGAAAGCCTCCGCCGACTCGCCAAAAGCGCGGGCGCGGCTGTGGAGCCAGCGCTTGAGCTCCTCCAGCCCGCCGACCGTCGCGAGCGACTCGTCGAGCTCGAAGTACTCCAGGATCTGGCTCTTGCGCAGGGATTTCTTCTTCTCCTCGATGACCAACGAGATGTCGTCGAGCTTGAAGCCGCCCCCCTTGCGCAAGGCCTTGGTGAAGACCCGGCGTGCCTCTTTCTCCGTCAGGCCCTGGGCGGCCCGGATCAAGGCGCCGATGAAGTCTTCCGGGAACAGGACTTGCTCCTCGACGCAGATCTGGCGGAACTGGCGATCCAGCTCCTCACGGCTGGGCAGAGGCAGCTCCATGACGCTGGCGTCTTTCTCGAGCTCGGGCGGGAGCACGAGCACGGGCGAGATGACCACCAGCATGTGCCCGTTGCGGCTGCATGGCTCGATCGCGTCGCGCAGCCTCCGGATCACGCGCGGATCCTCGAGAAAGGGATGGAAGTCGAGCAAGAGCGTGGCGCCCGACCCGGCATCCGGCACGGAGGCGAGCAGCGCGATCGGATCCTGATCCGCGCCGCCCGTCCTGCTCCAGACTCGGGTCGTGCGCTCCAGCGACTGCATGGCGCTTTCGACCAGACGCTTTGCTCGCTCCTCCTCGTGGGTGAGCAGGTAGAGCAGGGGATAGCCGGAATCGGCCATCAGGCTGATTTCCTGGATCACGGCATCCATGCTCGGTCCCTCCAGCGCGATCGCGTCGCTCACTCGACCGTCACGCGCAGGACTTCCTCGAACGTCGTCGTGCCCTGGGCGAGCTTCTTGATGGCCGCTTCCCGAAGAGTCATCATGCCATCCAGACGGGCCGCCTTCAGGATCTCCTTCGAGTCCTGCCGCTCGTTGATCATCTTGCCGATCTTGTTCGAAACCGGGAGCACCTCGTAGACCGCGGTGCGGCCGAAGTAGCCGGTGCCGCGGCACGCCGGGCAGCCCTCTCCGATGTAGACGGGCAGACGGCGCTGGTCGTCCTCGGGCATCTTCATCTTCAACAGGCTGATCTGGTCGGGCGTGAGGAAGGTCTTCTTCTTGCAATGCTGGCAGATCAGCCTGAGCAAGCGCTGGGCCACGATGCCCACCAGGGTCGACGAGAGAAGAAAAGGCTCCACCTGCAAGTCGAGCATGCGCCCGACGGCGGAAGCCGAGTCGTTGGTATGCAGCGTGGCGAAGACCAGGTGACCGGTCAGGGCTGCCTGGACGGCGTTCGCGGCGGTCTCGGCATCGCGCACCTCGCCCACCATGATGATGTCCGGATCCTGCCGCAGGATCGTGCGCAGGCTGGAGGCGAAGGTGATGCCGATCTGGGGGTTGACCGCCACCTGATTGAACTCCTCGACGACCATCTCGATCGGATCTTCGATCGAGACGATGTTCACCTCGGGGCTGGCCAGCGTGCGCAGGGAGGAGTAGAGGGTGGTCGTCTTGCCGCTGCCCGTCGGGCCGGTGACCAGGATCATGCCGTTGGAGCGGGAGATGAACTCCTCGTAGATCTCGTAGTCCTGAGGAAAGAAGCCCAGGTCGGCGAGATCCTGCATCAGCACCATCGGATCGAAGATCCGGATGACCACTTTCTCGCCGAAGGCCACCGGCATGGTCGAGACGCGCAGCTCCGTCTCGGCCTCCTGCTTGCCGGTCTTGATCCGACCGTCCTGAGGCCGTCGCTTCTCGGCGATGTCCAGCCGGGAGAGCATCTTGATGCGCGAGACGACCGCATTGTGCACGACCCTGGGCAGGGTGGTGACGTTGTGCATGACTCCGTCGATGCGCACCCGCAGCTGGCTGTGATCGCGCTTCGGCTCGATATGGATGTCCGAGGCGCGCTGGTCGAAGGCATAGTGCAGCATGTACTCGACCGCGTTGACGACGTGCTTGTCGGTCGCCTCGATGTCGTCGACCGACTTGAGCTGGACGAGCTGCTCGAGGTTGCCCAGGTCGACGCCCGCCTCCATGGTCTGGGCAGCCGCCCTGACGCTGGACCGAAAGCCATACATCTCGGTGATGATGCGCTGGATGTCCTTCTTGGCGGAGACCATCGGGGAGATGTTGTACCCGGTGTTCCGGCGCAGGCCCTCGAGGAGCTCGACGTCGAACGGATCGGCCACGGCCACGGCCAGATTACGCCCCTTGAGATCGAGCACCAGCACGGAGTGCCGCCTGGCATAGGGACGGGACAGCACGGAGGTGATCAGCTTCATGTCGAGCCTGAGCGGGTCGATCTTCTTGTAGGGATGGCCGGACTCCTCAGCCAGCATCTTGGCGATCCGATCCTCGTCTAGCACCGCGCCTTTCTCGGCCTCGATCGGGAGCCCGAACGAGGCCAGCAGCTCAGAGGGCAGCAAGGTCGTTCGCTGTCGCAGACCGTAGGCCCCTTTTCCCATGGCGTGGACCAGGCGTTGGCGCTGCGCGCTCTCCTGGACGAGCACGTCGCGGACCTGCTGCTCGGAAAGCAGGCCGTGCTCGATCATCAAGGTGCAGAGCGAGCGCAGATCCAGAGCACCCTTGCGCCCACGGCTGCCGCCCGTCCTCTCGGCCATTCGCCAGGCTCCTCTCCGGCCCGCAAGGCTCCGCGCGGCCAAGACCCCAATGCCGCTTCATACCACGCCAAAAGGCGGCATCTCAAGCCCCAAGGAGGACGAGGCATCCGCGCTGTCACGTTTTCACCCCCACCCGGGCTTCGCCCGACCTCCCCCGTCAGGGGGAGGTGGATTTTCCAATGTGCACAGAGTGTTATCCGTCCCTCCCCTGGCGGGAGGGACCGGCCGAAGGCCGAGGGAGGGGGA
>JAFGRB010000083.1 GCA_016935365.1 Deltaproteobacteria bacterium
ATTCCAGCAGCTTCACCCTAAAACGACCGCCCTTCGGGCGGCCAGCCCTGAAAACAAACGCGGTTTGGAAACCGCGCTTGTTTTAGGGCTAGTCCGCGATGTCCAGCTTCGCCCTGGCGCCTTGCCGCGCCGAAGCCACCGCCAGGACGGTCCGGATGGCCTTGGCCGTCCGGCCTTCCTTGCCGATGACCTTGCCCTTGTCGCCTTCTGCGACCTGCAGCCGGATGATCCGATCGCGGCCGTCGTTCACCTCGCTGACCTCGACCGCGGCCGGATCGCGCACCAGGCACCGGGCGATGAAGGCGACCAGGTTCTTCATCTCACGACGCCTCGGCCTCGCTCTTCGGCCCGGCTTCCTGATCGCTTCTGGCCACGAGCTCGGAGACCGTCCGGCTCATGCGGGCGCCCTGGCTCAACCAGTAGTCCAGCCGCTGCCGCTTGATGTCGAACCGCGACGGCTGACTGCGCGGATCATAGTTGCCGAGCAACTCGATGAACCGGCCGTCACGCGCCTTTCGCGAGTCGATGGCCACGACGTGGAAAAACGCGTTCTTCTTGCTGCCTGCTCTTCGCAGGCGGATTGCAACTGGCATTTCCGCTCTTCCTTTCCTTCCTTGCGACGGTCGCTAGATACGCCCCCCCATCAAGGAGCGCATCAGGGTACGCATCCCGAACTTGTTCGCCCTCTTCATCAGCTTCTTCATCTGCAGGTACTGCTTGACGAACTGGTTGACGTCCTGAACGCTGGTCCCGCTGCCCCTGGCGATCCGGCGGCGCCGGGATCCGTTCAGGATGGCGTGGTTGTGCCTCTCCTCCTTCGTCATCGAGTTGATGATCGCCTCGACGCGCCGGAGCTCGTCCTCGGGGGGAGCCGCGTTCTGCATCTTGCGCATCATGCCGCTCATGCCGGGGATCTTCTCCATCAGGTCGGAGATCGAACCCATCTTGCGAAGCTGCTGCAGGTGCTCGCGGAAGTCCTCGATCGTGAACTCGTTCTTCCGCATCTTGCGCTGCAGCTCGGCAGCCTTCTTCTGATCGTAGCTCTCCTGGGCGCGCTCGATCAGGCTGAGCATGTCGCCCATGCCCAGGATGCGGCCGGCCAGCCGCTCGGGGTGGAAGACGTCCAGGGCGTCCATCTTCTCGCCGACGCCGACGAAGAGGATCGGCTTGCCGGTCACCGCCCGGATCGACAGCGCCGCGCCGCCGCGGGCATCGCCGTCCAGCTTGGTCAGGACCACGCCGTCGATGCCCAGGTCCTCGTCGAACTTCTCGGCCACGTTGACGGCGTCCTGGCCCGTCATGCTGTCGGCCACCAGCAGGATCTGCTTGGGGCGGACCTCGCGCTTGATGTCGCGCAGCTCCTGCATCAGCTCCTCATCCACGTGCAGCCGGCCGGCGGTGTCCAGCAGGACCACGTCGTGGTTGTGGATCTCGGCCGCCTCCATGGCGGCCCGGCAGATGGCGACCGGATCCTCCTCCGTCGTCGACGGGTGGACGGGCATGCCCAGGTCGGAGCCCAGCTTGGTGAGCTGCTCGATGGCGGCCGGCCGGTAGACGTCGGCCGGCACCAGGTAGGGTCTGCGGCCCTTCTTCTTGAGCTGCAGGGCCAGCTTGCCCACGGTCGTGGTCTTGCCCGAGCCCTGGAGGCCGGCCAGCATCACGGCCAGCGGGGGCCGACCCTTGAGATCGAGCTCGCCGGCCTCGCCGCCCATGAGCCCGACCAGCTCGTCGTGGACGATCTTGACGAACTGCTGGCCCGGGGTGAGCGAGCCCATGACCTCCTTGCCCAGCGCGCGCGACTTGACCGCCGAGACGAAGTCCTTGACCACCCGGTAGTTCACGTCCGCCTCGAGCAGGCTCAGCCGGACCTCCCGGAGGGCATCCTTGATGTTGGGCTCCGAGAGCTTGCCGTGGCCCTTGAGTCGCTTGAACGTCTGGCCGAGCCTGTCGCTCAGGCTGTCGAACATGCACCACCTCTGCCCCGAAGGCCGGATTGCAAGACAGGCCTGCGGGGGGCGAAAGACTAGCCCTCCCTGGAGCGCATGTCAAGGATAACCGGGACTTGAGGCTCGAAAGGGCCTCACAGGCTGGGGGTGCCGACCGCCGTGAACAGGCCCTTGAGATCCGTGTCGTTGAAGTGGACCCCGGCGCCGAAGAAGTAGTCGAAGGAGTCGTTCTCGTAGTTGAAGAAGTCGTCTCCGCCGGCAGCGAAGTAGATGTGATCGCTCAGCCAGGAGGGCCGGTAGATGGCCATGGCCTTGAGCCGCGGGTAGGCGTCCCGGCCGAACTCGTCCTTGCCGAACTGGAAGAGGTCCATTCTGAACTGCAAGTCGTCGTTGAAGAAGTAGAAGTTGGCCCCCACCCCGCCGGTGTTCTCGATGACGCCGAAGCGCAGCGCCGCCCAGTAGAAGCGCTTGTAGAGCTGGAGCGAGAACTTGAACTCGTCCTTGACCGTGGCGGTCTCCTTGCAGTCGGGGTCTTCTCCGGTCGGGTTCGTGCAGACCGAGGTGAGCTCCACCGAGCCGCGGGGATCGTCGATCACCTCGATGATGTAGGCCTTGTCCGACTTGGGCTGCAGGGTCAGGCCGACGTAGCTCTTCACGTCGCCCCTGTTCACGTGGTACTCGCTTCTCAGATCCACGATGGTCTGCAGCGAGCCGATCGAGGAGGTCACCGTGGAGACGTCGTCGAGCACCTCCTCGGTCTTCTGGAGGACCTTGTCGTCGTTGACCAGCCGGCCGACCGTGCCCTGGCCCTCGTCGATCTTCTTGGTGATGCGATCCAGGTTGGCCAGCGTCCGGTTGGCCTTCTCGAGCGCCTCCTTGACCCCGCCCACGCTGGCCGACCAGTCCTCGCCGCCCTGGCCCACGATGTCGTTGAGGTTGTTGACCAGCTTGCGCACGTCCCGGCTCACGTCGCGCACGTTGTCGAGGATCTCGGCGTATCGCTCCCGGGTGCCGGCCGTCACGCCCGCCACGTCGCTCAGGATCTGCTGCACCTTGACCGAGCCGGTCTCGAAGGTCGTGTTCACGTCTCTGGTGAGCTTGGCCACGTTCTCGGCGATCTCGCTCATCCGGCGCATGATCCCGCCCAGGGCGTCGTCCCTGTCCATCTCGCCGATCATGTTGCGCAGCTTCTCGGTGACCGACTTGATGTCGGCGGTGATGCCATCGAGCTGCCGGAAGATCTCGGTGATGTCCTTCTCCTCGTAGACGTTGACGATCTGGCCGCCGTCCGGAATCTGGTGGGCGCTGTCCTTGCCGGGGTCGAGCTCGATGAGCTTGTCGCCCAGCAGGGACTCGGAGATCTTGGCCAGGCTGGCGTCTCGGTACAGCGGCACCTCTCTGCGGATGCGGAGGTTGATCCTGGCCCGCGACCCCTCCAGCTCGATGCTCTCGATGAAGCCCACCTCGATGCCTGCCATGGTCACCCGCGAGCGGGTGGCCACCCCGAGCACGTTGTCCAGCACCGCGTAGACGCGGTAGGCGTCCCCGGCGCCCAGCGCACCCTCCTGCACCGTGCGCATCGCGAAGAGCAGACCACCGATGGCGACGATGGACAGCAAGCCGACCTTGATGGGCGTGAACAGCTTCTTCATCCGGTCCCCGCCGGAGCGCACCCCGCTCGGCCCTTCAAACTACACTGCGCAGGTGGGATCTAGCAAGTTTCGCGGGTGAAGTGAGCAATCCGCGTTGTTCGAAAATTCGCTTGCTGTGCGGGTTTGCGCAAGTCAGGAAAAGAGAATACCCCATGATCTGGCTGTTAGTATGGCACGCAATCATGATTGACCAAGCTACACGCCCTTCTCCCTCGGCCTTCGGCCGGTCCCTCCCGCCAGGGGAGGGACGGATAACACTTTGTGCATTTTGGAAAATCCACCTCCCCCTTGACGGGGGAGGTCGGGCGAAGCCCGGGTGGGGGTGAAAACGTAACAGCGCGGATGCCTCGTGAAGTTGCCCGGGTGCGGATCGCGCGCTCAGCGATCGAACCAGGTGGACAGGAACTCCTGGACGTGGGCGTGGGTGCTGCTCCGGAGCATGTCCGGCGTGCCCTGGGCGACGATGTGGCCCCGGTAGAGCATGGCCACGTGGTGCCCCACCCGGAAGCTGGAAGCGATGTCGTGGCTGATGACCACCGAGGTCACGCCGAGGCGCTGCTGGGCGTTCATGATCATGTGATCCACGCTGTTGGTCGTGATCGGATCCAGGCCGGTGGTGGGCTCGTCGTAGAGGATGATCTTGGGATCGAGCACGATCGCGCGCGCCAGGCCCACGCGCTTGCGCATGCCGCCCGAGAGCTCGGCCGGATAGAGGCGCTCGGTGTCATGCAGGTCCACCAGGGCGAGCTTCTCGGCCACGATCCGCCAGATCTCGCGCTCACTCAGGCGTCTGTGCTCGCGGAGCGCAAAGGCCACGTTCTCGCCGACGGTCATGGAGTCGAACAGCGCCGCCTGCTGGAAGACCATGCCGAACTTCCGGCGCACGCGCACGAGCTCGCGCTCGGACATCCCGGTGATGTCCTCGCCATCCACCTCGACTTCTCCGCTGTCGGGCTTGAGCAGGCCCATCATGTGCTTCATCAGCACGCTCTTGCCCGAGCCGCTGCCTCCGATGATGACCGTGGTCTGGCCCCGCTCGATGCTCAGATCGATCCCCTGCAGGACGTGGTTATCCCCGAACGACTTGTGGAGACCGCGGATTTCGATCATGCCAGCCATCGAGCTGGGCGTCCCATCATCCCCCGGTCAGCCGACCTCCCGGTAGAACTGCGGATGCAGGATGACCTGCTTGCCGTCCATCTCCAGCAAGCCGCGCTTCTGGAACTCGTTCAGGACCCGGGAGACGGTCTCGCGGGACGTGCTGACCATGCTGGCCATGTCCTGCTGGGTCGGGCGCTTGCGGATGAGCGTGCCGCCGTCGATCTCCTCCCCCTCGCTGGCGGCGAGATCCATCAAGACCCGGGCGACCCGGCCGTAGACGTCGAGCAGGGCCAGGTTGCCGATGATCTCGTCGGCCTTGCGCAGGCGCCGGCTGAGCTCGGCCAGGATGTTGATGGCCGTGGTCGGGCTCGACTCCAGGTGCGCGATGAAGGCTTCCCGCCTCAGGATGGCCAGGCGGCTCGGCTCGGTGGTGATCACGTTGGCCGAGCGGGGCATGTCGTCGAGCAGCGACATCTCGCCGAAGAAGTCGCCCTCGCGGAAGTAGGTCAAGATGATCTCCTTGCCGCTCTCGCCGTAGAGCACGACCTTGACCTTGCCCTGGAGGATGATGAACATGGCATCGCCAGGATCGTCCTGGCCGAAGACCAGCGTGTCCTTGGGCTGGTCCTTGAAGACCAGCAAGCTCGACAGGTTGTCGAGGGCCTGCTCGGCCACGTCGGCGAAGATCGAGACGCTCTTGAGCAAGGATCTGGAGTCCTGTCCGGCCATCGGCTGCCCCCGCTTCGGTGGCTTGCGCGCAGTCTAGCTGCGGGCGGCGATGGCTGTCAATCGATTAACGGCGAATGGTCGCCGTGAGGCGTGATCCGCCTCCTTGAATGGCGTATGTTGACAAGTACAGATCGAGGGGGCAGTCTGGCGATCGGAGAGAGGAGCTGGCATGACGCGGATCGAGCTGGCGCGCAGCGGCGAGCTGACCGACGAGCTACGCCAGGTGGCCGCGGCCGAGAGCGTGGACCCGGAGCGGCTCGCAGAGGACCTGGCTGCCGGCCGGGTCGTCATCACGCGCAACGAGGCCCGGACGGAGATCGCGCCGCTCGGCATCGGGCGCGGGCTGCGGATCAAGGTCAACGCCAACATCGGCACCTCGCGCGACAAGCTCGACGTGGAGGCGGAGGTGGCCAAGACCCGGGCCGCGGTTGCCGCCGGGGCGGACACGGTCATGGATCTGTCGACCGGTGGGGATCTCGCGGCCATCCGCCGCCGGGTCATGCAGACGGCCGGGGTGCCGCTCGGCACGGTGCCCATCTACGAAGCGGTCGCCCGGGCCCTGGACCGCGAGAGCGCCTTCTTCCGCATGAGCGCCGACGAGCTCTTCGAGGTGATCGAGGATCACCTGGCCAGCGGGGTGGACTTCGTGACCGTCCACTGCGGGGTGACGCTGGCCGCCCTGGCGCGCATGGAGACCGAGAGCCGGCTCATGGACGTGGTCTCGCGCGGAGGGGCCCTGACCGTCTCCTGGATGCGGCACCACGAGAAGGACAACCCGCTGTATACGGACTTCGACCGGCTGTGCGATCTCGCGCACCGCCACGATGCCGTCCTGTCGCTGGGCGACGGCTTCCGCCCGGGGGCGACCGCCGACGCGACCGACCGGGCCCAGATCCAGGAGCTCGTGCTGCTGGGCGAGCTCCAGCAGCACGCCCTGGAGCGGGGTGTCGGGGTCATGATCGAGGGCCCGGGCCACGTGCCCCTGGATCAGATCCAGGCCAATGTCCAGCTCGAGAAGCGCCTGTGCCACGGCGCACCTTTCTACGTGCTGGGGCCGCTGGTGACCGACCTGGCCCCGGGCTACGATCACATCACCGGCGCCATCGGCGGTGCGCTGGCGGGCTGGGCCGGGGCCGACTTCCTGTGCTACGTCACCCCGGCCGAGCACCTGCGCCTGCCGGACGCCGCCGACGTGAAGGCGGGCGTGATCGCCTCGCGGATCGCCGCGGCCGCGGCCGACCTGGCCCGCGGCCGCCCGGAGTCCCTGGAGCGCGAGAAGGAAATGAGCCGCAGCCGCAAGGCCCAGGACTGGGAGGCCCAGTACGAGCTGGCCATCGATCCGGACCTGGCCCGCCAGACCCGGGAGCAGGTCCCGCCCATGGACGCCAGCGTCTGCTCCATGTGCGGGGAGTTCTGCGCCATCAAGGTCCAGAAGGACCTGCGAGGCGACGAGCCCTAGGGATCGCATCTCCGGGGGAGGTTCCCATGCTGAGCGAGAGAGGACTGGCAGTCGTCCTGGCCCTGGCCTTGCTGGCCCTCGGCGCCTGCAGCTCGGACACCGGCGGCAGCGACGCAGGGACGGATGGCCGGGCCGACGGCTGGGCCGACGGGGGAGATCCGACCGACGGCGGAGACCGGACCGACGGCGGAGATCAGGCCGACGGCGGAGACCGGACCGACGGCGGAGATCAGGCCGACGGCGGTGGAGACCAGGCCGACGGCGGTGGAGACCAGACGGACGGCGGCGATCCGGGTGGGGCGCCCGAGTGCGAGCTGCCCTTCAGCGTGCCCCAGGATCACAGCATCCCGGGCCCGAGCGGGCAGGTGAGCGCCCGGGAGATCCACCTGCTGTGCGCGATCGACTTCCAGGACATCCACGCCCGGGTGCTGGTCAAGGCCGTGCCCCTGGAGATGAACGCCATCCACGACACCTCCTACGAGGCCCGCGAGGCCTGGGTGTGCCGGCAAGGCCAGGAGCAGCCCGAGGCGCTCGCAGACGGCATGTTCTACTACCAGTTGTTCCACCACAACTGGGAGGAGATGGGGGTGGGCTTCGACGGCCTTCGCTTCGCGTTCGACTTCGCCGAGTGGTGCGTGGGCGGCAGGCCGTGCAACCCGGTCTTCGAGATCTACGACGTGCGGCGCCTGTCGGACGACGCGCTCCTGGCAGACGACCTGCCGGCCGTCTGCTCCCGGGTGACCGACACCGGCAGGCCGCGGCCGCTGGTGCCCCAGGCGCGCGTGCCGGCCGAGGGAGAGGAGATCGTCTTCGAGCGCGGATCGAACAGCGGCCAGGCCGACGAGCAGCCGGTGCACAGCGTCACCGTCCGGGCCCTGCGACTGGACCTGCGCGAGGCGAGCAACGCCGACTTCGCCCTCTTCCTCACCGATCACGGCAACGACTGCGACGGCCAGCCCTGCGCCGATACCGGGGCGGAGGGCTTCCACATCCGCGAGCTGGACGGCGAGTGGCAGCCGGAGCCCGGCTTCGAGGATCTGCCCGCGGTGCACGTGACCTGGTATGGAGCCGACGCCTACTGCTCGTGGCGGAGCTACCTGAGGCTGCCCACCGAGGCCGGCTGGGAGATGGCCGCCTCGGCCGCCGGCGAGCGGATCTACCCCTGGGGCGACGGGGCGCCCGGCTGTGGGCAGGCGCTCTTCGACGCCTGCCAGGCCGAGGAGCCCGGCGCAGCGTGCAGCCTGGATGCGGGCAGATCGGCCGAAGGGGTCTGCGACCTGGCCGGCAACGCAGCCGAGTGGGTGTCCGACTGGTACCAGGCCGACTACTACGCCACCTGTACCGCCGAGTGCCGCTTTCCCCGGGGCCCGACGGAGGAGACCGGCTACAAGGTCATCCGCGGCGGGGGCTTCGCCGACCCGGCCGCGACCCTGCGGGCCGCAGACCGCAGCTTCGCCGAGCCGACCTGGTCGTCTCCGAACGTGGGCCTGCGCTGCCAGGGCGGAGCCGGCACGCCCTGGGAGTGAGGATCATCAGGCCGGCCTGCGAGGCAAGAGCCTCTTGGTGTGGAGCCGGCTCAATCGGGCGAACGAGCGCAGCGGAATCCGACGAAGCAATCCTTGTGCATCTTGTGATGCCGGCGGCGGCTCGAGGCGCGAAGCTCGGCCGGATCTCTGTTGAGCCAGGAGCCCCCGCAGATCACGCGGTCTTCACCCAGAGAGTCAGAGGTCCACTCCCAGACATTGCCGCTCATGTCGCACAGCCCGCCCGGGCTGTGCCCGGACGGCATCGAGCAGACCGGCCAGGTGGCATCCGCGCCGCAGCCATCTCCACCTTCCGCCATGACCGCAAGCGCGCAGCTCGCCCTCTCGTCCCCCCACGGGTACTTCCGCTGCCCGGCGCCCGACGCCACTGCGTACCACTCCTGCGCCGTGGGCAGCCAGCCCCCGGCCCACTTGCAGAACGCCTCGGCCTGGTGCCAGCTCACGCAGTTGACGGGATGCCTGTCACGGTCCGGACGGCCCCAGTTGCAGTACCTGTTCTCGCTTTTCGATCTCGGCTCGCTGCACGAGCCCGCCTCCACGCAAGCGCGGTACTGGGCCACGGTCACCTCGCTCCTGCTGAGCTCGATGCCCGCCTCGGGGCTGTGCTCCCACACCAGCCCCCCGCCACCGCCCTCCAGCATCACCGTGATCGGCAGCACCTCGTGCTCGACGATCTCGAGATCCCGTCTCGCCATGCCGTGCTTCTTGTGCGTGAGCTCGAGCTTTCGCGCGCAGACCGAGACCTGGAACGTCCCGGGCGTCCTGCCCAGCCTCTCGCCGTCGACGTACACATCGGCCGCAACGTCGTCGTCCTTTGCATCCCGGGCACTGAGCCGAATCGCACCCCGCCTGCTCTCGGGGGCCAGCTCGATCCGCCTCTCCTGGCCCCGCTCGACCCTGACCTTCACACCCGACTCGCGATGGCACCGGCTGCGTATCCGGACCTGGTAGACCCCCGACTCCCGCTCCTGGTGCTCGATCGGAGTCGTGCCCGCGGGCTGGTCGTTGACGAGCAAGTCGAGCCCGGACGGCTCGGAGTGGACCGTGAGATAGCCGAAGTCCGGATCGAGCGTCCAGTCGATCTTCGTCCCCGCCGCCACCTGGACGCGCTCCCGGCGCATGCTGTGCTTGACCGCCTTCATGGCCAGGGTGTGCCAGCCGATGGTGAGCCCCCTCGAGCATGGGGTGGCATTGCAGACGACCTCGCCGTCGACCAGCACGACCGCGTCCCCGGGCTGGCTCGTAAAGCGCACGATCACTTCCTGGCCGCCCGCGGCTTCCCAGTCGCTTGCGGTTTTCTCGCCGCTGCCTTCCTCCATTGCGGCGCCCCCGCCCCAGCTGCGGATCTTCGCGGCCACTTTCTCGACCGAGCGAACCAGCTCCGCCTCCTGGCAGCCGCTCTCCTCCCTGGCCACGATGTCGGTGGTCTGCCGCCCCAGGTCGTAGAGCGTGCCGGTCAGCCGGCAGCGCTGGCCGATCATCCGCAGCGTGCTGGTCAGCAGCTTGTTCGCCGGGAGCTGGCGCCCCAGCCTGACCTGGCATTGCTCGTCGTAGCAATCCCTGTACGACTCGCTGCTCTGCGCCTGCAGGGCCTGCCTCACGTCCCCGGGCGGCATGACCTGGAACAGACCGCCCACGCCCATCTCCTCGGCCAAGAGCCTGGTGAGCATGTCTCGCTGAGAGCCCGCGAGCTGGATTCGCTGGACGTTGAGGTCGAAGACCGCCACCACGGGCCGCTGGCCGGATTGGGCGTCAGGGCCCGCGAGCAGGACCAAGAGCACGACCGTCACGCTGCGCACCCCGTCCTCCTCTCGCGCCCCGGAATGGACATCTCATCTCACCGCACCCGGATCTGTCCCTCTTGCGGCGGCGGGGTGATGGAGCCCGTGCAGTTGCAGCCGGTCCTCGTGTTGATGCGCACCCGCCCGCTGCCGCCGCCGCCGCCGCCGCCGCCCACGAAGGGGGGCTCGGGCGGGCACTGGTTGGAGTCGTAGGCCTGCCCGTCCTCGCCCGCCACGTCTCCGACCGCGCCCTGGCCGCCGTCGCCGCCCTCGATGTTGCCGAAGAAGGCGCAGCCGGCGCCGTCGCGGCCGGCGCCGCCCGCGGCCGGGCTGCTCGAGGCGCTGGCGTTCTGGCCGTCACCGCCGGAGGCGCCGTTGTTGTTGCCACCGCCGCCGCCGCCGCCGCCGTTGGCCCAGATCGCGCCGCCGAGATCGACCTCGCCCGCCTCGAGCAGCACCGCGCCGCCGCTGCCGCCGCCGCCGCCGCCCAGGCAGGTGCCCTCGGAGTCGCTCTGGCCGCCCTGGCCGCCCCCGCCGTTGGCCAGGATGCTGCCGCTCACCGAGATGCGAGATCCGGCGCTGAGCTGCAGGCCGCCCGCCCCGCCGCCGCCCTCCCGGTCGCCGCAGCCAGGCTGGCCGCTCTGTCCGCCGACGAACGGTACGATCTCCGGCGTGCAGCGCACCTCGACGCCCGAGCTGCCGCCCCGGGTGCCGCAGGTGCCGCCCCGGCCTCCGTAGTAGGAGTCCTTGGCCTCGGTCTGCAGATCGGTGCCCGGTCCGCTCTCGTGGCCCTGGGCCGAGATGTCCAGGCTGCCGTTGACGGTGATGCTCGTCGCGGCCAAGACCGCCAGCAACGCCTCACCCATCACCCTCAACGAGGCCACCTGAAGATCGCCGACGAGGCAGACGCAGACGTCGGGCGCGCCGGTGCGCTCGTGCAGGCTGCAGTCGCCGAGCATCGAGCCCGCCTGGCAGTCTTCGACCGTGTCGAAGCTGCCCGAGGCGTTCTTGGACGGCCCGCTCGCGGGCAGCTCGCCGAGCTCGCTGTTCGAGGGCACGAGCTGGCAGCAGTGATCCCCGCAGCAGCCCATCACGCCGCAGTCGCCGGTGCAGGAGTTCTCGATGCAGTCCAGGCCGTCCGAGCTCGGGAAGTAGCCCCCCTCGCACTCGCAGTAGGCCCGGTCCTGCTCGTCGACCCGGCACCGGCCGTGGCCCGAGCAGGAGATGCCCGCGCAGGGATCGACCACGTCCAGGATGCAGCCCTGGCCGTCGCTCGTGGCGCGGTAGCCCTGCTCGCACACGCAGACCGGCTCGCCGCCTTCCACCCGGCACTCGCCGTGCCCCGAGCAGGTCCAGCCCTCGCAGGGGTCCTGCTCCGAGCCGCCGCCGCACGCGGCGCCGAGCGCGGCGCAGGCCAGAATCGCAATCCAGATCCCTCTCACGCACATGGGCTCGCCCTCCCTGGGACCGCGGCTCACTTGCGGTCCAAGCCTATTTCAAGCCCAAGCGAGCGCGCGTGTCAAACCCCCTCGCCCCGGAAGCGCCGGTGAAATCCCTTGACACGACCGGTCTCGCCTTGCTAGAAAGCCGCGCGTACGAGCCTGCGGGCTGCTTGATGCGCCGACGTGGCTCAGTTGGTAGAGCAGCTGATTCGTAATCAGCAGGTCAGCGGTTCGAGTCCGCTCGTCGGCTTTGACATGGCAGACGGCAACGACGCAGGGCCCCATCGTCTAGCGGTCTAGGACACCGGCCTCTCACGTCGGTAACAGGGGTTCAAGTCCCCTTGGGGTCATCGGGCCGCCGGCCGAGCGCCGGCGGCCTTTTTTCTATCGAGGTCCACATGGTCGACAGGCCCGAGACCGAGCGCTACGAGCTGGGCGACCTGATCGCCATCTTGGCCCGGCTGCGCGCGCCCGACGGCTGCCCCTGGGACCGCGAGCAGAGCCTGGCCAGCCTGCGCTCCTACTTGATCGAGGAGGCGCACGAGCTGCTCGAGGCGATCGACCGCGACGACGCCGAGGCGCACCGGGAGGAGCTCGGCGACCTGCTGCTGCAGATCGTCTTCCAGAGCCAGATCCGCGCCGAGCAGGGCCGCTTCGACATGCGCGACGTGGTCGACGGCCTGGCCCGCAAGCTGCTCCGCCGCCACCCCCACGTCTTCGGCCAGGAGCAGGCCGACACCCCCGCCGAGGTGGTCGTGCACTGGGAGCGCATCAAGCAGCAGGAGAAGGCCGGCCAGGAGCCCGCGTCCGCGAGCGCCCTAGACAGCGTGCCGCGCTCCCTGCCCGCCCTGCTCTCCGCCCACCGGCTCGGCGAGCGCGCCGCGCGCTCGGGCTTCGACTGGGAGAGCGCCCACCAGGTCCTGACCAAGGTGCACGAGGAGCTCGCCGAGCTGCTGGCCGAGCTCGAGCCCGAGCCCTCCGCCCGGGCCGGAGAGGAGCTCGGCGATCTGCTCTTCGCGCTCGCCAACCTGGCGCGCCACCTGTCGCTGTGCAGCGAGGACCTGCTCCGCCAGGCCAACCGACGCTTCCGCGAGCGCTTCGCCGCGCTCGAGCGCCTGGCCGAAGAGCGAGGCCTGCAGCTCGACCAGGCCGACGCGGACGCGCTCGAGGCGCTCTGGCAGCAGGCCAAGCGAAGCCTGGCAGGGGACGAGTCTCGCTAGAAAAACGGGACGGGAACGGCCTTACCCACAGATCGTGTGGAAATTGTGTGGGAAGCCTTGTGGGAAGGCCGGAAAAAGGGGTCTGAGATGGGTTCGAGCCCTGTCTTGCACATTCTTTGGTCTTATATTGTTTGTTATTTAACAGTAGCTTACTGTCTATTTTTCCACATTCCCAGCAATACCGGGCACAAGCCGCAAAAGATGCTGATCCCGGTCACGAGCTGTGACGAAAACGTGCTCCAGGAGCGAGTTTTCCACAGCCCGGAACCACATCGCCTACAGCCATGCGGGTGCTCATGCAGGAAGCTGCGCTCAGCCCTCTGGGTGCACGACACGTGGAGGCTGCACCTGGCAAGCCGGCACGTCCAGGTCGCAGTCGAGCCGGTATGCTCTCAGTTCGTTCGCAAGCAGAGTGAAGGCAGCCAGGTTCATGAAGAAGAAGCTCTCATAACCCGAGTCCTTGCCCCAGTTGTTCTCTAGGATGAAGTAGGAGTTGTAAGGGTCGGGATCAGATAGCGTGCCACGCAATGAGTAACCCACGATTAGCACGGCATGACCCCTATCAGACACGAGGAATTGATCCGAGAGCTGTTCTCTGCTCACACCACCCAGTTCGGGCGGCACGAGCCAAGTCGGCCCCTGGATCAAGGGGTATTTTACTTCTGAAAGGAAACCGAGTTCCACGGGCAGGCCCATCCTGATCTCGTCGATCACGAACTGGAACGCGGTCTTGGTCCTGGCATCCTGCCAACTCCTGAAACGGCACTCGACAGTCTTGTCGATCGGCAACCACGCCTTGACCGGCCAGTTGGCGAGAGACCATGGCCCAAGGGCCGTCGGATCGAAGTAGTTCTCTTCGTTGTACTTCTTTCTGGAGTAGTTGACGTACACGCCGATCGGTGGCTGGCCCTGAGCGATACAGAAGGCGTTCTTCCAGTATCGGCTGTTCGGCCAGCATGCGCCGTGCCGACAATGATGCCGGTCGGCGGGGCAGTCTTCATCCCCCCCGCAGGTCGTCGTGCAATATTTCTCTAGGCAGACCTCGGGTGCCGTGCAGTCTGAATCTGCACTGCAGGTCTTCGCAAAGCAGGTGCCGTTCGTGCACGTGCCATGGCAGTCCTCGTGCTCTCCACAGCTGGCGCCACCCACTTGGCATCGACCATCTACACAGACTCCCGGGCACTCAGAGTCCAACGAGCAGGTCAGGCCGCTGCAGTACAACAAGGCGTCTTTGCCGTCCTCTTCCGCCATGTTCTGCCTGTCGGCCCAGCCCATGAAGTTGCCCGAGCGAACCGGCCAATACGAGTCCAGAATGGTCCAGTGACGCAGGTGACCCTCATCCGGCCAGTCCCCAGCAACCCTCTGGCCATAATCGGAATGCAGGAATGACAACGCTGCAGCGACGGAGAATGAGACCGGCGGATCAGGCACACAGAACGGTGTTCCGTCTATTTCATAGATGCGACGCGGCACAAGCTTGTTTGCCACCTGCCGGATGAGGGTCTCGTAAAACTGGATGAATGCATGGGTTCCGCAGGTCCCGGTGGCATTGCTCCGCGACCTGTAGTAGGGCGGTAGGTTGTTGAGTACAGTCAACTCGTAAGTCGCCGGTTCCTCCCGCGGCAAGCCCTTCACGTCGATTGGATGATCATTCGTCGGGCAGCGGAAGGGGCTTATCGAGATGCCGGCGCACTTTGACAGGCTGCCCATGTCGATGCTCGAAAAGTCCACCCGCGTCGACTCGACGATCGCCACCTGAGAGCTGGTTGCTTTGATGATACCGCTTCTCGCCCTCGACTGGCCAATCCGTTTCTCCTGGGGGCTCGGTGGCCAAGTCTGCTTGAAGGGCTTTGAACTCACAAACACCCTATGAGGTACCGGAAAGCGGGCAGAGAGTATACGTTGCTTGTCTTCTTTTTTGAGTGGGATCAATGCTTCGCTTCCGAGTTTTTTAGGTATTCGCCTGTCGACCGAGTCTTGCCGAACGAGTTTTCCATCCTCGACCGGGTAGTAGATCGCGGCCTCGTGCTCGGTTGCCACGACACCTCGGAACTCGATCGGTCCGGGATCGAGCGACACGACGCGCGAGGGACCTACACCTTTTATCTCGTGGCTACGGGCCAGGTAGATCATGTCCAGACAATCGTCGCCGCCCCAGCATCGGTGGACTCTCTTGTTGTCTAGAACTTGGTCTATGTACACTTCCCACGAATAGAGCGGATGAGACGGGAGCAGCTTGTCGTGATCCGCGAAGATATCGTGGCCGGGATGATACTCCTCTACTGCTACCGGTCTTCGCCCCACGCCGATCCCGCTGATATCGAGGCCCCAACCGTCGTAGAGCTCGGCCCCCCCGCCAAGCTCGAAGCTATCATTCTCGTTGTCCCGATAGACGATCAGGTAGCGCAGCCCGAGCGACGGCTCCTTGTCCGGGCCTCGAGCGGGAAGCTCCTCGACCTCGGCAAAGCCGACTCTGCCATGTCCGTCACGAATGGCGATGATGCGTGGGGGGTAGGCCAGGTGCCGTCTCTCAATCTGGGGTGGGTTGGCATTGACCGGCACGTTTGTTGTTGGAAACGTCACCTGGACGGGATGCAGATGAGAGAAAGGTACATCCATCGGAATGTCCACAACGATCTCGGCATCGGCCAAGAGCTCGCGGCCGTGCATGGAGATGTCGATCTGCTGAATGTGACACGGGGAGATATACCTGTTTGTCTCCAACCACTCGAGGTCCGTCTGCAGAGCGACACGCAGCTTGCCGGGAGCGTATTGACTCGCGTATGCCTTGACCGAACCCACTTTGTACGGATTGGCGCAGTGTACCTCGATCTCGAAGTGCACATTCGTGTTCGTCGACATCACGCCGGTCAGCCAGACGAGGCCCGGCTGGATGCCCTTGGCCACCCGCAGCTCGAAGCTGCCCTGCTCCTGCGAGGACTCCGCGCCCTTGTCCCTGTCCAGCTCGAGCTTGTCCCCGGGCCTCTCCTTGTGCAGCTTGTCCTCCTTCGAGGGCCTGTCCGGCAGGTCCGTCTTGCTGGGCTTCTGGGGCTCGCGCTGCGGCTGCTCACCTCGCTCGGTGCGGGCGATCGAGTAGGCGGGCAGCCTGGGCGGCCGCTTCTGCTGCTTCGCCTGCTGAAACTCGCGCAGCGCCATGGCGATGATCTTGTCGGCGGTCTTGTCGCCTGCGGCCCTGTGACCCAGCAGGTAGACGGCGAAGTCATCCGCATCGTAGCCCTTGCGCTTCGCGCGCATCAGGGCCCGTTTCATGACGTTGAAATCCCTGACCGACCAGCGCTTCTCCAGCGCCTGCCGGGCGAGCAGCTCGCCCGGCCCGCCCACGCCTTGCCGGGCCATCTCGGCCAGACCCTTCGCGAGTGCGGAGAAGTCGTCGACCGGGATCGAGGCGCGCAGGGCGCGAGCGGCCAGCGCCTCGAGCGCCTCGCACGGACCGCCGTCCCGGGCTGCGATGTAGATCACCGCCCCCATGCCGGCAGCCCGCTCGGCATCCTGCCCGCCTTTCAGAAAGCTGTCGACGACGCGGATCATGCAGTCGGCCGCAGGCCTGCGCTGCGGATCGAGCCGCTCGAAGGTGTATGCGCCGAGGTGCCGGCCGAGCGCCTCCCGCGTCGCCCCCGTCCACCCCGAGCTCTTGGCTGCCAGGTAGTCCTTCAGGTTCTCGTCACCGGCCTTCGCACCTACCGCAAGGCACATCCATACCGCTGAAAACAAGCACATCCTCAACGCCGATCCCATCGTAGCCTCCACGCTTGCCCGTTTCGATCGAGCCCCATATCACATCCGGGCAGCTCGGATCAAAAAGGAAAAGCAGAGGATAATGCTTGACATCCAGGCCCGCCTGGGTTAGCAAATGCGCTCGCATTCTCGATGGCTCGCGCTGATCTTCTAAGGCGCCGAGCCCGGAGGTGAGAAGTGGCCAATCATCCCTCGGCGGAGAAGCGGCACCGTCAGAACATCAAGCGCAGGACGCGCAACGCAGCCCGGCGCTCGAAGGTCCGCTCGGCGGTGCGCAAGCTCGAGCAGGCGCTCGCCAACAAGGACCGGGAAGCCGGTCAGGATCTCCTGCAGAAGGCGATCTCGTCCATCTCCAAGGCGCGGTCCAAGGGCATCTTTCACAAGCGCACGGCAGCCCGCAAGGTGTCCAGGCTGAGCCGCAAGGTCGCCCGCACGTTCCAGTAGGAGCGCCCGGCTCGCACTCCATCCCCTCCCGAGCCGTCTTCGAATTGCAGAGCCGCTAGCGATCTCGCGCGCACAGGCGCATCAACAACCTCTCCAGCTTGAGCTCGTCGTCGAGGCGGCTGCCGCCCTTCAAGGCCAGGTCGGCCCGGTCCAGCTCGTCTATGCGATCGGCGAGCCTCCGATCGCTGAAGCGGCGGCTCTGCTGCAAGGCCTTGCGGACCACGAAGGGGTGCAGCCCCAGCGCCTTGTGGATGGACTCGGCCGGCTCCCCCCGCCGCGCCAGGGCCTGGACAGCGGCCAGGGTTCGAAAGTGCCTCACGAGCTGGGCCAGGATCGGCAAGGCCGCCTCTCCGTCTCGCAGCATGCGCCGCAGCACGGTCAGGGCGCGGGCGAGATCGCCCCCGGCCGCGGCGTCGGTCAGGTCGAAGATCGACTCGCTGCGCGTGTCGGCCACCACCTCGGCCACGTCGGCCGCGCTCACCCTGCCCCGGCCGCCCTTGTAGAGCACCAGCTTGGCGACGGCCTGCAGCAGGGCCCCCAGGTCCTCGCCGATCGCCTCGACCAGGGCATAGCGCCCGTCGGTGTCCGCGCTCAGTCCCTGGTCCGCGAGCAGGCTGTCGACCAGGCCCGGCAGCTCGCGCGCCCTGGGCCGCGGGCAGTCGACCACCACCCCGCCGCCCTTCTCCACGGCCGCGGCATAGGTCTTGGCCGCCTTGGCCGCCTTGGCGCGGCGCGGATCGCGCGTCTTGGGCCCGGCCCCGCGCACCACCAGCACGAGCGTGCTGCCCTTGACCGGTGCGGCCAGGTAGGCGAGCAGCTTCTTCTGCTCGGCCGGCTGGAGCTGCTCGGCCTCGCGCAGCACGACCAGCCGGTGTCCGCCGAAGAGCGAGGCGGTCCGCGAGGCCGCCTCCACCTCCGCGGCCGAGGCGCCCCGCCCGTCCAGCCGGGAGAAGGAGAACTCGTCCGGCCCCCGCTCGCCGAAGATGCCCTCCCGGATGATCTCCAGGGCCCTGTCCACCAGGGCCTCTTCCTCTCCGGCCACGAGATAGCACCCGGCCGGCTTTCCCTTGGCCATCGCTCGGGCCAGCGCGCTCATGCTCACGCTCATGGGGGATCGAACCTCCGCGTCATCCGCCGCATCGCCGTGCGCGCGATCCGCTCCAGCGCCAGCCGGGCGGCCATCTCCCGGTTGGCCAGGGTCATCCGGATGTCCGGTGCCGAGAGCACGCTCTGGCGCTCGCGCAGCACGAAGTCCCGCCGGCGGCCGTCGGCCAGGATCAGCTCCAGGCTCACCTCGACCTCGATCTCCTGCTCCCGCGTCTGGAAGCGGCCCGCCTGCAAGGCCACCGCCCGCGGCAGGGCGTCGATCCGCTCCACCCGCGCGCGAAGCCGCGCGCGCTCGCCCTCGCCGGCGAGCAGCAGACCGGCCCGGTCCGCCTCGAGCCGCAGCGCCGCGGTCAGGTGCGGCCCGGCCCAGGGCTCGGTGCTGCGGCTGGCCGCCATGTCGATCGCGATCCGCTGCCCTCCGTCGGGCAGGCGTCCGGCCGCGGAGACGAAGCGGTAGCCGCAGCCGAACGCGAGCAGGCCGGCCAGAAAGACCGTGAGCCCGCTGTGCGCCCTCGCGCTCACGCGACCACGATGTTGACCAGCCGGCCGGGCACGGCGATCACCCGGCGGACGGTCTTGTCCCGGATCCACTTCTGCACCTTCTCGTCCGCGCGGGCCGCCGCCTCCATCTCCTCGGCGGAGGCCTCTCGCGGGATCTCCACCTGGGCGCGCAGCTTGCCGTTGACCTGCACCGCGATGGTGATCACGTCCTGCTGCGTGGCCGCAGGGTCGAAATCCGGCCAGGCCTGCTCGCTGGCCAGCCCCCCCGTCCCGACCAGCTTCCAGGCCTCCTCGGCGAAGTGCGGCGCAAACGGCGAGATCATCAAGGCCAGCTTGCGCCCGCAGAGCTGCAGGAGCTTCAAGCCCTCGCGCGCAGCCGGATCGCCATCCTCGGCTGCGGGCAGATCGTCCAGCACGCGGGTGGCGTTCAGCAGCTCCATCATGGCCGCGATGGCCGTGTTGAACTGGTACTCCTGCTCGATGTCCCGGGTCACCTTCTGCACGCAGCGGTGGAGCTGGCGGTGAAAGGCGACCAGATCGTCCGCGAGCTGCTTCTCGTCGACCGGCCCGTCGAGCTCGCGGGCCACCTCGAAGCGCGCCCGGTGCCGGACGAAGAAGCGCCACAGCCGGCGCAGGAAGTTGTAGCAGCCGTTGACGCCCTCGTCGCTCCAGTCGATGTCCTTCTCGGGCGGGGCGGCGAAGAGACAGAACAGGCGCATCGTGTCGGCGCCATACTGCTCGAAGACCGCCTCCGGGCTGACGCCGTTGAGCTTGGACTTGGACATCTTCTCCAGGCGCACGACCAGCTCGGCCCCGCACTGGCTGCACCTCGGCGCGCCCTCGGAGCGGCCGTCGACGTCCTCCAGGGCCCGGTAGCCGTGCTCGGGGCAGAAGTAGCTGTCGCGCACCACCATGCCCTGGGTGAGCAGCTTGTCGACCGGCTCGTCGCCGCCCACCAGGCCCATGTCCCGCATGACCCTGTACCAGAAGCGGAAGTAGAGCAGGTGCATCACGGCGTGCTCGGGTCCGCCCACGTAGATGTCCACCGGCAGCCAGGTGTCGGCCGACTGGCGCGCAAAGGGAGCGCGCTCCGCGTGCGGGTCGAGGTAGCGGCAGAAGTACCAGGTGGAGTCCACGAAGGTGTCCATCGTGTCGGTGTCGCGCCGGGCCGCTCCGCCGCATGCCGGGCAGCCGACCTGGACGAAGCTGGCCACCTTGGCCAGCGGCGGCTCGCCCGTGCCGGTCAGCGGGGCCTCGGGCGGCAGCTCGACCGGCAAGTCCTCGTACGGCACGGGCACGATGCCGCAGCGCTCGCAGTGGATGATCGGGATGGGTGTGCCCCAGTAGCGCTGCCGGGAAACACCCCAGTCCCGCAAGTGGTAGTTGATCGCCGGCCCGCCGCGGCCCGCCTCGGCCGCCGCAGCCCCGATGGCCTCGCGGGCCCCGGCCGAGCGCATGCCGCTGTGCGGGCCCGAGTCCGCCAGCACCCCGTCCTCGACGAAGGCCTCTTTCATGGTCTCGACTTCGAGCCGGTCGTCCGCCTGCGGCTGGATGACCACGCGGATCTCGATCCCGTAGCGCTTGGCGAACTCGAAGTCGCGCTGGTCGTGGGCCGGCACGCTCATCACGGCACCGGTGCCGTACTCGGCCAGGACGAAGTTGGCGATCCAGATCGGGATCCGCTCCTCGGTGAAGGGGTTGACGGCGAAGCTGCCGGTGAACACGCCCTCCTTCTCGGTGTCCACGTCGGTGCGCACGGCCTTGTCCACGCGGCTCATGCGCTCGCAGAACGCCTCGACCTCGGCCCGCTGCGCTTCCGTCGTGAGCGCGGCCACGCCGGGGTGCTCCGGCGCGAGCACCATGTACGTCGCCCCGTAGACCGTGTCCGCGCGGGTCGTGAAGACCCGGATGGGCTCGATCTTGTCGTCCTCGACCGGGAAGACGAGATCGCAGCCCTCGGAGCGGCCGATCCAGTTGCGCTGCATCGTCTTGACGCGCTCCGGCCACTTCGGCAGCCGGTCCAGGCCCTCGAGCAGCTCGTCGGCGTAGCGGGTCGTGCGCAGCGCCCAGTCCGGGATCTCCTTCTGCACCACGGTGGACTTGCAGCGCTCGCAGCGGCCCTCGATGACCTGCTCGTTGGCCAGCACGGTCTTGCAGCCGGTGCACCAGTTGGCCAGGCTCTTGCGCCGGTAGACCAGATCGCGCTCGAGCATCTTGAGGAAGAACCACTGGTTCCAGCGGTAGTAGTCCGGATCGCAGGTCGCGATCTCCCGGTCCCAGTCGTAGCTCAGGCCCAGCATCTTCATCTGGGCCTTGACGCCCTCGATGTTGCGCCGGGTGCGCTCTTGCGGATGGACCCCGTCCTTGATGGCCGCGTTCTCGGCCGGCAGCCCCAAGGCGTCCCAGCCCATCGGGTGCATGACCTCGCGCCCCCGCATGCGCTGGAAGCGCGCCAGCAGATCGCCGATGGCGTAGACCCGCACGTGACCCATGTGCAGCTTGCCCGAGGGGTACGGGAACATCTCGAGCACGTAGAAGGAGGGGCGTTCCGGCCTCTGGAGGGTGCGGAATGCGCCGCGCTCCTCCCAGATCCGCTGCCAGGCGGGCTCGATCTTCTTGGGGTGGTACTTGTCGTCCATGGCTCGGCTCCTCGGCGATGCGGCTTCCGGCTGCTACCTAGCACGCTGGGCGCGAAGCGGCAAGGGAGACGGTGTGATCGACGGGCCCGCGCCCGCGCCCGTAGCCCGGCGCCCGGCGGATGGCCTCGCGGAGGTAGGTCCTGGCGCGGGCCGCGCTGGCCACCAGCTCGAGGCCCTGGGCCAGGCCGCAGGCGATCGCGGAGGCCAGCGTGCAGCCCGTGCCGTGGGTGCTGCGCGTGTGGATGCGGGGGTCCGAGAAGAGCTGCTCGCCCGCCTCCCAGACCAGCAGGTCGCAGACCGCATCGCCCTCGAGGTGGCCGCCCTTGAGCAGCACCGCGGAGCAGCCGAGACCCAGCAGGTCCCGGGCCGCGCTGCGCATGCCGTCCAGATCGCGCAGCTCGCGGCCCAGCAGGCGAGCGGCCTCGTCCAGGTTGGGCGTCAGCACGCTCGCCAGCGGCACCATCCGGCCCGCGAGGGTCTCGAGCGCCTCCGGGTCCGCGAGCGCCTCGCCGCTCGTGGCCCTGAGGACCGGATCGAGCACCAGGGGCAGGCGCGGCTCGGCCTTCTCTAGCACGCTGGCCACCGCCTCGATCACGCCCGCCGACGGCAGCATGCCGCACTTGACGCAATCGGCGCCGATGTCGTCCAGGACCAGCTGGAGCTGCAGGGCCACGAAATCGGGCTCCAGCTCCACGATGCGCCGCACGCCGCAGGTGTCCTGGGCGGTCAGCGCGGTCACGGCCGCGGCCGCGTAGCCCCCCAGGGCGGTGACGGTCTTGATGTCGGCCTGGATCCCGGCCCCGCCGCTCGGATCGGAGCCGCCCGCCAAGAGCACTCTGCCTTTCACCTCGCGACCTCCGAAAAAGCGGCTGCTGCACCCGCCATCGGAGTGTACACCAGCCGCTTCGAGGCGATCAGCATTTGTCTTTCGCCCTGCCAGGACGTAGCATGCCGCCATGTTCTTCTTCGCCGCCGCCATCGGCCTCGCGGCCTTCCTGGTCTTCGCGCTCCAGCCGCTGCTGGGCAAGGTGCTGCTGCCCTGGTTCGGCGGCGGCCCGGCGGTCTGGAGCACCTGCCTGATGTTCTTCCAGCTCGCCCTGCTGGTCGGCTACCTCTGGGCCCACGGCCTGGTGCGGCTGAGCCCGCGCAAGCAGGCGGCTCTGCAGCTCGGGCTGCTGGGAGCCGGACTCCTCGCGCTCGCGATCTGGGCCTGGCTCTGGCCTTCGCCCTTGACCCCCGACGCGTCCTGGAAGCCGCCCGACGAGTCGCTGCCCGTGCTGCGCATCCTCGTCTTGCTGGGCCTGAGCGCCGGCCTGCCCTTCATGGCGCTGGCGGCCACCAGCCCGCTGCTCCAGGCCTGGGTCCACCGCATCCAGCCGGATCGCTCGCCCTACCGGCTGTATGCGCTCTCGAACACGGGCTCGCTCGCCGCCCTGCTCGCCTACCCCCTGGCGATCGAGCCGGTCCTGGGCGTGCGCGCCCAGGCCTGGGCCTGGGCCGGGCTGTTCGTGCTGTATGCCGTCTCCACGGCCGCCTGCGCCGGGCTGCTTCTTCGCCGGCCCCCCGACGCCGGACTCGCAGAGGAGGGCTTGACGCCCTCCCGATCGGCGACGAGGCGGACGGGCGCGGATGAACCACGCCCCTGCATCCCGACTGCACCGGCCCGGCCGTCGCGGCCGGTGCACTGGTTCGGTCTGTCGATGTGCGGCTCGGTGCTGCTGCTCGCCTTCACCGATCAGATCTGCCGCAACCTGGCCGTGGTCCCCTTCCTGTGGATCGGACCGCTGGCGCTGTACCTGCTCACCTTCGTGCTCTGCTTCGCCGACGAGCGCCTGGCCAGGCGATCGGTCTTCGCCCCGCTGTTCTTCGTCTTCGCCGGCCTGACCGCGGCCATGCTCTTCCACGGCAGCGAGAAGACCTGGTCGCTGGGCCGGGTGGAGATCGAGCTCGGCATCCTGGGGCAGGTCCTGATCTGCGCGGCCTGTCTCTTCTCCGGCTGCATGCTCCTGCACGGCGAGCTGGCCCGCAGGAGGCCCCCTGCCGCCAGGCTGACCGCCTACTACCTGGCCATGTCGGCCGGCGGAGCCGCAGGCGGTGTCTTCGTCTCGCTGCTCGCCCCGCTCGTCTTCGACGGCTACGGGGAGCTGAACCTGGGTCTGGCCGCGACGGCTGCCTTCGGGGCGGCGAGCGTGCTTTTCGACTCGAAGCTGAGCCCGACGAATCGACGGGTGGGGGGCATCGCCGCCGCGGCAGCCGGGCTCATGCTCTGCGCGGCGCTGGCTTTCCAGCCCTGGCACTTCGCGCGCGAGGCGCTCGAGACCCGCCGCAACTTCTACGGCGTGCTGCGCGTGCTGGACAAGCACCCGGGCGCGGCCGGCTACCACGCCCGCGATCTCATGGACGGCCAGGTCCTGCACGGCTACCAGCTCCAGGATCCGACCCTGCGACGCGTGCCCACGAGCTACTTCTCGCACCGCTCGGGGCTCGGCCTGGTGCTCGCCCACCACCAAAAGCGCCGCGCCGAGCCGCCGCTGCCGCTGCGCGTGGGGCTGATCGGCCTGGGCATCGGCACGGCCGCGGCCCACGGCCGCAGCGGGGACCTGCTGCGCTTCTACGAGATCAACCCGGACGTCATCCGCCTGGCCCGCGGCGAGGGCAGGCACTTCTCCTTCCTGACCGACAGCCCGGCGCGGATCGAGGTCGTCGCCGGCGACGCCCGGGTGAGCCTGGAGCGCGAGCTCATGAGCACCGGCGGCCAGGGCTTCGACGTACTCGTCCTGGACGCCTTCCAGTCGGACGCCATCCCGGTCCACCTGCTCGACCTGGAGGCCTTCCAGCTCTACCTGGCCCACCTGGCGGCGGGCGGGGTCATGGCCCTGCACATCACCAACCTCCACCTGGAGCTCGAGCCGGTGGTGGACCGCCTGTGCGACGAGCTGGGCCTGAGCTGCGCTGTGGTGCGCGATCCCGGCGACGGCTGGATCTCGCTCCGCTCGCACTGGATGCTCGTCGCCCGCGAGACCGAGCTGCTCGGCCTGCCGGCGATCGCCGAGCGCTGCTCCCTGCCCGAACGGCTCGAGCCGGGCCCGGCCCCGCTGTGGACCGACGACTTCAGCAGCCTGCTCGACCTGCTGCGGTGAAAGAGGAGCGCGACGTGAACGCCGGCAAGCTCGCCTGCCTGGCCGTCGGGCACGTGACCCACGACCGTGTTGCGGACGAGATCCTGCCCGGCGGCTGCGCTTACTATGCGGCCCGGGTCTGGGCGGGGCTGGGCGGCAGCGCCTGCCTGGCCTCGGTGGTGGGCGAGGACTTCCGCTGCGATGCCGCGCTCGAGGGCCTGGCGCTCCTCCTCCGCCGGGCCGGAAGCACGACGGTCTTCGCCAACTTCTACCCGCCGGGGGCGGCCCGGGTGCAGTTCGTCGAGTCCATAGCCCCGCACGTGGAGCCTGCCGGGCTGCCCGAGCGCTGGCTGCGGCCGGACGTGCTCTTCCTGGGCCCGGTCATGGGCGAGATCGACATCGCGGCCTGGAAGCAGGCCTGCAGGCCGAGGCTCGTGGCCATCGGCGTGCAGGGCTTCGTGCGCCAGGCAGCACCGCTCGCGCCCGAGATCACCGATAGCCTCAAGGTGATCCCCAGGCTCTGGCAGCCTTCCTCAGAGCTGCTCGCGGGCGTGGACGTGGCCTGCCTGAGCGAGGAGGACCTGGCCGGCCAGGAGGGGCTGCTCGATCGCCTGACGGCCAGCGTGCCGCTGGTGGCCCTGACCCGCGAGCGCCGGGGCTGCGATCTGATCGAGAAGCGCGCGCGCTGCTGGGTTGGCATCCACCCCAGCCGGGTCGTCGATCCGACCGGCGCCGGCGACAGCTTCGCGGCCGGCTTGCTCTTCGGGCTCGCGCGCGGCCTTCCCGTGAGGGACGCCGGCCGGCTCGGCGCGGCCGCGGCCTCGATCGTCATCGAGGGCCGGGCCAGTGCATCCATCCCGCAGGTCCGCGAGGCCTTCGCGCGGGCCGAGCTCGTGCCCTGATTCCCTGATTCTCGAATAATCAACCTCGCCCAGAGGGCGAGGTATTAGGAAGCCCCCTCCAAAGGGGGCTTACACGCCTGGAAGGCCCCGTTGGGGCCTCAACTCTCAGTCGTCGAGATCCAGGTGTGCCAGTCCACGTTCCACCCCCTTCCCCGCCTTCCCCCTTCCAAGGGGGAAGGGGTTTCTTGTCCTACGTTCACAAGATGATACGCCCCTCCCCTGGCGGGAGGGGCCGGGCGAAG
>JAFGRB010000084.1 GCA_016935365.1 Deltaproteobacteria bacterium
GCACGATGCGATAGCCAAGAAGGCAGCGTGAGCAACAATATGCCTAACTACTTGATAACAAACAGGGATCTGCACCCAATTGACTTCCAGCAGCGAGGGGGCTTTGCGAAAGCCCCCTGAGATGTATTAGGCCTGAAGCAAGCGCAACGCGCTTGTTTCAGGGCTAGTGCGCAGGCCGAGCAGAGAACAGCCAGAAGAAGATAACCGCCAGGATTGCATAGGCACCCGCCGCGATCAGCGAGTCGATGGCCCCCAGAACCCGGTACACGCCCCTGCCGACCTCCGTGAATACCAGGCACAAGAACACGATGGCGAAGAGCGCATCGACCAGCCAGACAGCAGCGCAGGGCACGAGCAGGGCCTTGCCGTGTGCCCGGTCCTTCAGCTCCCACAGGGCGGCGCAGACCAGGCCGGCCGTGGCAAACGCCACGCCGTTGCCCACAATGCCCGCTGCTCTCCCGATGTCCAGAACCCCGGAGAGGATCATCAGCCAGAACAGCTCGATACCGGCCGAAGCGAAAATCGCGATGCCGGCCGGCAGGGATAGCTTTCCCCGGTACTGCCTCGACAGGCCGAGGAAGCCGAAGGCGAAGCCGAAATAGGCGATCGACTTCAGGCAGATCATCGCCAGTACGACCAGTCGCTCTTCCGAAAACAGGATTCCCACGACAGCAGACAGAGCCAGGCAGGCCGCGGCGATTCCGCCGATGAGGTAGAAGGCGCTGGTCAAGCTGTCCATCTCGATGGCGGTCGTCTCTGCCGCCGGGCCGGGCTCGCCCGCCAGCCGGTTGATGGCATCACAGGCGCTGGCCGCGAAGACCAGCAGCACCACGATGTGGGCGAGGTTTGCCAGCAACGAGAGCACGGGGATCGTATAGGCGATGATGAACTCTGCCAGGATCACGATCGGCAGAGCCAGATACGGAAAGCCGGACAGCCTGAGCACCTCAGGCTCGCGCGTCTCGGCCAGCGCGTTGTAATCCCTGGCAAAGCCGTATGTGGCCTGAAATATCCAGTAGAAGTTATAGAAGGGGATGAAGCAGAAGCCGACTGCCCTGCCGGGCGTGGTCCGCGCCTGGGGCCCCTGGATGGACTGCCACATCTTGTAGATGAGGACGAGGAGAAAGATGGCCGCCGGCATGTAGAGAAGGCGCGCCAGGATGTTCAGTCCGGCTGCCTCCATCACCTCATCGATGTTCTGGTAGGACTGCAAGCCATAAGCCAACCAGCGCCACACCAGCACGGCGAACGCCGCAGCACCGAAGCCGCCCATCAGCCCGAGATAGAGCTTCTTCGACACCTTCATCGCGTCGCCCTTCCGCTCAGGGGCTGATGGTCAGGCCCAGGTTGACGGTCAGGGCCAGCAGCTCGAAGTCCTGGGTGACCTCCTCGGTCTGCCAGGTGAGCGTCTCGGCGTCGTAGATGGGCTCGCCCTCGGCGTCGCGCACGAGCTGGGTCTTGCCCCGGCTCGCGAGCCCGTAGCGGAAGGTAAGCTCGGCGAAGAGGCCGACCGGAAAGTCTGCCGGCTGCCAGGCCACCCCGGCTCCGGCCAGCACGCTGAAGCCGTGGGCCGCGCCCGCGTAGATGTCGGTGTCCAGGGCAAAGGAGTAGCCGCCGGCCACCAGCCCGTAGAGCCGTACCGGCGCGTGCAGCGCGTTGACCTGCACGAGCGCGTCGGCGTGCATCCAGGTGGCGTCGTACGGCTCATCCAGCATGACGTAGTGCAGCGCCGGCCGGATCCCGACCCACAGCAGGTCGAGCACCGGGTAGGTCAGGCTGGCGTTGACCCCGCCGATGAAGTCGGCCCCGCCGAGGCCCAGGCCGGCAAAGGCGTCGGCGCCGATCTGGAACTCGATCCGGGGCCCCTGGCCCGAGGCCAGCACCAGCGGCGCCTTCTCCTGGTTTTCCTGATCGGCGGCCGCGGCCGGCAGCGCGGCCAGCAGGCTCGACCAGACGATCGCGATGAGGGTCTTGTGCATGGCGTCCCCCTAGAAGGTCGGCAGATAGCCCTGGACCGTGATCCAGTGGTTGTCGTCGAAGATCAGCGTGTAGCGACCGCCGATGTTCTTCTCGTACTGGTAGTGGATCTGCAGCGGCACGTAAAAGGGGAAGAGGTTGATGCCGGCCGCCACGCGCAGGACCTCGTAGTGGCCGGCGGCCTGCATCTCGAGGTTGCGCACCATCTGCTCGAAGCGCCAGTCGGCCTTGAGCTCCGGCTCCTGGGCGTAGGAGTAGCCCAGGTTGGCGCCGAAGTCGATCATCAGACAGGAGATCGACAGGCCGATGTTGGCGTCCACGCCCACGCCCGGCGTGTACTCGTAGGTCTTGCCGGTCAGGTCCGACATGTCCGGGAAGTAGTTGCGCTCCTTGTCCAGCAGATCGAGGATGGCGTTGCCGTCGCTGGTGGCCGCGGGGAAGTCCGGGTAGCGCCGCTTGGACTTGAAGTAGTAGGTGGCGGTCAGCTCGGCCGAGGCCACGATGTCGATCCAGTGCTTGTAGCGGAAGATCCGCACGTCGTAGCCCTTGGTCGCGCCGATGCCGAACGAGCCGGTGCCCTGGTCGATGGCCGGGCCGGTGCCCATGGTGAGCGCGTTGTTGGGATCGGCGGTGTTGCCGGTCGGCAGGTGGACCCGGCCGGTCAGGGCCCCGCTCCAGCGCGCCGAGCGGAAGTAGTTCCAGGAGAAGCCCAGGTTGATGTCGGCCAGCATCCAGCCGTTCGAGTCGAACTCCTTGCCCGGGCCCTTGTCCTCGGGGTAGGGGCCGGACGTCGACATGGGCGGCCGGCCCAGGCGAGGTAGGTAGCCCAGGAACCAGGCCGAGGCCTCGTTGGCGAACTCGTCCAGGGTCATGCCGTTCTCGTCGAACCAGTCGGGGTTGGCCCGGGGGTAGCCGGTGCCGCTGAGCAGGGAGTTGATCACGGTCAGGTAGTCGGGGTTCAGCTTCAGCAGCTTGGGCCGCATCTGGATGTTCATGTACTGGAAGGGCAGCTCGAAGTAGAAGTCGAGCGGGTCGGTCAGGCCGTAGGAGAACTGCATGGTGATGCCGCCGCCGCCGCCCGAGGCGCCCAGGTCGAGCATGAGATCCTCCTGGCCCTCCTCGCCGAAGGCGATCGGCTCGACCATGTCCGTGCGCACCCGGTGGTGATTGTAGCGCCCGACCGCGTTGCGCATGTTCCACTCGAACTTGAACGCGAAGACTCCCTTGGGCAGCTGGGCGGTCAGGCCGTAGAGGTCCATGTCCTCAAGGCGCTCGACCCAGTCGTCCCAGTAGGCCGTATAGCCGTCCAGCAGCCCCTGGGCCGAGAGCGGCGCGGGTATCATCAGGCCAGCTGCGACGAGCAACGTGCACACCGCGATTCCGGTTCTCACACGGTCCTCCTCTCCTCGGCTGTCACCTCTGCTCGGAAAAAGGCGAGCGCCATCTTATCCGTCCGCATCCGGCGGATCAACAGCCAGCCGGGCGGCGAGCCGCTCGACGGCCAGGGCCAGCCGGGTCGCGGCCAGCGGGCCGGGCGTCATGGTCTGCTCGTAGGCATAGGCCGGGTCGTGGAAGTACTCGGGCGGCAGCAGGTAGCCGAGCTCGTCGTTGCAGAGCCCGAGGAGAAAGCGCGGCTCGCCGTCGATGCGCTCGAGCAGCTCGAGGCCCAGCGCGGGCGCGGGCTCGCCCGGCAGCCCCAGCATGGTCGCCGGCCCGATCCGCGCCAGGCAGACCTCGGAGCGCAGCCCGCCCGCGAGCTCCCGGTGCTCGACCACGCCCAGGGCGTGCACCAGCCTGTAGAGCGCGTTGTGCTCGGCCGGAAAGCACACCGGCTCGACCGCGACCGAGAGATGCGTCTGGTCGCACGGCGCGTCCAGCGACCGGCGGGCCAGGCGGATCGCGGCCCGACCCAGCTCCTGGCCGAGCCTGTCGACCAGGGCCTCCCGCTGCGCGACGGGCGTGCTGTGCCCCACGGCCGCGCTGACCATGGCCCCGAGCGCACCGTTCACGTACAGGGCCACGCCCCCGAGCGCGCGCTCCACGCTCCGGCAGCAGACCGAGCAGAAGTCGGCGCTCATGCGCTGGTTGTCGGACCACAGCGTCTCGGGGTGGCAGGCGTGCTGGACGAGCGTGGCCAGCGCCGCGCCCTGCTGGTCCCGCAGGTGCATCACCCGCAGGCTCCGGTCGATGACGGGCGAGCGCTCGTTGTGGATCCACTTGCCCGCCCGGTCGAAGAGGCCGCTCGCCAGATGCAGCCTCGCGGGCCGGGCCGCCGCGATCGCCCGACCGGCGCATTCCAGGATGCGCTCCTCCAGCCAGCTCAGGTACGCGTCGTCGAGGCCGGTGCGATAGGGCAGCAGCCCGCCCAGGGCCGGGCCCCACAGCCCCAGGGTGTCCGGGCTCTCGTGGCTGTGGGTGCAGGCGAGCCAGACCGCGTGCTGGAAGCGCTCGCTGATCCGGGCCCGGATGCGCGCGCAGCGCGGGAGCGAGAGCCCGATCAGATCCAGGGCGATCAGCAGCCAGGGCGTCTGCCCGTCGCAGAGAAAGAGGCAGCGGGCGAAGAGCGGATCGCGAAGCGCGAGACAGCGGCGCGCAGAGCCGAAGCCCGCCAGGAAGAAGCCCTCGGGATTGCGAGGCGTGATGTCGATCGCGGCCGCCCCGGCCGCGAGCTCGCCAGCCGGTCCGCGCGCCATGTACGCATCCAGCGGCCGCGCGCCGCCGGGCGCGATCTCCGGGACCCGGTGGGGCAGGTCGAGCAGGTGCCCGGTCGCCTCGAGCCCGCTGGCGGCGAGTCGCCATACGGGCAGCTTCCACAGCGCGCGGAAGAAGCGAGCGGAGTCGAACAGGTCCATCGCGCTCACGCCCCGCCGCCAGCCAGGAATCGAAGCCCGTGCACCCGGGCGATCTCGTCTGTCAGCTCGACCGCCAGGTCCGCATCCGCCACCAGGGGATGGGCCAGCAGGGCCAGGATGGCGTGCTTGCGGCTCTGCCGGACCGCGGCCTCGACCGCCAGCTCCTCGTAGGCCTTGACGTGCTGCATCAGGCCCCGGATCTCGGGCCCGGGCGGCGCGAGCGGCAGCGGCCGCGCGCCTTGCGCGTCCACCCGGCAGTCCAGCTCCACGGCGCAGTCGAACGGCAGGGCCTCGATGGCGCCCGCGTTGCGGACGTTGACCACGTGGTGCGAGCCCGTGTCTCCGGCGATGGCCAGGATGAGCTCCACGGCGGCGCGGCTGTAGTTGGCGCCCCCCCGGCGGCTCAGGGCCTCGGGTTTGACCACCTGCGCGGGGTCCCGGTAGCCGTCCAGCAGCGCACGCTCGATCTCGGCCACCTCCTCGGCCCGGCTCTTCGGGCGGGCCTGGAGCGCGGCCACCGCCGAGCGCGTCCGGTAGTAGTAGCGCAGGTACGAGCAGGGCACCGCGCCCAGCGCCCGGAGCAGCTCTTCGGGGTAGTCGAGCTCCTCGGGCAGGTTGGCCGGCCGGCCCGCCGAGCGGAGGGCCTCCAGTGCGCCCGGCAAGGCGTCCTGTCCGTCGACCAGGATGCGCCGGACCCAGGAGAGGTGGTTGAGCCCGATGTAGTCCAGTTCGATGCGGTCGGGATCCACGCCCAGCAGCCGGGCCGCGTCCAGGCGCAGGTTGATGGGGTTGTTGCACAGCCCGATCGACCGCTCGCGGCCGTGCTTGAGCAGCGCCTCGGTCACCAGCCCCGAGGGGTTGGTGAAGTTGATCAGCCAGGCCTCCGGGCAGCGCAGCTCCATGCGCGCACACAGGTCCAGCATGACCGGGATGGTCCTGAGCGCCTTGGCGAAGCCGCCCACGCCCGTGGTCTCCTGGCCCACGAGATCGTGCCGGAGCCCGAGCTGGATGTCCCGGTGGCGCCCGGCCTGACCGCCGACGCGGATCTGGGTCAGGACGAAGGCCGCTCCCTCGATGGCCTGATCGGGATCCGGGGTCGTGCGGATGGTCAGGAGCGCGCCCTGGTGCCGGGCCATGCGCTGGCAGAAGCCGGACACCACCTCCAGGCGCGCGGCGTCGATGTCCATCAAGACGATCTCCTCGAGCGACAGCGCGGCTGCGTGCGCGAGGAGCCCGTCCAGCAGCTCGGGCGTGTAGGTGCTGCCCCCTCCGATGACCGCGAGTTTCATGGGTCGCTCCCGGATCAGACCTCGACCAGGGCGCAGTCACCCTGGGCCAGGCCGCCGCAGATCGCCGCCGCTCCGCGGCCGCCACCCCGGCGGCGAAGCTCGAGCACCAGGGTCAGCAGGACGCGGGCGCCGCTCGCCCCGATGGGGTGACCGATGGCGATCGCGCCGCCGTTGACGTTGATCCGCTCGCGCAAGGCCTCTGTCCGACCCGGATCCCCCCCGGCGAGGATCTTGGAGCTCACCAGGGGCATGGCCGCGAAGGCCTCGTTGATCTCGATCAGGGCCAGATCGCCGAGCGGCCAGCCGGCCGAGTCGATGGCCTTGCGGATGGCGGCTGCGGGCACGCTGGCGATCCTCCTGGGCGGCTCGGCGGCCGACGTGACGGACACGAGCCTGGCGAGCGGCTCGAGCCCCAGCTCGGCAGCCCGGGCCCGGGTCGTGAGCACCACGCCGGCCGCGCCCGCATCCAGGCCCGGCGCGTTGCCGGCGGTCACGGTGGGGCTTCCGTAGACGGTCTTGAGCGCGGCCAGCTTCTCGAGGCTGGTGTCGGGGCGGGGCAGCTCGTCGCTGTCGATGACCTGCTCCCGACCCCGCGCATCGCGCACGGGGAAGGGCGCGATCTCCTCTTTGAACTTGCCAGCCTTGCGGGCCGCCTCGTAGCGCTGCTGGCTCTGCAGGGCCCAGCGGTCCTGGGCCTCGCGGTCCACCCCGTGCTCCAGGGCCAGCTCCCCGGCGTCTACGCTCACCGGCGTGTAGCCCTTGTACTCCATGCGGTACAGCGGGTCCTCCAGCTCTGCAGAGCCGAGGCGCAGGCCCCATCGCAGGCCCTGGACGAGGTGCGGGGTGCGGCTCATGTTGTCCGTTCCGCCCGCGATGACCAGGCCCGCCTCGCCGAGGACCAGCGAGCGCCAGGCCCACTGGCAGGCGCTCAGCGCCGAGCAGCAGGCGCGGTCGATCGTCACCGAGGGCCGGTCGGGGGGGATGCCCGACTCGAGCAGCACCCGCCGGGCCACGACCGCGGCGATGCCCATGGTCTCGGCCGGGATGCAGCAGCCCATGTCGAGCTCGTCTATCTGCTCCGCGGCCAGGCCGGCTCGCTCCAGCAGGGCCTTCACCACGTGACAGCCGAGCGCGAGCGCGGGCACATCCCGCAGCGCGCCGCCGTACTTTCCGAACGGCGTCCGCGCCACCGCCGCGATCACCACATCCTTGTCAGCCATGTTGTCATCTCCGTTCAGGTGGAGGGACCTGGGGCTAGGGCTTCCGGCGCCGGCGGCGCTTGCGCGTCTGCTTTTCGAGCTTCTTCTCGACGACCAGCGCGGCCTCCACGTCCTCGGGCCAGTCCGCCGGCTTGATCTCGAACTCGACCGGGGCGAACTTGCGCGCCCGGAGAACGACCTTGTGGGTCGTTGCGGCCGAGAGATCCTCGATGGTCGTCGGGGTCCGGCCGGCCTTCTTGCCGTCCAGGAAGATGAGCGCCTTGGGCGGCTGGCTCTGCAGCACGAGCTTGCCCTTGCGCTCGACGAGCGTCTGATCCAGCACGCTCGGTTTGTCCTTCTCCAGCACGAGGTCGCCTTCCCAGGGCAGGTAGCCGGGCGCCATGAGCCTGATGCGCCGCTTGCCGGCGCGTTGGCTCATCAGGCGGGGCGGGTTGCCCATCGGCTCGACCAGGTCGCCGTCGACGAAGATGAGCACCTCGGCCGGTGTGGTCTTGATCTCCACGGCGCCGGCGAAGCCCTCGGCCCTGGGCTCGGGCTCGACTATCTTGACGGTGGGCTTGCCCTTGTCGCCGAGCCCGCTGACCACCATCCAGGTGACCAGGGCCATCACGCAGGCGATGCCGCCCACGAGGAGCCAGGCCTTGGTATGGCGGCCCGTGCCCAGATCGGCCGCCTCGACCGCCATGACCGTGGAGCCGGCGGCGAAGCGCTCCCGCTTCGCGCGGCCTTCCGCGTCCCCGTCTTCGAGCTCCTCCGCATCGGCCTTGACCAGCTCGTCGCCGCGGGCGAACCAGTGGCTCGTGGCCTCGCCGAACGCGAAGCCCACCCGCTCGTCCGTCCCCGACTTGCGCTCCGAGAGCGTCTCGACCAGGAAGCTCGACAGCGCGTCCGCGTCGACCTGGCGGTCCCAGCGGTTGAGAAAGGTCAGCAGCTCGGTCCGCAGGTCCATGGCCGAAGGCGGGCGGGCAGCCGGATCGAGCGAGACGGTTCGCAGAACGAGCGCGTCGAGATCCGCCGGGATGTCCGCGTGGATGCTCGACGGCGGGCGCTGCTGGATCGCGCGAACGATGTCCGCTGCCCCGGTATCCCGTTCGGCGTGGAGCTTCGAGCCGGTCAGCAGCTCGTAGAGGACGACGCCCAGCGAGTAGATGTCCGACCGGCCGTCGATCTCCCCTTCGGCCGCATGCTCGGGCGACCGGTACGTGTACTTGCCGGCGAAGATGCCGGGCCGGGTCCCCTGGACCCGGGAGGTGGCCTTGGCCAGGCCGAAGTCGACCAGCTTCACCTCTCCGTTCGAGGACAGCAGGATGTTGGCGGGACAGATGTCGCGGTGGACCAGCTTCTGCGAGTGGCCGAAGGCGTCCTTGAGCCCGTGCGCATAGTGGAGGGCCTGAAGCACCTCGGACGCGATGTGGACGGCCAGCATGGGTGGAAATCTGAGGCTCTGCTCGATGCGCGATTGCATCAGCGAGGCCAGATTCGTTCCCTCGATGTACTCCATGGCGATGAACAGCGCGTCGTCCTGGCGGCCCCACTCGTAGATCCTGGCGATGTTCGGGTGCTGGATCATGGCCATGATCCGGGCCTCGTCGATGAACTGGTTGGCGAAGGAGAGATCCTGCGCCAGCTCGGGCCGGATGCGCTTGATGACGACGGTCAGATCCTGTCCCTCGGCCGTTCGCGTCAGCGCGCGGTAGATCTCCGCCACGGCGCCCGTGGCCAGCTTCTCGAGCAGGCGATACTTGCCAAAAGGAATCTCGTTCGTCATCTGGAGACCCACATCTGTCAACGGCTCAGGAGTCCCTTTTTGCGCTTGCGGCGCTGGTTGATGAGCCGGAGCTCCCTGAGGGCTTCGGTGCAGTCCGGGTTGACCTGGATGGCCTTCTCGAACTCGTGCTCGGCCATCTCGCGGTACTCCATGGCCTTGTAGATGTAACCCAGGAAGAGATAGGCCTTGTCGACCTTGGGATTCAAGGAGATGGCCTGGTTGAGCTCATCCCGGGCCGCCCGGACGCATTCTTCGGACTTCGGGTTGCTCTGGAACTTCGCCCAGCCGAGGTAGGCGTGGAACTCGCCCTCCTCGGGGCAGAGCCTGGCCGCCTCCTGGAAGTACTTCTCCGCCTTGTCGTAGTCGCGCTTGCGCAGCGCCATCTCGCCCTTCTGGAACAGGCCCTCGGCGGATAGGATCTTCGAGACCTCGCTGGACACATCGCGCTTCTCCGCCGAGGACAGGTTCTCCTCGTATTGCTGCCGCTGCGGGTCGTCGCTGAGCACGTCGTGGGCGGCCGAGATGAGGTTGAACAGCTCCTCGGCCAGGTTGCGGATCTCCGCCGAGGCAGAGGCGTAGAGCCGATCCGGATGGAACTGCTTGGCCAGGGAGAAGTAGGCCTTCTTGATCTCGGCCCGCGAGGCGTTCTTCGACACGCCGAGGATCTCGAAGTAGTCCTTCTTGCGCGTCTCGGCCACCTGGTGCGCGAGCTGCTCGCGAATGTTGCGCTCCTCCGGCGAGAGCGCCGTGCTGCGGCCCAGGTCGCTCAAAGTGGGGACCGGGATGCCCCCGCTCTCGCTCAGCCGGCCCTGGATCGGCGGCGGCGTCGGCTTCTTCTCCTCCTTGGGCTTGCTCGGCGGGGCCGGCGGGACGGGCGGCGGCTCCTGTTCTTCATCGCAGCTGCTGGCGTCCGGCTCTTTCTGGAACTTCACCATGCCGGCGCACTTGAGCGAGTAGACGATCCGGTAGACCGTCTCCTTGTCGATGCCGAGATCGAGCACCTCCCGCAGCCGCAGGTCGCCCTTCATCAGCCGGGAGACGTAGCCCTCTTCCTCGGGATCCAGGTCCATGTCCTGGAAGCGAAACAGCGGGTCGGGCGAAGGCACCACGAAGTCGTCGAGCGAGTCGTCGAGGATGCGTTTGAGCCGCTCCAGCTTGTACTTCTGGCGGATGCCTTCGTAGATCAGAGCAGCGGTCGTCCCTTCGAGAGAGACGGTGGCCGGGGGGGCGCTGCCCTTCGGGTTGTACTGGTACTCGCCGTCGTCCCAGGAGAAGAGGTCGAAGAGCTTGACCTGCAGCTGGAGCTCGAGCGCGTACTGGAGGTTGTGGGGCGAGATACAGCCCATGTCGATCAGCACGGTGCCCTGCTGGCGTTTCGTCTCCTTCATGCTCTCGATCGACTCCTCGCACTCCTGCTCGGTGATCATGCGCTCCCGGACCATGATCTTGCCCAGGCACTCGTTGAGGAGGTTGGACTTGATGAAGACCGGGTAGCCGTTCTTGACGTAGACGATCTTCTTGAGCTTGCCCTTTTTCAGCAGCAGCGCCCCGTCCGCCTTCTCGGCGTAGAACTGCGAGAGCAGCTCTGGAAAGGAAACCGAGCGCAGCGTGCCCCGGCGAGAGGCCTTGCGAAACTCGCGCGAGCCCTTCTCGACATCTTCGGTTTCCTGGTGGCTGTCCGGGCTGGCATAGGGCTCTGGCGCTTTCTTGTCAATCGCCTCGCGCTCCGCCTTCTTGGCGACAGGGGATGGGTATTCAGCGCCGAAGCACTCCTGCAGGATCTCGATCACCCGCTCCATCTTGAGCGGCTTGTCCAGATAGTCGATCACGTCGTACTTGCGCTTGGCGTCGATGCGGTGGTTTACGCCGCGATAGATGCCGCTGATCATCAGGATGGGCACGTCTCGCCCCTGGGGCAGCTTGCGGATGCGCTCCGCCACCTGGAATCCGTTCATGACCGGGATCAGGATGTCGAGCAAGACGAAATCGATCTCCTTGGACTCGAAAGTCCGCAGGGCCCAGTCTCCGTCTTTCTCGCTGATGACGTGGAAGCCCTCTTGCTCGAGGGTCTCCTGCAGCATCTTCTGGACGCTCTTGTCGTCTTCGACGAGCAGGATGGTTTTGCTCAAAGGAACCTCCTGAGGCGCGCAAGCGTGCGTCGAGATTATAAAAAGAGCGCCTCTGGCTGTAAAGATCGAAAAGGCCCTCTCGACCTCGACGTCCATCTTGCACATGGTCGCCCGCCCCCGGTATCCTCTCGGGCATGCCGAGCGATTCCCCAGCCATCGAGACGCGCCAGCTGGTCAAGCAGTTCGACGACAAGCGCGCGGTGGACGGTCTGGACCTGCGCGTGGAGTCCGGTGTCTTCTTCGGGCTGCTGGGGCCCAACGGGGCCGGAAAGTCCACCACGGTCGGGATGCTGACCGGTACGTCACGGCCGAGCGCGGGCCAGATCTTCCTCTTCGGCCAGAAGCTCGATCCGGACGACCCCGACTTCAAGCGCCAGATGGGGGTGGTGACCGAGGAGCCCCCGCTGTTCGAGCGTCTCAAAGGCCGAGAGCAGCTTCTGTTCACCGGTCGCATGTACGGGCTCGCGCAGGACGAGGCAGCCCGGCGCAGCGACGAGCTGCTCGACCTGATGCAGCTCGGACCTCACGGGAGCAAGCTGATCGCCGACTACTCCCGCGGTATGCGCAAGAAGCTGGCCATCGCCTGCGCGCTGATCCACGCCCCGCGCTTGCTGTTCTTCGACGAGCCGTTCGAAGGCGTCGACGCCCTGAGCGCGGAGGCCATCCGCCTCGTCCTGGAGGGATTGACGGAGCGGGGCGCCACCGTCCTGCTGACGACCCACATCCTGGAGGTGGCGCAGAAGATCTGCCAGCGGGTGGGAATCATTCACCGCGGCAAGCTCGTGTCCGAGCTGGACGTGGTCGCACTGCGCGAGGAAGGCGGGGATCTGGGCGAGCTGTTCCGCGCAGCCGTGGGCGGCGAGCACGACAATCGGGCGCTTCCGGACTGGCTCTGCCCCGGGCAGGAGCGGCCGTGACCGAGAGGCTCGAGCTCGGCACGCTGTTGCGCCTGCTGCTGGGTCTGCGCTTTCGCCTCTTCGTTCGAAGGCTGAGCGGGCGCGGGGTGCTGGGGGCGGCCGCCGCCTGGATGCTGGCCGCCGGTCTGGCTGCCGGCCTGGGCTGGGGAAGCTACTTGCTCTTCGCCTCGGTCGAGGCCATCCGCATCCATCCCGTCTGGAGCGCCTTCGCGCTCAGCCTCTTCGCCTTCCTCGTCTCGCTCTTCTGGATCATCTGGCCGCTGGTGGCGGCCCAGGTCGACGAGGCCTACGAGATGGGGCGGTACTTCCAGTTCCCGGTTCGGCCGGGGCGGCTATACTGGCTGCATAGCTGGGTGGGACTGCTCGAGCCGTCGGTGCTCTTCTTCTACCCCCTGCTCGTCGGATCGGCGTTCGGTCTGGCCCACAGCCTGCAGCCGGGCTGGCCGGCCACCGTCGCACTCATGCTCGCCTTCGTGTTGATGAACGTGACAGCCGGACGCTGCCTGCTCAATCTCTTTCTCAACATCATGCGCTCGCGCCGCTCGGGCGAGATCCTGTTCGGGATCCTGCTCGTCTTCCTGACCCTGGCCGCGCTCATCCCGCCCGTGGATGCGTCCTGGCTATTCTCGCGGCTGGGGGAGGGGTTCGGAGACAGCGCAGAGGATCTGAGCCTGCTGGCCAACACGGCCATGGCCCTGTCGGGCACCCCGCCCGGCTACCTCGCCCGGGGGCTCGCAGGCGCGGCTCGCGGCGACTGGCTGCTGGTCGCGAAGAGCCTGTCGGTCATGGCCGCCTGCACCCTGGTGGCCTGGTTCATCGGCTTGCGGCTGCTGCTGCGCTTCTACCGCGGCGGCCGCGGCCTGCTCGGGACCGGCCGGGCGGCCGCGCCCCGGCCCGGACCGGGGTCGCGCGGGTGGAAGCTGCCGGCATGCAGCCACGCGATGTCGGCGATTTTCGAAAAGGAGCTCCGCACCCTGCTGGCCAACCCCAAGAGCCGCATGCTCTTCGCCGTGCCCTTCTACTTGCTCATCATCCTCAAGATCGTCGGCGGCCCGCAGATCTTCAGCTACCTCTGGGGGGATGCCTGGGCGGCGGTGCTGCTGTCCATGCTCGGCTTCTACGTCCTTTCCGTGCTCAGCGGCCAGTTCTTCGTCAACGGATTCGGATACGAGGGGCCTGCCGTGCGCTGGCCGTTCTGGCTGCCGGTTCCGCTGAGTACATGGCTCGCGGGTCGAAATCTGGCCCATGGGCTGTCTGCCTGCGTCCAGATGCTCGCCTTGACCGGGATGCTCTTCGTTCTCATCCCATCGGCCAGCGCGCGCCTGCTGGACCTGCCGCTCGCTGCCTTCACCTTCGCCCTGCTCGTCATGCTGGCGGTGGGCAACCTGCTGAGCGTGCGCTATCCGCGCCGCTATCACTTCAGCCTCTCGCGCCGCGATCGACCTGCGGGCCAGAGCTTCCTGTGGGCCCTGGCCGTGCTGGGCGCCTGCACGGCGATCGTCCTGGCGGTGCTCGCGCTCGGCGCCCGGCGGCCGGAGCTGATGCACCTCGGGCTCGCGAGCTTGCCGCCCGCAGGCGCGCTCATCTACCGAGCCCTGATCCCGGCTGCCTCACGCGCGGCCGCCATACGCAGGGAAAGCCTCATCCAGGCGATCGAGCGCTGAGCTTCGAGAGAGGCTGGCAATGACAACAAAAGTCATCGCCGAGGGCGCGCTTGGAATCAGGTCTTCTTCTTCGAAGCGGTCTTTTTGCGGCGGGTCGGCCTGCGCGCACGGGATGCCTTGGCGGGCCCGGGGCTCGTCTCGACGAGCTCCTGTGGTCGGGCCGCCTTGGCCTGCTCGGCCCGCGTGATGGCGCTGGCGGCCTCCTGGATGGTCTCGGCGCCGAAGACCCGGGCCAGAAAGCCGACCTTGTGGCGCGGCGCCGTGCGCAGCCGCTCATCCGCGCCCGCCTCGAGCAGGATGGTGTCCTCGCCGAAGACCGCTTGGCGGTGATCGATCTTGATCATCCGGTAGTCGGACAGCGTCAGCTCCACCACCCGCCACTGCTCGTCGACCTCGAAGTCCACCAGTGTGCCCAGGATCTTGCCGTCCTTGGTCCCGATGGGCATGCCCATCATGTCCTTGAGGCTGCGGCCGACGGGCTGCTTGGCCTTGCAGGAGGAGGCCCGGTTGACGAAGACCACGTCCTCGCCGATCTTGTCCACGTCCTTGATGTCCACCCAGCTCTCGTCGCCGCCCAGGCCGCTCTCACGTACCCGGATCCCCGAGACGCGCTTCTGGCTCGGGCTCAGGTAGACCTTCTGCACCGAGCCCATCACCCGGCCCTCGGACAAGGCCACGACCTGCATTCCCTGGATTTCGTGCAGTTTTCTGAGCATCTCCCCTCCTGCTCACTTCTTTCGGCTCTTGCCTCGAGCGCCGGGCTTCGGCTTCTGGGGCTCCTCGCTCTGGAAGACGCGCGCCAGGAAGCCGGAGGCCTCTGGCTCGGCCACGATCTCATCGGCCGCGCCCTCGCGCAGCAGCACCGTGTCGGCACCGAAGACCGCGTCCGGCCCGACGTCGACCGAGCCCACCCTGTCGATGACCACGCCGGCGAGCTTCCAGCCCTCGGTCTCCACGATCACGTCCTCCACGGCTCCGAGGCGCTTGCCGTCCATGCAGTTGATGGGCAGATCGATGAGATCCTTCACGTCCCGGCCGGGCGGCTCGTCGTCCTTGACCACCTTCATGGACGAGAGGTAGACGACGTCCTCGCCCACGCGCGTCACCCCGTTGACCCGGCACCAGTGCTCGCCGGACATGACCTTGCCCTTGAAGACGATCCCCAGCACCGACTTCTTCTTGGAGTCGATCTGGATGCGCCGGACCGTGCCCAGCAGGCGCCCCTCCTTGTCGGCCAGCACTTCCTTGCCCTTGAGGTTCTGGTATCGAATGCGCATGAATCCTCCCTGGCAGGGGTCTTATACCCTGCATAGCGCGCCAGCCGAAGGCTTGTCAAGCGAGCCTCCGGCGGGCTGGATAAATGCTTTGCCCCGTTCCGAGAACCTGCTATATCCTTTGCGCGCTGGGGAGGGCAAACGACGAGGAGGAAGACATGAGGACGCCGAAGAGCCCCGCCTCGATGTGTCTCGCCATCGCGCTCGTGCTGGGCCTGGCCGTGCCGGCGAGCGCCGGGGACGAGGGGAAGAAGCGGGCCCGGAAGTGGTACGAGACCAGCGAAGGCGAGATGAGCACGGGTCTGGGCTTCGATGTGCCCATCATCGGCAACAGCGCGGGCTTCCTGGGCGGGCTGGGTGTCGGATACAACATCTGGAAGTACGTCGATGCGAGCATCGGCTGGTCCTTTGCCGTGGACGAGAACGGCGACAGCTGCCCCGGCAACCTGACGCTCGGGCTCACCCTCTTCTACTTCTCCGAGAACGGCAAGGGCACGACCCCCGCATGGGATTTCAACACCGGCCTGAGCATCAATGCGGGGCTTGGGTTTACCGACATCAGCGGCCTGGGCAGCACCCACGCGGCCGAGGTCGGCCGGGCGGTCAACATGGGCTGGCTGTACTTCATGACCGAGTCCGCGGTGGTCAAGCCGGACTTCTTCTTCAGCCTGCACGGCCCGGGCTTCAGCGTCGGCACCGGGATCGGCTACTACGCCGCTGCCCCGCTCTTCGATCAGGACGTTCGCGAGATGCTGACCGCCTTGCAGTACCGCTTCGGCATCAGCATCTATCTCTTCGGCGACCAGCGCGGCGGGCTGAGCGCGTCGGTCGGCTTCACCGGGCTGAAGGAGCTCGATGGGGAGGAGAACCACAACTACCTCGTCAATGTCGGTCTCGGCCTGCGCATCCGCTCCATCGGCCTGCGGACCGGCTTCAACGTCGGCATCCCGATGGGTGACGAGACGGCCGGGGTCTCGGCCGTGATCGGCTTCGGCGCCTCGTACGAGTTCGAGATCTATCGCCCGGCCGAGATCGGCGGTTGAGCGGGCCTTCTCCGCCGAGGGGGATCCGATGCGGCGAATCGCGTTCATCAACGAGAAGGGCGGCTCCTGCAAGACCACCCTGGCCGTCAACACGGCCGCCTACTTCGCGGGCCACCGCAAGCGGCGGGTCCTGCTGGTGGACATGGATCCCCAGGGCCAGGCCGGCAAGAGCCTGGGCTTCTACGTGCGCGACATGCATCCCTCGGTCTACGACGTGCTGATCGATCCGGACCTGCCCGCCTCGGCCGCCATCCGCCAGAGCCACGTCGAGGGCCTGGACGTGCTGGTGGCCAACAAGACCCTGTCCGACTTCCCGCTGGATGTGGCCCAGCACCCGGACCGGGAGCGCAAGCTGGCCGACAAGCTCGCGGCCGTGGACGGCTACGACTTCGTCATCTACGACTCCCCTCCGTCGATGGGGATCCGGACCCACAACATCATGCTGGCCTGCGAGGAAGTGGTCGTGCCGGTCAACCTGACCTACTTCGCGCTGGACGGCTGCGCCGAGATCGTCGAGACCGTCGAGCGAATGCGACAGGACTTTGGCAAGGCCGATCTCCAGATCACCCTCGTGGTGCCCACCCTGTATCGCCCGACCCGGCTGGCAGACGAGATCCTCACCAAGCTGCGCAAGCACTTCCCCGGACGGACGGCCCGCACGATCATCGGCTACAACGTCAAGATCGACGAGGCCCAGAGCCACGGGAAGACGATCTGGGAGTACGCATCCTGGTCTCGCGGGGCCCACATGCTCGAATCGCTGGCCAAGGAGATCTGGCGCAGCAATCCGTGATGGGCGATCGGGGCGCGCTCAGCGATCCTCGCCTTCGGAGGGATCGTCTTCGCGCTCTTCGGGCTGAGCCCGTTTGAGCCAGGTCTCGAACTCCTCCACGCGGCTTCTGAGCGTCTCGACCTGCTTGCGCAGGCCGGGCGTGGATGCCAGCACGGAGCGGAATCCGTCGTCGAGCTTCTTCTGAAGCTCATCCATGGACCGCTGGGTGGTCGTGAAGAACTCGCGGACGTGACGCGCCTTCTCCTCCACGGTCGACTCGCTCCTGCGCACGATCTGGTCGACCCGCCGCTCTGCCTCCTGCTTGAAGCTCTGGACGGGCTGGGCGACGCGGCGTTGGAGGAAGTCGGTGATCGTCTCCCCGCTCGTGCGGATGAGATCCCGAAGCAGGCCGAGCGGCATGCGGGTGTTCTGCTTCTTCTGCTCCTCGAAGAGGATCTGGGCCAGGGTCACCTCCGTCAGGTCGTCTCCGGAGCGGTTGTCCACGATCTGCACATCCTGGCCGTCCTTGACCATGGCGGCGATCTCGTCCAGGGTGACGTAGCGGCTATCTTCGGTGTCGTAGAGCTTGCGGTTGGTGTAGCGCTTGATAACCCTCATCTCGACTGCCTCCTGGCAGGCTTCAGAGAAGGCTCGTCCCGCTCCGCCTGCGCGCCGGTCGTGTGAGCGCCATGAGAACCGACTTCTCGACCATGTGTCAAGGGTTGGAGGTCGGGCCACCGCGCGGCCCGGACAGGCGGCCGATCTTCTTGAACTCGCGCCGCTCCCCGAACAGCAAGCGCTGCTCCAGCCGGGCGCGCTGGGCGCGATAGAACGCCTGCAGGAAGGCCACCACGCGCTCGGGTGGCACGGGCTGAGGCCATGCGATCTTGCGGGTGATCTTGTAGCAGACCGTCATCAGCAGGTCGAATCGTCCCGGCTCGCTCACGTCACGGTGCAGGATCTCCTCGAGCACCTGAAGCTCCCGAATGCCGTACATGTCGAGCTGCGCGGCGCTGAACTCGAAATCGGCGTCCTTCGGCAAGCGGGTCTCGGCGGCATCGGGCAGGAGCTGGGCCTCGGGTCTCTGGACCACGAGCGTCCCGGCCACCAGATCGCCGCAGCGCGCCCGGTCTCGGTTCAGGAAGGGCATGAGGAGAAAGACGAAGATCCAGCCGCTGGCCAGCAGCTGGACCCAGCCGGGCGCCTTGCCCCAGATCAGGTCGGGCACGATGAGCACCTGCAGTGGCAGGTAGAGCTCCAGATCGCGCAGGAGGTTGCGGGCGAAGACCGCGCCGGTCGTCAGCGGCCCCCCGTGTCGGGATATCACCCGGATGCCGAGCACCCGCTTGCCGGGTGTCGCGCCTCTCCAGTATAGCTCGAAGAACAAGAAGTAGCCGTTCCAGAGCAAAAAGGAGAACAGGATGACCAGGGCCAGCACCGGGGCCGAGGCCAGCATGCCCCCTGCGGCGGCCAGGGCCACCAGCAAGGCGGTGCCCGCGGCCATGAGCAGGAAGTCCAGGCTGAAGGCGGCCAGCCGCGCACCCATCGGGGCGAGCTCCAGCTCCAGCTCGAGGCCCTCCGGGGTGGTCAGGCTGTACATGCGTCGCGTCATCGGCTCTCCGGCTCTGCCCTGCCCCGGAGCAGGAAGTACACCGTCCACAGGCCGGCGGTCGCCACGGCCATGGCCAGCCTGCTGGGCACGTCCTGGACGATCTGCCGGAAGATCCCCTCGATGATGCCGGCGACGAAGAACATGGCGACCGCACCGAGCACGACCAGCGCGGCTTTCTTCCCCGTGGAGCTCAGCGCCCACATGCGGCCGTGTCGGCCCGGGCGGATGACGGCCAGCGACAGGGCGAGACCGGCACCGCCGCACAGGCAGACCGCGAGCAGCTCGGTCACGCCGTGCGGAAGCACCCAGGCCCAGAACTCCAGCCCCAGCCCCCTGGACGCATACAGACCCGCCATCGCACCGAGGATCAAACCATTGTAGAACAGCAGCAGCAAAGTCGGCAGCCCGAGGGCGAATCCGAGCGCGAAGGAGAGCAGGCCGATCTTGGCGTTGTGGGTGAAGAGAAACGTGGCGAAGAAGCCGAGCTCGCTTCCGCTGCGCTCCTCGCCGCTGTAGAGCACCTCGCGCAGCTTCTCGGTCGACGTGGTGTGCGTGCGGCCCTGGGCCATCTCGTCGGGGACGATGGCGTGGTAGGCGTCGGGATCGTCGCGGGTGTCATAGCCGACGATCACACCGGTGCCCATGACCACCAGCGCGAGCAGGATCCCGGCTGCTACCCGGCGGGCCATGGCCGGAAAGTCGTCTGTGAAGAAGCTCCGGATCGTCATGCCCGTCCGGGGCTTGACGCTGTAGATGCAGATATAGGCCCGGGCCACCAGGCTCTCGAGATAGTCGAGCATGTTGCGGTCCAGAGAGATGGCCCGCGCCACCGAGAGCGAGGAGACGGCCACCCGATACAGCGCTGGCAGGCGATGCAGGTCGTCAGCGGACAGCGAGCGCAGGCCTCTTCGGTCCGCCTGCTCGAGCAAGGACTCCAGCTCGATCCACTGGCGTTCCCGTTCGCGTCGGAAGTCCGACGAGCGCAGCTTGACCTCCTGCATGCTAGAACGCCTCCTTGCGCTTGAGGTTGAGATAGTGGTCGATCAGCCGGGTCGATATCTGCTCCGGTGGCGCGTCCACGCACAGGATGCCCATGCGCCGCAGACGGCGGATGACCATCTCCCGATCCTGCAGCAGGCGGTGGGCCACCACGGCCCGATGGAGCTGGACCAGGTCTTCCGGACGCTGCTTGCCTTCGAGCAACAGCAAGGGATCCTGCAGGGCGACGAAGATGAGCAAGTGCCGGCGCGCCAGCCTGGAGAGGTTCTCGACCATGAGCTCGGCCGAGATCGTATCGACGAAGTCGGTCAGGACGACGACCAGCGCCCGGCGCGACTGACGGCGGGCCAGCTCCATCAGGCCGAGCGTGAAGTTGCTCTCACGCGACGAGTAATCGATCTGGCTCGCCAGGCGGCTCAGGGAGCCGAATGCAGCCTGGCCCCGCACGGGCGTGCAGTAGTGGCGCACCCGGTCGTCGAAGGACAGCAGGCCCACCCGGTCGCCCACGTGCAGCGAGATGTAGGCCAGCAGCAGCCCCGCGTGGATGGCGTAGTCCAGCCGGGGCAGCGGGGTGGCCGTGCGGGCCTCGCCCACCGGCTCGCTCATCAAGCGGCCCGAGTCCACGGCCAGCATGATCTGGCGGTTTCTCTCGGCGCGCAGCTCCCGGCAGAGCAGCCGGGCCAGCCGGGCCGAGGCCTTCCAGTCGATGGTGCGGATGTCGAAGCCCGGTTCATACTCGCGCAGGCAGTCGAACTCGCTGCCGTCTCCCCGGTAGCGTTCCACCCGTACGCCGTGCTGCAGGTTGCGAGAGGAGAAGAGCTGGATGGCGGCCCGGGAGACCGAGTGCACATCGGGCGTGACGGGCCTGGTGACGCCCAGGAAGCAGCGCCGGCGGAAGGCCAGCAAGCCGAGCGGTCCGATGCACTCCAGCCAGACCGCCTCGATCGTGGAGCGGCCCCGGCGGAGCGCGCGCAGCCCGAAAGCCGTCTCCGCCGTTCCCGGCGGGATGCGTACATCGGCGAGCTCGGGCACCTGCTCGAAGTCTCCGGATGTGTCCACGTGCAGCCGAAGCCTGAGCTGGCGCCGGCCGGGGTTCTCGATGCGCAGGCGCGCCTCGCATTCGGACCCGACCAGGAGTTGCTCGGGGAGCTCGACGCTGACGCGCAGCCTGGCCAGGCGCGGGCCGAGGGCCCAGTCGGCCATGAGCGAGATCGCGGCCAGGAAGAGGAATGCCAGCCAGAACGGCCACAGGGCCGGCTGGACGGCTGCGCACAGCACGGCCAGCGCGCCGCCGGATGCAAAGGCCAGGACTGCCAGTCGCGTCGGTCGCATTCCTACCTCGGCGCCGGGACAGACTGAAGCACCTGCCTGAGGATCACGTCGGTGTTCGTGCCCTCGATGTGGGCCGCCGGCGTCATCACGACGCGGTGGCGCAAGGCCGACAGAAAGATCTCCTTGACGTCGTCCGGGATGGCGTAGGCCCGGCCGCGGATGGCCGCCAGCGCACGGGTGGCGGTGGCGATCATGTTGGCCGATCGCGGCGAGGCGCCGTGCAGGAGATTGGGGTTCGTCCGGGTGGTGCGGACCAGCGAGACGATGTAGGCCACCATCTCGTCCGACAGGTGAAGGGAGCTGACGGCCTGGCGCAGGGCGAGGATCTCCTCTCGGCCGATCAGCGGCTGGACGGCCAGCCGATCGAGGTCGGGCATGGCGGTCTGATGCCCGTGCAGCGCGACCATGGCTCGCTCCTGCTCCTCTGAGGGGAAGCCGACCTGGAGCTTGAACAAGAACCGGTCCAGCTGGGCCTCGGGCAATGGGTAGGTGCCCTCCTGCTCGATTGGATTCTGTGTGGCCACGACCAGAAAGAGCGGCGAGAGGCGATAGCTGGTCCCGTCGATGGTGACCGAGCGCTCCTGCATCGACTCCAGCAGCGCAGCCTGGGTCTTGGGCGGCGTGCGGTTGATCTCGTCGGCCAGCAGGAACTCCGTGAAGATGGGTCCCTTCTGCAGGATGAACTCGTTTTTTTGGAAGTTGAAGATGTTGGTCCCCAGGATGTCGGCCGGCATCAGATCCGGGGTGAACTGGACCCGCTTGTACTGAAGCGCCAGGCTGCGGGCAAAGGTGCGCGCGAGAAGGGTCTTGCCCGTGCCGGGTACGCCCTCGAGTATGACGTGCCCCTCGCAGAGTAGCGCGACCAAGAGCAGCTCGGTCACGTCCTCGAGCCCCATCACCACCCGGCCGCTCTGCTCCCGGATGCGTTCGGCGATCTGGGTTATCGAATCCATCTTCTACCTCCAGGGGGCACTAGCGTGTATCCGTGAGCATGTTCCGCCAAGAATGGATCTTTCTCGCCAGCCGCAGCGCCTCCTGCGGCTTGAGCGTCGGGCTCGAAGCACGCGACTCGATCTGCTTCAGATCGATCTCCACACCGCGCGCCCGGCTCAGGCTCTGCAATCTGGGCACGAGCTCGCGCTCCGAGGTCCCCTCGGGAACCGAGAAGCGCCTGGCCAGCGAGATCATCGTGACCTTCAAGTAGCGCCGCAGCGTATCCGCGTGATCCCCTGCCGAGTGCAGGAGCTCGGCCGTGTTGTCGAGCAGCAGTCGCTTTCCGGGCGGCAGCTCCGGCGGCGGTGGCAGGGGCTTGCCGAAGCGGCTCGCCAGCCACCAGGCAGCCAGAAGCGCAGCCAGCACCGCGTGGATCGTGACTACCGCGAGCGGGAAACGCATCGCCTGCGCCAGCAGGGAGTTGTCCCGCTCGTACCCGTGCAGCGTCTCGTCGATCACGACGCCCTCGGCCGAAAGCAGGTCCACCAGCAGCGCCATCATCAGCTCGGCGTGGTCGCCTCGTCCCAGGCCCTGGTTGTTGAACAGGGTCGGATCCGAGATCAGGATCAGCCCTTTGCGAGCGCGGCCGATCAGCACGCCCTGCTCGCACCAGACCAGGGGCTCGAGGCCGGCCGAGCGCGAAAACAGCTGGGCCTCCTCGCCCAGGTCCAGCTCGGGTGTCTGGACGCCCAGCGCGTGGGCCTGAACGTGGCGCAAGGCGCCCGGTCGGAGCACACTCGCGCTCGAGCCGCTGCCCAGGGCCACCCGGATCACCCGCTCCAGCTCGTCCAGTTCTCGCAGCCTGCGGCTCGAGATCCAGCCCGGATGCCTGAAGTCCGGAGTCGGGATCCACTTGGGCAGGGCCAGCAGGACCGGCACACCCGCGTCGGCGGCGCGATCGAGCAGGAGCTGGAGCAGATCTTCCTCCTCCCGCTCCTCCTCTGCGCTGCGGTCGGTGTGCAGCAGGGGCAAGACACCCGGCGGCGGCGGCTCGAGCACGAGCAGCGGAAAGCGCTCCCGGGCCTGGAGCACGCGCTTGTTGCGCCGGGTCACGACCACCAGGCCGCTCTCGCCCAGCAGCTCTGCAAACGCCCGGTGGCCGACGAGCGAGTAGCTGAAGCTGTCCGCATGGAACGAGGTCAGGTCGAAGATCTCGGCGCTGAAGGCCGTCAGCACCAGCCCCAGGACGAAGGTGGTCAAGCCCACCCCGAAGATGATGGCCAGCGCCCTGCGCGAAAAGGGGTTCACGCCTCCTCCCCCAGCGCCAGGCCCTTGAAGGCATCCAGGCATCGCTCGAAGGCCGGCCGGTCGAGCGTCTGGCCCGCGAAGAGCCAGCGCTCGACCGCGAGGACCAGGGCCTCGAAGCGCCGCCGCTGCTCGAGCGTGCGCGGCAGGAGGCGGATCAGCTCCCGGCTGGTGAGCGCGTCGGATGCGGCGCTGCCCCGCTCGGAGGAGAGGTGCTGAACCGCCAGCAGCAACAGCTCGTGCACGGCCTCGGCGTAGAGGCCGCGCGAGGCCAGAGCCATCACATCGGCGAGCAGGCGCCGGACCGGATCCGCGTCTTGGTCGTCTCCGTCTCCCTGGCCGGACTTGGGCTCCGCGCGATCGGGGCGATTTCGCAATGCGCCGACGATCCAGAAAGCCACCAGGGCCAGCGCCAGGCCTATGAGCAGGTAGAAGAACATGTGCCCCAGTGGCACGCCGGCCCCGCCGCTCGAAGACGGGCGCTCGACCCGGATGCGCCAGGAGCCGTCCGACTCCCCGGGCTCCCGTCTCTTCTCCGGCTTCTTGTGCGACTTGATCTGGCCACGCTGGTAGCGCTCCCGCTCGAGAATCTGGCGAGCCCGGTCCGTGTGGCTCTCGGGGCGCTTCGCGCCGAGCCGATCTCGAAGCGTCCTGTCCAGGAAGCGCCGGACCGGGCCGCCGCCCGCCCTTTCGCCCTCTGCGCCGCCCGGGCCGCCGGCCGAGCCGGATTGACCGCCGGTCGCGCCCTGTCCTCCCGCTCCGCCGCCCGGGCCGTCCATGCCGCCGGCTGCGCCCCGGCCTCCCGCCTCGCCGCCGGCCGCGCCCTGTCCTCCCGCGCCGCCTCCCAGGCCGCCCGCGCCGCCGCTGCCAGCCGCGCCGCCCCGGCCTCCCGCCTCGCCGCCCGATCCGCCCAGGCCGCCGGCCGCGCCCTGGCCTCCCGCGCCGCCGCCCAGGCCGCCCGCTCCGCCGCTGCCA